>HF994159.1:4951-5200 GCA_000436915.1 Prevotella sp. CAG:1092 | reverse complement strand
CTGTTACGGTTACTTCGCCAAACTGCTGCTCGTCGGCTTCCATCTCCACCTTAAGGTCTTTAGCAGAGGCTGCAGCTATGTTTAGTTCTGCAGTTTTGTATCCTATATATTTAATAATAAGGTGTATGTTTCTTGTTGTTATCCCTTTGATAGTAAATTTGCCATCTATGTCTGTAGTGGTGCCCTTGTCGCCTGTCATCACGGTAGCTCCAATGAGCGGTTCTTGGTTGGCTTTGTCGACAACGATAC
>HF994159.1:220-4868 GCA_000436915.1 Prevotella sp. CAG:1092 | reverse complement strand
GAGCATTGTAATCAATCTTTTTACCTTGTTTCTTGTCATTATCATTACGTTTTGTTTACGGTTGCAAAGTTACGGCTACTATGTTACAGCCTTGCAACAATAATGATAATGAGCTGTTGCGAAGATGTTATATCTTTGTTTCTAAAAGATAAGAATAAATAAAAAATATCTGTAGATTTTCATGCCTGCAAAATTACAGATTATAGATTTTTGCCACGTATGAAATCAATTAGAAGGCTTTAATGCGACATTAGAGATTTCTAATTGAAGAAAAAAATGTATCTTTGCAACCGCTTTTAAAGGTAAAAAAGTAAAAGGGTAAAAAAAGTAAAAAAGTAAAAAGGTAAAAGGGTAAAAAAGTAAAAGAATTGAAAAGATTAGAAAGGAAAATAATTAAATGATCAAGCGTATACTTTTATTTATCACATGTATCTCATGTTTCAGCCTGTCTCACGCCCAAGAGTTTGGAGGCGTATACACCACGGAGTGGCAATGGGATATGAACAAAAAAACTAATTGGCTTAATCTGCTTCGATTGGAGATGAACCTGCCGTTGAATAATGGTAAAGGAGCATTCGAAGCAGCAACACTCCATGTGGCTAAATCCAATGATGGCATACTTGGCGATTGGCAAGACTTCTCGAATATCGAAGCCGACAACAATGTGGCAGCCATAGCCGTGCTTGGCTATATGCACGAATGGAAACAGGGACATCTATTTGTTGGCGTGAGGAATGTGAACGAAGATTTCTTCACCTCTGATGCCACGGCGCTATTCCTAAATAGTTCGTGTGGCATATTCCCAACCATAGCCGCAAGCTATCCTATAGCCAACTATCCTTATTCAGGACTCACGCTATATTTCGATATCAGCAAAGGTGGTTGGACATTTAAAAACAGCATCTATAATGGAGTTGGCTATAATGGCTGGAATCGTCATGATAATCCTTTCCTTGTGCGACCAAAGAAAGATGGCATCTTTAATATGTCGCAGTTGGAATACGCCTATTCGGGCGGACAATATTTTGCTGGAGCAGCCATACACACTCGTCAATTCCCTGTAGACGAACAAGGCGAACTCTCGTCTGCTGATGATGCTAAGAGCAAGACCACTTGCGCATGGTGGGTATATGGTGAGCAACAGCTATGGTCAATAGCCGACAAGAGCCTTACTGCCATGTTGCAATATTCAGAAAATGCTTCTCGCGAGAGTTGTTGCTATAGATATGCAGCTGCAGGCTGCACCTATAAAGATAGCCGCAACGAGTGTGGCTTGTCGGGGCTTTATGCACGCTATCAGCAGGGCAAGGAATACACCTTGGAGCTAACATTCAAGCGCCAACTCTCGGACTCTATCTCCATTCAACCTTCTTTCCAATATATCTCCAACGACGATGACAACTTCACCGCCGCCGCTCTTCGTCTGTGCTATAGCTTCTAAAACTATCGAGTGCAAAACTATCGCATAATGTATGCTTTAGTTTTGCACTCGATAGTTTTTTGTTATTAAGCAGTAATTGAAATCACATTGTGCACTTCGCGGATAAAGTCTTTGAGACTTACAAACTGGCTACCAAAGACATCGCGCCAACGATAAAGCTTCAATGGATATTCCATGAAGTCGCTAAGCAGAATGTCACCATTCACGCTGATATAGTCGAGAATATTCTTCAGGTATTGCTCTTGCTCAGAAGTCAGATTTGCAGACTTGATAAATTGCCCATACTTCTCTAATGCCTTCTTGCGGTCTATTCCTTGTATTACGCGGATGAAAGCAGCCACATTATTATTATAGCGTTTGCCTCCTGTTTCCTTGTTATATTCCTCGCGTGTGCCCAGTTCCTCCCAGAATATGCGCTGTAGCTCTTCTATATCGGCTGCTGTTAGCTGTTCGAAATTCTGAATCTTGTTCAGAGTTGCGTTGTCGGTATGGTTTGCCAAAAATTCTATCACTCGCTGTTTGTATGTTGCCTTCAACTCTACTCTTGCAGCTTCGTCATCTGACGATGTGGTGTCTTCAATATCTATGATGAACTTGCGGTCGTCACGTCCTTCTTCAAGCACATGAACTAAGTCGCGCAACTCCTTGCGTACACGTTCCAGTATATCTATCGTACTTGTTTCCCAAAACTGCACGGTCTGCACTTCGCGAATAGTGTCTATTCGAGCCTTTACTACAGGTATTGTAATTTTATCCTCCAACAGCCGGGCTATAGCAATAACGCTTGTTCGGCACTTGTCTGCATTCACCATGCTGTCTACCTTCTCCAACTGTAGATGAAGCATCAGAATATCAAACTTCTTGGCAGCTTCGTTTTCGTTAGGACGAGGCAAAACAGAGGCTATGCTTTTTAGCTTAGCCACATCAACCTCGCTTAGGCAAGTCCATGCTTCCTTGTTGCGATATGGCTCAATATTAGCTATTTTTTCTCTAACGTCAATTCTTGCCATGCTCAGACTGTCTACCTGGCTATGCAGAATATCCTTCAATTTATCATGCAGTTTCTTGTCTTCTTCTCTTTCCTGATGTTCTGCCGACTGTAATGCAAAGGCTATATCCAGGCGAAGCGAGAAGAGGCGTTCGGTCAACGATTTTACTGCTACAGGGTCAGCACCCTCTGTGTGTACAGAGAAATACTCAAAGTTGTTGCACCAATCAAAGATGTAGAACACCTTCTTATCCTTGTTGCCAAATAATCCTGGGCATAGTCTGGTGCCACGACCAATCATCTGCATAAACTTAATCTTTGATTTTACTCGCTTAAAGAATACAAGGTTCAGCACCGATGGCACATCTACGCCCGTATCGAGCATATCCACGCTAACGGCAATTTGTGGCATCTTCTCAAGCTCTTCAAAGTCAAGAATCAAGGCACCAGCATATTTCACATAGTTATCTATCAGTTGGCAGTATTGTTCTCCCTTTTCAGGATAAAGCTCACGGAATCTCTTCACTATCTGTTCTGCATGCAGGTGGTTCATAGCAAAGATAATGGTCTTACCAATTTCTTCTCCGCTCTGCACCTTCAGTCCTTTCTTCATCAACTCCTGTAGCACTCTGTCTATGGTGTTATTGTTGATAAGATAGCTGAATATTTCCTTCGACTCTATGTCGCGATGATATTCTTCGTCGTCGCTCATGCCAGCCAATGCCTTCTCGTAAGCCCATACTTCTTCGAGCTTGTCTTGCTGTTCTTTAGGCAGATCGTCCCATTTTATACCAGTCTCCATAATCTTGGAATGATACTGCAGCGTTTTGTATGGCACAAGATATTCATCGGCAACAGCCTCCTCATAGTCGTAGCTATAGTTTGGTGTTCCATTATCCAGTTGCAGCAAGTCGTAAGTGCTGCGGTCTATCTCGTCGCGTGGGGTGGCAGTAAGCCCAATAAGCAAAGAGTCGAAATAGTTGAATATTGCGCCATATCTTCCAAACACGCTTCTGTGTGCCTCGTCTATAATAATAAGGTCGAATTTTCCTATGGTGAATTTCTTATCCTCCTTATCTATATAGTTTATCATGGTTTGATAGGTAGAGAACATGATGCGTGCTTTCATATTAGGCTCTTTCTCTTCGCTCAAAACCGTCATTGTTACATTAGGCAAAAATGCCTCATAGTTTTTATGTGCCTGATTGATAAGAGCCGTGCGGTCTGCCAAGAATAACACATTCTTCACCCAGTCGTTGCGCATCAATATATCGCAGAGCGAAATGCTGACACGAGTTTTGCCAGTACCTGTGGCAAGTACCAGCAGTCCACGACGATGTTGCTGATTCAGCCATTCCACAATACTCTTGATTGCTGTCTGTTGATAAGGGCGGTTGGTGATATTCTCATTAATGCTCAGATTGCTAATCCTTGCCCTACCTCTCTTCTGAATCAATCGTTCCAGGTCGTCCATGGAGTGGAAGGCGTATACAGGTCTGTCCATATAGCCCAGACCATCAATCACATTGGTCTTAAATCCATTTGTATAATAGATTACTGGTCTTACACCATACTTGTGTTCCAGGGCATCAGCATAAAGTATGGCTTGTCGGCGACCTTCTTCCAATTCATGAGTCGCAGCCTTAGCCTCTATCACAGCCAATGGCTTGCCACCACGGCTAAACAACACATAGTCTGCATATCCTTTGCCCGACTTGCTTGGCATGCCGTCAACCTCAACCTCTATGCAAGTCTTGCCACCTTGCACATCGCCTTTCACTTCGAGCACATCCCATCCTGCCTCTATGAGCATATAGTCGATGAGATACTTGCGTGTGATAGCCTCGCTCGCCAAACTTTCCTTTGGAATAATTGGCGACTTTGGATGCTCTACATTCTCCTTAGGCACACTATTCACCACATCTGGCTCTACCTGTGGACTTGGCGATGTAGTCTGCACAGGACCATCTATTCTTCCTGGAATTATCGTAGCATCAAAAGCGGGGATACTCTTCATGGCTCCCCAACGATACATGAATCCTGCCACCACATTATATAGTGCACGCAGACAGCGGAAAGCCTTTACCCTCTTTACAGGTTCGCCACCATCATGGCTTGCAGAATTTCCAATCTTTCTAACCAGACGGATATCATCGTCCAGCTTCGCATCATTATTGATAAAAGCGTAAGTCTCTGGCTTATGAAGCAAATCGTTGAGT
>HF994159.1:0-136 GCA_000436915.1 Prevotella sp. CAG:1092 | reverse complement strand
AGGCTTTGCGCGAACTATTGGCTGAAGCCTCAGGATATGTTGCCTGCAATGTTTCAGCCATGTCGCAGTATTCGTGCAAGCGTTTGAAGCCTGGCACCTCTTCTGTTAAAAGCAGGATATAATCAAAATTCTTAGC
>HF994158.1:283-780 GCA_000436915.1 Prevotella sp. CAG:1092 | reverse complement strand
GTCTGCTTGTGGATATTGCATTCCTGATGACCGATTCGGGTTTGGCAGGGCAAAGGTATTGATAAGTTGCGACCCCTACAAGTCCATAATGGTTCATGGATTGCAGATACACTTCAATTTCTCTGTCTTTCCTATAGTCGTCATGTTATTATTTTTGTTTTACGGTTGCAAAGATACTACGAAGCTGTGCCAAATAGTGGCATGGCAGATAAAAAAGAAACTTTGTTCCCGAATTTATCTTGTATAAAAGATAAAACCACTGAAAATCTCGTTTTTGTCTTTTATAATGGATAAACAAGAGCCGATTACATATCCTCCATAGACAGACCCTTATACTCTATGTTGTATTTCTTGAATCCTCCTGTAATCTGGAAAAAATGCTCGGCTTTTTCTTTCACAATACCGATGACAACATCCTTGGCTAGGCGTTTAACCTCATAGAAGCAAGCAGTATGTTCTATTTCGTCTACAGCTATTGCCAATATCTGTATTCTTGT
>HF994158.1:0-250 GCA_000436915.1 Prevotella sp. CAG:1092 | reverse complement strand
TTCGAAACGCAGGTTTCGGAAACGTAGGTTTCGAAAATATTTGAAATAAAAGTCTATTGCCTGATATTGTCTTTTGTTTGAGTTCCTTGTCGTTAGTCTCTGACAATGTCACTTGTTGACCACTCCTAAGCAATAATAGTGGATATTTGGATTAAGGGCTGACACCTCGTGGATAAAGTGTCAGCCCTTGGAGCTGTATTTATTTTTTTATAAAACCATACCACTGGAAAATGGTCGCCAATCATTGAAA
>HF994157.1 GCA_000436915.1 Prevotella sp. CAG:1092 | reverse complement strand
TTGGGCCTTCAGCCCGTACTTGAATCACATACGAAAGTTCAGTTATGCAAAGATAGTGCAAACGAGCGCAATGACAAAACTGAAGCAGAATTATTAATGCTGATATACGCAAAAATATGTCAAACACAGTGTGGCTGTAGACTTATCCTACTGTTGCGAAGTTGGAGCTTGGCGGTCGATGATGTCGTTGATTACGATTCCGGCTATTGCCATGCCGAATGAAGCGGTGATGTGGCAGAGGGAACCGTTGATTTGTGCTTTTGATGTGCACCATTCGTTTTCTACCAGTTGCTGGTTGCTCATGTTTTCCATTGGCTTTTCCTCGCTATATACGCACATGAACTTGCGGCTTGGGGTAGTCTTGTTGTGCTTAAACTTCTTGCGCAGGGCTCGTGCCAATGGGTCGCCTTTTACTTTAAAAAACTCTGCTTTCCTGATCATGAATGGGTCGCGGCGGAGGGCTGCACCCATGGATGATACGAAGGTGATATGATTGGGTAGGGCGGTGGCACGGAGTATGAGGTCGGCTTTATCTTTTAGCGAATCGATGGCGTCGATGATGAAGTCGTATTCCTCCATGTGGAACTCTTCTGCTGTTTCTGCATTATAGACTTTCTGATAGGCTGTGATGTTGGCATCGGGGTTTATTTCAAGAAGTCGTTGGCGCAGGGCATCGACTTTTACTTCTCCTATGGTGCGACTTGTAGCCATCAGTTGTCGGTTGCAGTTGGATGCGCATACTTGGTCGCTATCCACGATGGTGATGTTGCGTATGCCGCTACGCACCAGTCCTTCGGCACACCATGAGCCTACGCCTCCTACTCCAAACAGGAGTACTCGTGCCGACTGAAGTTTTTCGAGATTATCTTTTCCAAGGAGCAGTTGGGTGCGTCGCTGCATTTCTTGCTCCATTGTTGTTATTCTGTTTTCCATTTATTTTTTGTAAGAATTATAATTTGTTGTTGCGGATTATTGCTGTTTTGAACTATCACACTTCCATTTCTTCTTTCACGTAGTCCACGGCACGGTTTATATAATCGACAAATGGTTTGGTGTTTTTGAATAGTTCTGCCAAACGATGGGCGAGATTGTCGTCCAGCAAGAAGTTGTCGTCGACCTGGGCTGTTAGGCAATAGGCTTTCATTCGCATCCAATCTGCGTATGGCGCATTTGGGGCGTATTCTCTTGGCACTCGCTTTAATGCTCCTTCCATGTCGGGAGTAAACATGCTGTTGGCTTTTCCCAGGATGCTGGTGCTGAATGTTTCCCATTCGTCGCTAATATCTTCGCGCAATATTTTGACAGCCTTATTGTCGTAGCAATAGTTGCCAGAAGCAAGCATGTGGGCTTGTGGATATTTTGAGCTGTTACCTGTTCCGATATGGAAATAATACCCAGCATGCATCGACTTTTTGCCACCTTTTGCCAGGAACACTCCGAAATGGGTTTTTTTATATTGTAGCTGTAGGTCAGCTTTCTTTGTATATTGTATTATTTTACGTTGAAGTTCAAGGCTTCTACTTCTTTGCTGTTGGTTCCTATCATAATCTGGAAGTCGCCTGGTTCTATCACGTGCTTCAGATCTGCGTTGTAGAACTTGAGCATATCTGGGGTGATATCAAAACTTACCTCCTTGCTTTCACCTACTGCCAGATGAATGCGCTGGAACCCTTTCAGCTCCTTTACAGGGCGAGAGATGCTTGCCACCATATCGCGGATGTAGAGCTGTACTATTTCGTCGGCATCGCGATTTCCTGTGTTCTTAACGGTGATAGTGGCGGTTATATTTTTTCCATTCTGCCACTCTGTAGCTTCTTGGTTGCCATTGATGTCTGCTTCTTGGCTGCTCAGGCGGAAGTTGCTATATTCGAAAGTGGTATAGCTCAAACCGTAACCGAAAGGATAGAGCGGACCATTGCTTACATCGAGGCAGTTGCTTGCAAATTTGGCAAACTTCTTGTTGTCGTCAGCAACAGGACGACCGGTGTTCTGATGATTATAATAGATAGGCTCTTGTCCTGTGGTTTTAGGCATTGATGTGGTGAGCTTACCTGATGGTACTTTATCTCCGAAAAGCACATCGCAGAGTGCATCTCCCATCTCTGAGCCTCCAAACCATACGTTCATGATGGCTGGTACATGCTGTTTTTCCCAAGTGAGTACAGTTGGTCGACCTGCAAAATTGAGGAGCACTACGGGCTTACCCAATTTAACGAGTTCTGACAAGAGTTCGTGTTGCACATCTGGCATCTCCAGGTTGGTACGGCTACCACATTCGCCACTCATGTCTGCACATTCGCCCATTGCACATACTATTACATGGGCTTTCTCCCAAGTAAGAACCGTAGGACGGCCTGCAAAGTTGAGGAGCACTACAGGCTTGCCCGTCTTCAGGAGTTCGGCAAGCAGTTATGTCTGCACATTCGCCCATTGCACATACTATTACGTCCGCCTCTTTCGCTATTTTTAGGGCTTCGTTCTTCATCTCTGTCTCATCGCCCCAGTTGATAGGCTTTCCGCATTCTCCGTTTTTCTGTAGTTCCTGATTGCGCCAGATATTGCTTCCCTGAGCATATAATAAAGTGGCTTTTCCGTCAAGAGCATGCTCCATTGCCTCCTTGATGGTGGTATATTTAGATGGTACCTGTGCTACGCTCCATGTTCCGGTAATGTTGTTTCGAGTGTCGGCAAGCGGACCTATCAGGGCTATTTTCCCTTTCTTCTTCAGTGGCAGGATATTGCCTTCGTTCTTCAGGAGCACAAAGGTCTTGGCAGCTACGTCGCGGGCTACCTGACGGTTCTCTGCTGTGTAAATCTCGCTCTTACTACGCTTGGTGTTGCAATAGCGGTAAGGGTCGATGAACAATCCCAATTTATATTTAGCTTCCAGTATTCGGCGGCAGGCAATGTTTATTTCTTCTTCGCTCACTTTGCCTTCTTGTAGGCTTTGGGCAAGGTGTTTTACAAAAGCATTTGAACACATGTCCATATCTGTACCTGCCTTTAATGCTTGTTCGGAAGCCTCTTTGAGATTTTTAGCAGTTCCGTGCTGCAATATTTCGGAGATAGAAGCGTAGTCAGTAACCAATAAACCCTTGAAGCCCCATTGTTTTCTCAATATATCGGTCATCATCCATTTGTTGGCAGTAGCAGGAATATAGTCGATAAGATTGAATGATGACATCACGCTACCTACACCTGCTTTAACCACAGCTTCGTATGGTGGCAAATATTGGTTCATCATTCGTATACGGCTCATGTCAACTGTATTGTACTCCTTACCGCTTTCTACTGCGCCATATAGAGCAAAGTGTTTAAGGCAAGCCATGATATGGTTGGCTCTCAAAATGTCTTCGGTACGCATATCTACACCTTGATAGCCTTGGGTCATGGCAGCACCGAGTAAACCACTCAAATAAGGGTCCTCGCCATTACCTTCACTTATTCGTCCCCAACGTGCATCGAGTGCGATGTCTACCATTGGTGAGAAAGTCCAGTTGATGCCGTCTGCGCTTGCTTCTTTTGCTGATATTTCGCCAACAACTTTCATTGCTTCGGTGTCCCAAGAGCAGGATAGGGCAAGAGGAATTGGAAATATTGTTTCATAGCCATGAATAACGTCCATGCCTACAAGAAGAGGAATTCCGAGACGAGAGTTCTTGATGGCAACATCTTGCAAAGCCTTAATTTTTTCTATGCCTTTGATGTTGAAAACGCCTCCCATGTTGCCTTGTGCGATGTCGCTACCTACTTGAGTGTTGAGTGCGCCACCAGTAGTGATGTCGCCAGCTACCATAAGGTTAAGCTGTCCAATCTTCTCTTGTAGTGTCATTTTTGCCATGAGTTGGTCAACAAACTCATTCATGGGTAGCATCTTGGCTTTCTTGGTTGTGGTAGTTTCATTTTTCTTTGGTGCTGAATTATGGGCAATAGCAGGTGCCCCTATAGAGCCAACCAATAGAAACATTAGTGATAAAAGTGTTGTCTTCATTGTTTTATATTGTTAAGTGTAATAAATCCGTATATACTATTACTAAAGTTTCGGATTTAATTCCAAACGG
>HF994156.1 GCA_000436915.1 Prevotella sp. CAG:1092 | reverse complement strand
ACCTCATAAGAAGGATTGTAGAGAACCTCAGTTGTACCTGTGATTCCGTACTTTGCTAAAACTGACTTATCAAACTTTGCCATTTTGTTTTAAATGTATTTAAGTTGTGAATATAATCTTTTTATCCTTTTTCGGGAGCAAAGTTAGCAAAAAATGTAGATATACGGTGCTTTTGCTGCAATAAAATTCGGTTTCTATAAGGCTTTTTAGGTTAAAGATAGTAAAATAAGGACTATTGCAAACCTTTTGTCATTCCGAGTTGACAATATAGAAAATTACTGATACACATTATTATATATAGGCTACTTATACTCAATTATACATAGGCAGGCTACACTCAGGAATACAAAGAAAAACTACGTATTTCTTTGATATTATATATAAGGATAGGCGGCACTCAGCAATGTGTGAGTAAGCTCACCATTACTCTCGTTTGCACTATCTTTCCATTCGTTTAGATAAATTTCTCACGCTCAAGAATACAAATACATTTGCATTCTCTTCGCTTAATCGAAATTTTGCACTACCTTTAAATAAGGTAGGCTGCTCTCAGAAATACAAAGAAAAACTACGTATTCCTTTGATATTCCATTCGTTTACACTACCTTTGCAAAAGAAAAGTCATTTATATGGAAATCATCAACTTATCCGACACTAACAGCATCCTTGGTCAGTATCTTGAAGAAATTCGCGACAAGGAATATCAGAAGAACAGACTGCTGTTCCGCAACAATATTATGAGAATAGGAGAATACGCAGCGTTCGAAATCTCCAAAGTATTGGAATATGTAAAGAAGGAGGTGACTACACCGTTAGGCACCGCTACTGTAAACGTTCCTAAAGATAAGATTTTGTTGGGAACTATTTTCCGTGCAGGACTTCCTTTCCATCAAGGTTTCCTCAACATCTTCGACCATGCCGGCAACGCTTTCGTTTCAGCATATCGTGAGTATACCAATGATACTCACACTGAAGTTGGCATACATGTAGAATATCTCGCAACACCAAGCGTAGAAGAGAAAATTCTTATCATTGCAGACCCGATGCTTGCTACTGGCGGAAGTATGGAACTTGGATATAAGGCTTTCCTCACAAAGGGAACTCCAAAACATATCCACGTGGCTTGCGTAATAGCAACTCCTAAGGGAATTGAGCATATCAAGAACACTTTCCCTGAAGACAAGACTACCATTTGGTGTGCAGCTATCGACCCAGAACTTAATGAGCACAAATATATCGTGCCAGGATTCGGTGACGCAGGCGATTTGTGCTATGGCGGTAAGCTGTAATTTGATTTTAAGATAAGATTAGAATTATAATTTATTATATAACACGATGAATATAGAAAACGAAATATTTAAAGCTGTCAAAGTAGCAGTAAAAGAGCTATATGGTCAGGAAGTTGCTGACTCTATGGTACAGATTCAGAAGACGAAGAGTACTTTCGAAGGTAACCTTACAGTAGTGGTGTTCCCATTCCTCAAAATCTCTAAGAAGAAGCCTGAGGATACAGCTCAGGAGATTGGTGAATATCTAAAGCAGAACTGCAGTAATGTTGTTGCCGACTTTAATGTTGTCAAGGGTTTCCTAAACCTTTGTATCGCTCCTGCTGCTTGGGTGGCATTGTTGAATACTATCAACGCTGAAGCTAAGTTTGGCGAGAAGCCTGTTACAGAGAATAGTCCTCTCGTAATGATAGAGTACTCTTCTCCTAACACCAACAAGCCTCTCCACCTTGGTCACGTACGCAACAACCTCCTTGGTTGGTCATTGGCTCAGATTATGGAGGCTAACGGCAATAAGGTAATCAAGACAAATATCGTCAACGACCGTGGTATCCATATCTGTAAGTCTATGCTCGCTTGGCTAAAGTGGGGCAATGGCGAAACTCCAGAAACTTCAGGCAAGAAGGGCGACCACCTTATTGGCGACTACTATGTAGCTTTCGATAAGCACTATCGTGAAGAGATTGCAGAGCTCAAGGCTCAGTATATCAAGGAAGGTATGGAAGAAGAAGCTGCCACAGAGAAGGCAAAGGCAGAGGCTCCATTAATCAAGGAGGCTCACGAGATGCTCGTGAAGTGGGAGAATAACGACCCTGAGGTTCGCGCTCTTTGGCAGAAGATGAACAACTGGGTTTATGCAGGCTTCGATGAGACTTACAAGATGATGGGTGTAGGTTTCGACAAGATATATTATGAGTCTAATACATACCTCGAGGGTAAGAAGAAGGTAGAAGAAGGATTGGAGAAGGGTCTCTTCTTCCGCAAGGACGATAACTCTGTATGGGCAGACCTCACCAACGAGGGTCTCGACCAGAAGCTCTTGCTCCGTTCTGACGGTACTTCTGTTTATATGACTCAGGATATCGGTACTGCAGATCTCCGCTTTAAGGACTTCCCTATCGACAAGATGATCTACGTAGTAGGTAACGAGCAGAACTACCACTTCCAGGTGCTCTCTATCTTGCTCGACCGTCTTGGTTTTAAGTGGGGTAAAGATTTGGTTCACTTCTCTTATGGTATGGTAGAATTGCCAAATGGTAAGATGAAGAGCCGCGAAGGAACTGTTGTTGACGCTGACGACTTGATGGAAGCAATGATTACTGATGCTCGCAAGACAAGTGATGAGCTTGGTAAGTTCAACGATATGACAGAAGAAGAGAAGCAGGAGATTGCTCGCATGGTAGGTCTCGGAGCTTTGAAATACTTTATCCTCAAGGTTGACGCTCGCAAGAATATGCTCTTCAACCCAGAAGAGAGTATCGACTTCAATGGCAACACAGGTCCTTTCATCCAATATACCTATGCTCGTATTCGTAGTATCATGCGTAAGGCTGTTGCCGAAGGCATCGTTATACCAGCAGAATTGGGTGCCGACGCTCCATTGAATGAGAAAGAGACAGACCTTATACAGAAGCTCAACGACTTTGGTGCTGCTGTAGCTCAGGCAGGTATCGACTATAGCCCAAGTGGCATTGCCAACTATTGCTATGAGCTCACCAAGCAGTTCAACCAGTTCTACCACGACTACAGCATCCTTAATGCCGACAGCGAGGCAGAGAAGACTGTTCGTCTTGTTCTTGCAGCCAACGTAGCCAAGGTTATCAAGAATGGTATGGAACTTCTTGGCATTGAAGTGCCTGAGAGAATGTAATATGAATAATCAGCCACAAAATCCGCCTTCATGGCGCAACGATACAGTATTGCCTCTGCCTCCACAGGTAGAGGCAAATGCTTGGGCTGTGGATGCAGCTTGTAGCGGCAACCCTGGCCCGATGGAATATCAGGCTATTGACTTACAGACAGGAGCACAGGTATTTCATTTTGGTCCTATGCATGGCACTAACAACATAGGTGAGTTTCTCGCCATCGTACATGCATTGGCATTGATGGAGAAACAGGGTATCAAAAACAAGGTTATATATTCTGACTCTTATAATGCCATATTGTGGGTGAACAAAAAGCAATGCAAAACAAAGCTTGAACGTACACCACAAACCGAACAACTATATCAGATTGTGGCAAGAGCAGAGCAATGGCTCCGCACACACAATGTGACAACAAGAATTATGAAATGGGAAACCAAGCAGTGGGGAGAAGTTCCTGCTGATTTCGGTAGAAAGTAAAAATAAAGAATCTAAGTGAAGAGTGAAAAGTGAAGAGTGAAGAGTGAAGAATTAAATAGTCTATATGGCTATTAATTCTTCACTCTTCATTTTTTATTTAAAATCTAATTGATTCTTCATTCTTCGTTTTTCGTTCTTCACTTATCTTATTCCAAAGGAAGATTTTTTATTTGCAGCAAAGCCTGGCCATAAGAAGGGCCGTCTGCCATATTTCGGAATGCAACAGAAAGATATGGTATCATCTTTGCATTTGCTGAAACATTAGTAAGAGTTATACGCATTTTGGCAGGAACATTGGCAGACAATGTAAATGGACCATATTGGGTACCTCCAATCTGCACTTTCAGCATTTGGTTATAGTTGTACACTTCGTACTGATCGTCGGTTGCAAAGGTTTTATAATCCTCATAACCTATACATCCGTCTTTTTCAAGAATAGAAATTTCACGTGTCTTACCAGTCTTATTAATTAGCAAGAGGTCGTAAGTTGCCAAATCACCTGTACGATTTCCTCCAAGCAGTTTTACCTCAAAGCCTGGAGCATTAAGCGACATTGAGAACGAACCATCATCAGCCTTAGTGGTTGTTGCTGGAGCTGTATTATTCTGAGAAGAATTGAGATTTGAAGACGTAGTAGTATTATTATTAACAGGAGTACCATCAGAAGTTTCGCCAGTGATATCTGTAACGACCTCACCAACTTCCTGTACAGTCTTCATTAATTTCTTAAAGAATTGAGCGTGAGCATTGTTAAAGCTAAATAACATTGCAATTGCTACGAAGAGAATTTTCTTGTGGCGCATAGTAGTTATACTTTAGTTATTATTGATGTTTATAATTTGCGAAACTTATTATTTATGTGCAAATCTAAAGATATTTTATGATAATTGCAAGCTTTTAGATGAAAAGTTATAAAACTTTCTTAATATATCGCATAATAGTATTACCTCCATACATCGCTGTGCTTTCAACAACCACATTCTTTGGCAAGGTTGGAGCCATAACGCCATCTTCAACCGTAAAGGGCGCAGTCTCCACTCTTATCTCGTCCCATAGTCCAAGTTCGATAAACGAAGAAAGGGTTTTAGCACCACCTTCGACGATTAGCGATTGTGCCTTTTCAGCATATAGCTTATCAAGAATGTCTTGTGGCGAAGTTGAATGATCTAGCACTAATCGTTTTGGATTCTTACCTGCCCAATCACGCACATTCAGCTGTGGATGTTCCATGTCGTCTGTAACACGACCAACAAGAATAGCATCATACTCTGCTCGGAGCTTATGCACCAACATCTTTGTAAATGGAGTAGAGAGTTGTAAAGCAGGCTTATTATCATCCTGACGATAGCCTATGATACCATTAGCAGTCTGTGCCCATTTTAGTAAGATATATGGACGTTGCTTCTCGTTGACTGTCATAAACCATTTGTTTAGCTTATGACATTCTGCCTCCAGCACGCCGACAGTAACCTCTATACCCGCCTGACGAATCATCTCTACACCCCTACCCTTTACTTTTGCAAAAGGATCTATACATCCGCACACCACTCTGCGCACACCTTTCTTTATTATTAGCTCTGCGCAAGGTGGAGTTTTACCATAGTGCGAACATGGTTCGAGCGATACATATATAGTGGCAGAATGTAGCAGATGTTCATCCTCTGGCTTAACAGAAGCAAAAGCATTGACCTCAGCATGGCCTTCGCCACACCTCACATGATAACCCTCGCCTATTATCCTTCCATCTTCCGCCACTATCACCGCCCCCACCATTGGGTTTGGTTTAGCATTCTGCATACCGTTTCTTGCCAACTGCAAGCAACGGCGCATGTATTCTTCGTCCTTTAGAATGTGCATGGCAATGATAATAGTTGATACATCAAAGTCTTTGCCATACGCTCGTGTCCCATATTGTTAGGATGCAGACGGTCAGTATCAGCCTTATTGAAATATTGTGCAAAGCCATCCTGCATAGGATACAATCCGCAAGTAGCATTAAGGTCTATAACAGGCACAGCCCAGATATTGCCAGCCTCTTTCACAGCATCAACATAGCTGTCGAGATATTCACCACAACGATTCATGTAGTCTTCTGTGCATTGCCAGTTCTTGTCGTTAGCATAGAATCCTGCACGATGAATAGGTGTGAGCAATACTATCTGCTTTGTAGGATACATCTTCTTCAATGAATCTAAGGCTATATTGATACGTCCTTTATAGGTATCCTTATCAAAAGAAGGGTAACGGCGCATGCGGTTTTCCATTCTCTTCACATACTGATGGCCATATTCCACCTTCTCCATACGCTCATCATACCATTTTCCCATAGGTACGGCATTATTGTGATCATTAGTACCCATAAAAATCAGTATAGCGTCGAAATCATCACCATGTTCAGCCTTTAGCTTATTAGCCTGGCGTGGAATATCGTTCCACATTCTACCGCTCACAGCATAAACAAAAGGCTTTATGCCGAGCCATTCTTCCAAGAAATTCCAGTATTTATTGCTGGCAGCCTTATTGTTAGGGTCGGTGATAGAGTCGCCGAAATAAGCCACACGCTTACCTTGCCAAGGATGCACAATCGCTGTCTCAGTCTTAGTCTTCTTCTGAGCCTTAGCCTTCTGAGCAAATGAATTACAAGGAGCCATAACTCCCATTACAACAGCGCATGCCACCATGCATGCTGGAACAAAATTGCGGAATATGAATTTGTTTATCATCATTTCTGTAGGTTTAAATTTAGTAGATATATATAAAAATGATGTTATAACGTGCATTGAGCACTATACTCGTGGTCTCACCGAGAATCGAACTCGGATCTAATCTTTAGGAGAGACTTGTTCTATCCATTGAACTATGAGACCCCTCAGCGTAAGATATATATAAAGTTATACATATACCAAAGCGGTTGCGAAATTAATAATTTTTTGCGACATAGCAAAATATCAACACCATTTTGTATGGTATTTAACCCAAATCCAATATCTGATTTGGAGTTCAGGAAATAAGCCTATGCCAACTGTCAGAAGTCTATACTAACACTATATACTTTTGAACCATAGCCGCACCAATAGCCTAAAGCTCCTGTTACATTCGACTTCAAATTCTCTGCTACAGGCATTAATGGCACACGAGACAATGCCACCAAGTCTTCGAAACTTCGCCAAAAGTCATACGAGGCATCATCTAAAGTAGCCAATTTCACCCATACCTTGTCGCCTCGCTTAAAGAATGGCGACACATTCTTATCTAAGTTTTTTCTGCCTCGCTTAACTATCACCCTACCATCTTCACCTATCATCCCCACATCAAACAATCCTATCTGCGAGGAATAATATTCCGTCTGTTCTCCTTCCACCATGGTGAATAGCTTACAACGTTTGTTGCTATCGCTGACATAAGCCACCAACTGAAACAAAGTGTCTACATCCGTTGGCTCTATCTCAAACTTCGTTATCTCTATCGGCACAGGAATAGAAGTTGTAGCCTCTGCAACAATTCCGTCTCGTGATTCTGCTTTGATGGTATAAGTCTTTCCCACTTCACCTTTCATATTGTATGTGGTATAGACAAAGGGAGGATTATATTTGGAATCATATCGTCCCATCATCACTTCCGTTCGTTTACCATCAGAGATAGTCACCTTTCCCCAATTCTCAACATATTTCGACAAATCGTCGACATCTATTCGCTCTTCTGTCAAAGGCACCGTCTTGGTTAACTTCACTATCGGGAATTGCCCAGCATCTATCCAGCCTTCCACTACCAGTTGTGACTTACCCGACGTAGATATATCATAGTTGTCGCAAGCCGCTATGAGCAAGCTAAACACCATGAGTATATATATATAATAAGGTGTAGACTTCATATCCTTCATCATCAGAATTTGTAATAATAACTTATAGATGGCAATATCGGCATCAAGAAGCTAAAGGTGGCATATCTCACTTGTCCCTTATATACTTTTATGCGATAAGACAAGATGTTGTTATACATCGTAGCGTTGTAAAGCGAGAAGTTTATACCACTCCGCTTATCACCACTATTCTTGAAATCATAATTCATTGATAAGTCCAAGCGCATATATGGCTTTATTCTATCTCCATTATATGGCCCATATTCTGAGACTATATTGTTGGACACCATATATGCATACTTAATACGTGTGAAAGGTAATCCCGATGCTAACACATATGTAGCACCAAGTTCCATTCGCTTTCCAATCTTGTATGTTGCAACGGCATTCAACTCATGTATTCTCTCATGGCTTGCAGAATACCACCCTGCATATCTATCTCCATCAAATCTGCGCTTTGCTCTTCCGAAAGAATAGCTCACCCATCCTGTTAGCTTACCTCTTCGCTTCTCTAACATGATGTTGGCACCATAGTTGTAGCCCTTACCTTTCATCAAGGCTCCTTCCAACGAGTACGAAGAATACAGAATATCGAAGATATTTCCGCTATTCTCTATTTGGTGTTCCAGTTTCTTAAAATATAGCTCTGTGGTCAATCGATACTCACGGTCTTTCAGCCAGAAGTTACCTTGCAATGAAGCATTATAGGCATATTGTGGTCGAAACTCATTGCTCGAAGAAAGCCAAAACTCCGTAGGCAGTCCCATCGACGAAAAACCTGTCTGATATAAATATTGATGATGAACACCAAGGTTCAAGCTAAATTGACTTGCCTGCGAAGCATCCCAGCGAAGTTTTATATTTGGGTCAAGGCTTGCAAACCTATCCTTATTATAATAATAGGTAAAACGCAAGCCTGTCTCCAAAGCCCAGCGTTGGGATAATGGCTGCAGATATTTCATATATGCCGAAGTCTCAACGGTTCGTTGCTTCTTTGTAGGAGCAACATTAGCATTTATAGTTCCGCCTGTAGCAATATCCTGAGGCATAAGTTCGTGCCTTATCACATCAGCTCCACAATCCCAATGTCCGAATTTCAGTCTACCCTTATACCCAAGGTCGTAGATATACGAGCGCACTCCTACATCTATAGAAGTTTCGTTTATGCGCACCCGGTTTGCATATCTCGTAAAATATACGCTTTGTTCTGTTTGCCATTTGCTATGCCTTGAATACCAATACAAGGCTGCCATAGTATTATCCCATTTAATTTTTGTCTGCATACCTTGGTCTGCTTGCCCTATCTTCAGATTGTCGTAGCCCCAATACGCCTCAGCCTTTATCACGTTGGCATCATCGAGTTGGGTGATATAGGTGGCATTATAGTCAGCGAAGTCATAGTTCACATGGTCGCCATCCATCTCCAACCATTTAGAATATAGAAGGTTCAGATATGCAGCTCGAGCCGACACCATGAGCATAGAGCGTTTACCTATTGGCAACTTCACGGTTCCTTGCGACGACATCGGACCAACAGCTATCTCGCCATGCTTTCCATTTGCTTGCAAGCTATCCTCGCCACATATCCATGTAGGGGTAAGCATATCTACACTTCCACCAAGTCTGTTAGGAAAAGAAGCAGAGGTAGACGACTTCGTAAGACTCATCTCAGAGAAATGCGAAGCGTTAAATATAGAAAAGAATCCAAGCAGATGGGTGGCATTATATATAGGCACACCATCCAACGATACATAGTTATGCGAATTGTCGCATCCCTGCACATGCAGTCCTGCATCATACTCCGAATTAGTCTGCACGCCAGGCAGTAGCTGGGCATAATGTATAGGGTCGGCATTGCCAAGAATACGTGGCATATAGTCCATCAGCGACATATCGACAATGCTGGCATCGTCGAGAGCTTTGAGATGTGAGCGTAAGCGTTTGCCCTTCACCTCAACATCTTGTAGCTGATAATGATTAAGCGTGTCTGACATTTCTGCCGACACGCTTTTCTGTATGCTTATCGTTCCACAAAGGAACAGTATCAATAGCTGTTTATTCACTATATAGCTTAGGAATATATCCGTTTATCATTTAGTTCAGTCCGTTGTAGCTATCTGAAATACCGAACATCTCGCGGAAGTCTTCTATGATAGCCTCAACAGTATACACCACACGTCTAAAAGATTTCTCATTAAAATAGCTGTCTATAGAATACTCTGAACCATCAGCAAACTTCATCATAGTCTCATAATCCCAATAGCCATCAGCAACTACTGATTTATAATATAGCGTAGCCGAACTGTTTGAACTATTTTCAAGATATAGATTACCATCAAATAGTCTGTTGGCATTAGACAAATATCTATCGAGCTGATTTCTATCTGTGTCGCAGTTAGAAGCCTTATCAAGATTATGATTCAATAGTTCTACATCATCGATATTAGCCACTATCTTTGCTCTATTCAGAATATTGACAGAAATAGAAGTTTTACCTACCGAAGAGCCTTCACCTGTTGTGGTTACAGTTCCTAAAGCACTCCCGCTAATAGTAATCAAAGTTTCTCTATTCTTTGAAATAGTAGCTTTAGCATTTGCCGACTTTCCTGCCTTGTAAGAAGCCTTCTGAATTTCTATCGTATAGTCGTTAATAACCATTGTGGAGGTTACGTTGATTGCATCCTTAGCAAAGTCTACCTCCTTACCTGTACTCACACTTGCATTCACCGTAACGTCCACCTTTCTGACTCCATTCTGCGTCAGTGTCACCTTTGTCTGCTTAGGCAAAATGAAACGATTCTCTTTCGTTACAGTCTCAAACTCTTGATAATATCCGTTTTCATACTTCCAATCCCATTCCTTTCCATCAAAACTATTGTGATGGATTTCTGTACCTGCAGCACTCGCTGTAACAGTAAGCACGCAAGGTTTGTGGTTAGCATCATCAAACTTAAATACCAACTTATCGCCACCTCTCTTTGTTTGTGTCCACTCGCCAAAATCATTAAGAGTAAACTCACCAACAAAGTTAGCAGCTTTCCATAGATAATACTCCTTATATTTATTGCTTGATATCAAGCACGCACCCTTTGCGGCTTCAAACCAAGCAGCAATAGGATCACCTTCTTGAACACCCCATCTTTCGGCAGCATCAAAAATATCTTTAAAATTCTCCAGTTCGTTCACCTTAACTTTTGCAAGCAAATCATCGGCAGTTGACTGCAAACTTCTTTTTGCTTCAGAAGCCGACATTGCAGGAACATTAGCATTAGTTCCTCCAGTTTCCTCTACGAAACCTGAGCCATCGTCTGAATCGCCACAACCTGCAAAAAGCATTATTGCCATCGAAAAGCATGACATCAAAAATAACTTAGTCTTCATAATCTTAATAGAATTAAAAATCGCTATATGCAAATGTAAACAAAATCACTCACAATCCACCTTTTTGTTTGCAACTCTTAACAATTTATATATAACAGCGCAAAGCGCAAATATAAAGATTGCAATATTAATAATCAAAGAAAACATCTGCGGCATACAGAGGTACATTTGTCATCCAATCTTGTTCACGATAGTCGGACATAGAAAAGCGAATACCATGAAGACTTGGATTAGAAGCTACGAATGTAGATAGAGACTTTGACCTTAGATTCTCTTCTGCTTTTACTTCTATAGGCACAACTTGAGATTTTTGCTGAATCAAGAAGTCAATCTCTAACTTTGAGTTATTGCTATAATAGAATACTGAAGTATCTCTTGTTGCCACCAACTGGCTCATAACAAAATTCTCTGTGAAGGCACCTTTTGATTCTTCCATACCATTATCTGCAACCAACAAGTTCTCTGCAGGTGTCTCGCTCATTGCACCAAGTAGTCCACAATCTAACAGAAATAATTTAAAACTCGATATATCCACATAGAATTTAAGTGGTGTCTTTGGCTCTGTTATTCTTTCGGCTTTATATACCAATCCTGCATCCATAAGCCACTGTATGGCAACTTCGAAATCTTTAGCTCTACCTCCTGGCTTAGCTACACCATATATAAATTTCTTATTTTCTTTCACCAACTGCGAAGGCATTGATTGCCAAACCATATTAATACGGTTTGACTCTACCGTAGGCACATGTTTTGAAATATCTTTCTGATAAGTGAACAAAATATCATTTTGCACTTTCCTTACTCTAACGGCATCATTCGTAGTAATAAAACAATTTACTGCTTCAGGCATTCCGCCAACGAAATAATACTCTCTAAGATATTTAATATATTGACTTTTCAACAATTTGATAGTGTTCCAATCCTTTCTCTTTAGGATTTCTACCATCTGGTCCTTACCCTTTGCTAATAGAAATTCACAATATGTCATTGGGTAGATATTTAGTATATCTACCTTGCCAACAGGAAACGATTCACCTTGATGCATGGCAATACCCAATAACGAGCCAGCTACCGCAACATGATATTCAGGCACTCTCTCACAAAAATACTTAAGTACCGACAATCCTCGCTTGGCTTCTTGAATCTCGTCTAATATAATAAGAGTTTTACCAGCAACAATAGGTTGTTGGGTAAGAGCACCAATAGCAAAAAGAATTCTTTGCATATCATAGTCTTGTGAAAACAAGTCCTTTGCCAAATCATTGTCGTCACAGTTGATATATGCAACATTATCAAACTCTGTTTCTCCGAACTTTTGTAGAATATAGGTTTTACCTACCTGACGAGCACCAGCCAAGATAAGTGGTTTACGATATTCGTCATTCTTCCATTCTTTCAGTCGCTCTATTATTTTACGATACATAAGCCCTTGATTTCTATTATGTTTCTGCTGCAAATATACGCATTTTCGACATAACAACCAAGGGATTTTACATTTTTTCGACCGAACTTTTGGGTTTAGACAACACTTTTCCGACCGAACTTTCGTACCAAAACAACACTTTTCCGACCGAACTTGCTGTTTATAGTCCAAATAAATGCTCACACAAAACCCTTACACCTATTATTATAAGGACTATACCACCGAGCAGTTCTGGCTTCAATCTCTTTTCTACTCCCTTACCAAAGCGGATGCCAAGAAGGCTACCAACGATGCTGAATGCAAGGGAAACGAAACCTATGATGAGCAAAGGTAGGGATAATGAAGAAATAGTGTTGAAACCAAGACAAGTGAAGGAGATGCCTACTGCCAAAGCGTCGATGCTGGTGGCAACGGCAAACACAAGCTGCGTCTTTAGCTTTCGAGGATTTATATGCTTGGCTTCAGCTTCTGCCTCTCCCTCTTCTTCATCATCAGAAAACGACTCCTTAATCATTCTTCCACCAAGGAATGCCAACAAGCCGAAGGCTATCCAATGGTCATAGTCTTCGATAAGCGAGCTAAAGGAGTTTGTGGCAAGCCATCCTGCAAGCGGCATCATAGCCTGAAACAATCCGAAAAGGAATGCCACGACAAGTATCGTGCGCCATTCTATCTTGCGTAGCAACACACCAAAGACTATCGACACCGTGAAGCAGTCCATGGCAAGAGCTACAGCAAGAAGCCAAAGTTCGAGTATAGACATATTTATAAAGTCCTATTAAAAGCTATTGCCACCTATTTAATATAATAGCACTAAGCCTGCAAAGGCTGCGAAGCAAATCATCCTTATTGGATTTATCTTCATGAAGTAGGTGCCAACGAAGGTGGCTACAAAGAGAGCGATACTTATGCAGAACTGCCATGGGCTCTCAGAGAAAGAGCCAAAGTTTTCTTTTGTGAAAAGCAACAAGGTTGCAGCAGCAAGCAAACCTACAACTGTTGGGCGCAAGCCTATGAAGATGCTCTGCACCACAGGGGTGTTCATATACTTCATAAACATCTTGCTGATGAGCACCATCAATACGAATGATGGCAACACAAGAGCAAAGGTAGCAGTAAACGAACCCAGCACAGCCAACGCCTCGCCCATGCCAGCATTATGTACAGCGGTATATCCACAATAGGTGGCAGAGTTGATACCTATAGGACCAGGGGTCATCTGCGAAATAGCAACGATATTGGTAAACTCGGCAGTAGAAAGCCAATGATGTTGGTTTACGGTCTGTGTCTGAATAAGCGACAGCATGCCATATCCTCCACCGAAGCCGAAGACACCAATTATAAAAAATGTATAGAAAAGCTCTAAGAAAAGCATAATTTAAGTGAAGAGTGAAGAGTGAAGAGTGAAGATTTTTTTCTTCAAAATTCGATTATTCTGTTGGTTTAATGTATTGTCCATAGATATATCCACCCACAGCAGCAGCTATGATGATATAAATAGGGTTTACGCCCATAGCCCAAATGAGTAAAGCTGCAGCGATAGGAATCCAACAGTTGTAGAGTCCGATGTTAGCACGCTTTGCCAAATTAAATGTAGGAGCTGCGATAAGAGCAACTACAGCAGGGCGTATGCCACGAAACATTGCAGCTATCCATGGCACATCCATAAACCTATGGAAAAACAGGGCTATAAACAATATGATGAGAAATGATGGCAATGCTGTGCCGAGTGAGGTACAGAGAGCGCCACGCTTCTTTCTCAATTTATATCCGATAAAAGTGCTTATGTTTATGGCAAACACGCCAGGGCAGGTTTGTGCCACGGCTATAAGGTCGAGCATCTCTTCGTGAGACACCCATTTGTTTTTGTTTACCACTTCTTCTTCAATAATCGGAATCATAGCATATCCACCACCAAGGGTGAAAGCACCAATTTTGAAGAAAGTCTTGAAAGATGTCCAGTATATGTTGTCCATAATGAAAAAATAGTCTCATCCCAAAAGGATGTATCAAAAGGCGTAAGCACTTTTGATACACCCTCGTGATAAGACTTATTTCTAATTAGAAGGTTTCCCGCAAAATATTGTGTAATAACTCCCCTCCCTTTCGGGGAGGGGTTAGGGAAGAGGCTATATTACTTCTTATTCTCAATCCACTTACGTGCATTCACGAATGCTTCGATCCAAGGAGTTACCTCGTCGTTCTTGTGTGAAGCATCCTGGTAGCCAAGCTGCCATGGGAAGATAGCACGCTCGAGGTGAGGCATCATAGCGAGATGACGACCATCGGCTGAACAGATACCAGCTACGCTAAAGTCTGAACCGTTAGGGTTGCCTGGATATTCAGCATAGTTGTACTTAGCAACTACATTATACTTATCCTCACCCTCTGGCAAGTCGAAGCGTCCCTCTCCGTGGGCTACCCATATACCGAGCTTGCTTCCGCTCAACGAACCAAACATCACACTATTGTTTTGTGGGATGTTCAAGCCGAGATATGTGCTCTCAAACTTCTGTGAACGGTTGTGGAGGAGGTGTGAACGATTGGCGTGCTCAGGATTGATTAGGTTGAGCTCTACCATAAGCTGGCAACCGTTGCAGATACCGAGCGACAAGGTGTCTTCGCGAGCATAGAACTTATCCAAAGCCTCTTTAGCCTTAGGGTTGAAGAGGAATGCACCAGCCCATCCCTTTGCAGAACCGAGAACGTCGGAGTTAGAGAAACCACCGCAGAATACAATCATGTTGATATCCTCGAGAGTCTCGCGACCGTTGATAAGGTCGGTCATCATAACGTCCTTAACATCGAAGCCTGCAAGATACAATGAGTAAGCCATTTCGCGCTCACCATTGGTACCCTTCTCACGGATGATAGCAGCCTTCACGCCACTTGGAGTGCGACGATCTGGGTCGGCACCATACTGAGCCAACTTACCTGTGAACGACTCTGGGTATTTCAATTCTACAGGCTGCTGCTTGTAGTTCTCGAAACGCTTCTTAGCCATACCATTCATGCTCTGCTTGCGGTCGAGCAAGTAAGATGTCTTATACCACTTCTCGCGCAAGGCGTCGATATCGAAGTCGTGGCTCCAGTCGCCCTTAACAACTGTAAGAGTGCGTGAACCAGGAACAGGATAACCAATCTTAGCAAAGCCAATGCCATTATCCTCGAGGTAGCCCATAAGCTCGTGCTTGTGCTCGTCAGAAACCTGGATAACAACACCTGGGTTCTCTGCCATAAGGTTCTTAACAACATCGTCGCCAGCAAGGTTGTGGAGATTGATGTGCAAACCACCATCGGTATTGGCAAATGTCATTTCGAGCAATGTGGTAAGCATACCACCGGCTGAGATATCGTGACCTGCCATAATCCAACCGCGGCGGATAAGTTCCTGAACAGCATTGAAGCAGTCTGCGAAATACTCAGGATTCTTAACTGTAGGAACATCGCTGCCTACCTTGCCAAGGCTCTGAGCAAAGGCAGAACCACCAAGGCGCTGCTCGTCGAAGCTGAAGTCGATATGATAGAGGCTTGAGTTCTTGTCGTTGACAATAACAGGCGAAACAACCTTGCGGATGTCTTCAACCTCGCCACCACTTGTTACGATAACGGTTCCCGGAGAGATAATCTTCTCGCCATTAGGATATTGCTGTGACAAAGACAATGAGTCCTTACCTGTAGGAACATTCACGCCGATAGCGCAGCAGAAGTCGCTCAAAGCCTCAACGGCAGCATACAAGCGAGCATCCTCACCCTTCTGTGAGCGGCAAGGCCACATCCAGTTAGCCGAGAGACTGATATTCTCGATAGCTGAAGGATTCTCATCGTCGGTAGCCATAGGTGCCCAAACGATGTTAGTCAACGACTCAGCAACAGAAAGTACACTTCCTGCCTCTGGACTTGCCAATCCTGCCTGTGGTGCATGACCAAGGGCTGTAGCGATACCCTTACGTCCACGATAGTCAAGGGCTACAACACCACAGTCGCTCAATGGCAACTGCAACTGTCCCTGACATTGCTGACGTGCCACCTTACCTGTTACGGAGCGGTCTACCTTGTTGGTCAACCAGTCCTTACAAGCCACAGCCTCAAGCTGAAGCATGCGCTCGGTGTAGGCATCGATATCTGATAATGTATATGTTACGTCTTCGTACTTGCGCTCTACTGTCTCGTCTACCATCACGGTAACAGGCGAGTGACCGAACATCTGAGCAACATCGAGGTCGAAAGGCTTCTTGCCATCAGCCTGAACAAAGCTGAAGTGTGCATCGCCTGTAGTTTCACCAACTACATACATAGGAGCACGCTCACGCTCAGCAATCTTCTTGACATGCGCAAGGTGCTTCTCGTCGATGAGAAGTCCCATACGCTCCTGCGACTCGTTGGCAATAATCTCCTTAGCGCTCAAAGTCTTGTCGCCAATAGGGAGCTTAGACATATCAATCTCGCCACCACACTCTTCAACAAGCTCAGAGAGACAGTTCAAGTGGCCTGCTGAACCATGGTCGTGGATAGAAACAACTGGGTTGTTGTCTTCTTCTACCAATGCACGCACAAGGTTGTAAGCACGCTTCTGCATCTCTGGGTTAGCACGCTGAATAGCGTTGAGCTCGATACCGTTGCTATAGCGACCAGTATCTACCGACGATACAGAACCGCCACCGAGACCGATGCGATAGTTGTCACCACCTACGACTACAACCTTGTTGCCTGGCTGTGGTTCCTTCTTCAAGCAGTCGCGCTTAGTACCATAACCTACACCACCTGCAAGCATGATAACCTTGTCGTAAGCATACTTCTCGCCATTCTCCTGATGTTCGAATGTGAGGAGAGAACCTGTGATAAGAGGCTGACCAAACTTGTTACCGAAGTCGCTGGCACCATTAGAAGCCTTTATCAATATCTGCTCAGGACTCTGATAGAGCCACTGGCGTACTGGCAATATATCTTCCCAATCGCGCTCTGGGTCTGCATTGCCATTATCGTCTTTCAGACGTGGGTATGCTGTCATATAAACAGCTGTACCAGCAATAGGCCATGAGCCAACGCCACCACCCATACGGTCGCGGATTTCACCACCTGTACCTGTAGCTGCACCGTTGAAAGGCTCTACGGTAGTAGGGAAGTTGTGGGTTTCAGCCTTAAGAGAGATCACGCTCTCGATATCCTTCACCTTAAACCAGTCGGCTGTAGACTGATCAGCAGGAGCAAACTGCTCGATAACGGGACCCTGCGAGAAAGCCACATTATCCTTGTAAGCAGAAAGAATCTTTCCTGGGTGCTCTTTGGTGGTCTTCTTAATCATAGCGAAGAGCGAGCTTTCCTTCTCTACGCCATCAATGATAAACTTACCACCGAAAATCTTATGACGGCAATGCTCAGAGTTGATCTGTGCGAAGCCGAATATCTCAGAGTCTGTCAATGGTCTGCCATTCTGCTTTTCGATATTGTGCAGATATTCCATCTCTTCTGGCGAGAGGGCGAGACCTTCTTCCTCGTTAAACTTCTCAAGGTCGTCAACGAGCTTGATAGGTTCTGGAGTGTGTTCAACTGTGAAGATGGTCTGGTCCAAACCCTTATACATACGCTGCAGCATAGGGTCGTGGTCGGCATCCTCAGAACTTACAGGGAAGTACTCCTCTATACGAGAAATGCCGTTAAGTCCCATGTTCTGGGTTATCTCAACAGCATTCGTACTCCATGGTGTTATCATCTCACGGCGTGGGCCAACAAAGTATCCTCCGAGAGTCTCGGAGTCCATGAGCTGGGCATCGCCAAAGAGCCAACAAAGTTCGTTGATTTCGTCTTGACTTGGTTTGTGGTTAACCTCAGTCGCAATTACATTCTCCTTAGGAGTCTTAAAGAACAGAATCATAAAATTATGTTTTATCGATAAAAAATTGTTTGCCTTAATAGCGCCTGACAACATCAATTATATTAAGGTACAGAATACCGCATACAACGATGCAGAATGCAACATATTATAATAATGTGTCTTAGCCGTTGCAAAATTACACCAAAATTTCGATTAAGCGAAAAGAATGCCAAGGTATTTGCATAATTAGCCTAAAGAAAAATAATGTTGCTCTATAAAAAACTTGTAATCAACAAAAATCGTAAAACCACATGTCTATTCCTGTCGTTATAAAATGCGAGTAGTCTCATTGGCATTTTCGAGTAGCCTCGTTGGCATTTTCGAATAGCCTCATTGGCAATTTCGAATAGCCTCATTGACCATCGAGACTACTCGCATTCTTCAGGAAGCTTATTTGATTTTCGTTTTATTTCGTTTATACTCAAGCCTTGCCATAAATAGAAAAAGGTAGGCTCATATTCTGAACCTACCTCATTATTGTAATTATAAAATAATTCTAACTTAGATTACAAAGAGAACTTGTAGCCAAGAGTAATCTGGAATACGCTATTCTTAGAGTCTGCATCGTCCACAATCTTTGTTACACCCCAGTTGTAGCGAGCATCAAGAACGATATTCTGATACTGATAAGAAACACCTACAGGAATAGCAAGATCAAACCCCTTTACGCCGTCCAAATCAGTCTCTGCAGAAACACCCGAAGTCTCTGCCTTTCCTTTAGCAGAAAGCTTGAAACCTGGCTGGATACCCAACTTAACAGCAAGACCAGGAGCCACATAAACATTGGCAAGAATAGGAACGTTCAAATAGTCGAGCTTCATTGTTGCGTCAACACCCTCTACTGTTGTCTTAGCTCCCTGCATAGAATAAATCAAACCAGCGCTCACGCCGATCATATCTGTTACACCATATTCAAATTCTGCACCTGCAGCCAAACCAATACGAGCGTCTGCATCGTCAGCATCTGTAATATTAGCGATGTTCATACCTACTTTAGGCTGGATAGTAATCTGACCTACTGCGTTCTGTGCAAATGTAGCTACTGATGCCAACATCATAGCTGCAGTTAAAAACATTTTCTTCATAATTTGTGTAAGTTTAAGTTAATAAAAGAATTTTTCTTTTGATTAAAAGAGTCATTCCGTTAAAATCATCTAACATTCTGCGCAAATATAAAGCTATTATTTGACACAACAAAGCAAAAAAGCAAAAAAGTTATAACAAATATGTAAAAAAACTATTTTTATATACGAATAAGGCTTCTTTATTACACATATTACATAATAAACGCATAAAATTTTGCCAATCAACCGAAAAGCAGTAACTTTGCACCCACGTTCTATCATTAGGTCTGCGCGCCTGATGAATGGAATTACCCTCAGAAACATAATGTTATATCATTTATAGAGTTAGTCGCGCAGGATTATCTCTGTATTATCTTATTTATAAATAGTATGTCATATCTATTTTCATCAGAGTCGGTTTCAGAGGGACATCCCGACAAGGTAGCCGACCAGATTTCAGACGCCATCCTCGACCAGTTCCTTGCTTACGACGACAAGGCGCATTGTGCTGTTGAATCTTTCGTAACAACAGGACAGGTTGTTATCATGGGCGAAGTTCGCTCTGCTGAGTATATCGACCTCGCAACAATAGCACGCCGTACCATCAACAAGATTGGATACACTAAGTCGGAGTATCAGTTCGATGGCAACTCATGTGGTATTCTCACAGCCATTCATGAGCAGAGCGACGACATCAATCGTGGCGTTGAGCGCGAAGAAGACGAGAACCAGGGTGCTGGCGACCAGGGTATGATGTTTGGTTACGCTTGTAACGAAACTGAGAACTACATGCCTGTAAGCCTCGACCTTGCACAGCTCATCATGAAGACTCTTGCCGACATCCGCAAGGAGGGCAAGGAGATGACTTATCTTCGTCCAGACTCTAAGAGCCAGGTTACTATAGAATATAGCGACAATGGTGTACCTCAGCGTATCGACACTATCGTAGTAAGCACCCAGCACGACGATTTCGTAAAGGATGCTAACGGCAACGATGACGACGAGGCTATGCTCGCAAAGATTCGCGAAGATGTTATCAACATTCTTATACCAAGAGTTAAGGCTCAGGTTGGCGACAAAGTGTTGGCTTTGTTCAACGACGATATCAAATACTTCGTTAACCCTACAGGCAAGTTCGTAATCGGTGGTCCTCACGGAGATACTGGCTTGACAGGTAGAAAGATTATCGTTGACACCTATGGAGGCAAGGGTGCTCACGGTGGTGGCGCTTTCTCTGGTAAGGATTCAAGCAAGGTAGACCGCTCTGCAGCTTATGCCGCACGCTATATTGCTAAGAACATGGTAGCAGCAGGTGTTGCTGACGAGATGTTGGTACAGGTTGCCTATGCCATCGGTGTAGCAAAGCCTGTCAGCATATATGTAGACACCTATGGCAAATCGCATGTCAACATGACTGATGGCGAGATGGCAGCTAAGATTGCTCAGATGTTCGACCTTCGTCCAAAAGCTATCGAGCGCAAGCTTAAGCTTCGCCAGCCTATGTATCTCGAAACCGCTGCTTACGGCCACATGGGTCGCAAGAACGAGGTTGTGAAGAAGACCTTCACTAGCCGCTACCATGAAGAGAAGACCATCGAGGTAGAACTCTTCACATGGGAGAAGCTATTAGCTTTATATTAGCCCAATATTAGCTTTATATTAGCCCAATATTAGCTTTATATTAGCCCAATATTAGCTTTATATTAGCCCAATATTAGCTTTATATTAGCCCAATATTAGCTTTATATTAGCCCAATATTAGCTTTATATTAGCCCAATATTAGCTTTATATTAGTCCCCAATTCCTCGTTGGATGTCGTTTTTACGACATCCCCATCCTTATTAAAAGCAAATATCACACAGGTAGCTAATGTTTATACAAAACACAGATACCATACAGACCCAGGGAACGGCGATTGCTGAAGAGGCTGTCGCCGTTCACCATTCAGGACAGCTTACTCCAGCCCAAGTGCTCAGTTGGTTGCCCAAGTCGGCTACGCCTGCTCAGCAGGACTCGGCTATTAGGGCTCACATCAAGATCAAGCCCATCACCTACAGCTCACGCCCCGACACCCTTGGCACCCCATGTACCAAGCCCGACCTCAGAACTTTCAACCTCAACGAACCTCAATGGCATAGCAAATCGTTGGTACAGAAGGATTCTATCTACAAGCCAGAGGTGGTGGCATGGCGACAAGGAGTAGGCGGCGACCCTATCCCCTACACTCTTGCTGGCGACAATGTTGTCACATCTGTATTGTTGGGATGCTTCATCATAGCCATGGTGTCTATATCTCAATCCCGCCAGTTCATATTCCGTCAGGCAAAGAACTTCTTCTATGCACCACGGGCAAAGACTACCGAGATTACAGAAACATCCAACGAGCTTCACTTCCAGTTATTCCTGCTTCTGCAAACTTGCATACTATTCTCGCTGACCTTCTTCTATGCCGTTAGAGGATATGCTTCGCAGACCTTCATCATCGACCAATACCTTGTTATGGGATGCCTAACAGGAATCTTTGCAAGCTATTTTCTTGCCAAGAGTGTGATGTATTGGATAGCAGGATGGTTATTTTTTCATAAGAAGAATACTTTACAATGGATTAAGTCTTTTGTATTCCTTTCATCTATAGAAGGAGTACTTCTATACCCACTTGTTTTACTCATGGCATACTTCAATATGGAAGCTAAAAAGGCCGTGATTTACATGGCAATAGTGGTAATATTGACCAAATTGTTAGGATTTTACAAGACATACATCATCTTTTTTAGGTCAAGAGGTACATTTCTGCAAAATATTTTGTACTTTTGTACCCTTGAAATTGTACCTGCTGTTTCATTATGGGGAATCCTCATCGCAGTGTGCAACTATTTGAAAGTTAATTTTTAGGACATTAATACGAAATGATTAAGAAGATTCTGGTATCTCAACCCAAACCTGCAAGTGACAAGTCTCCATATTACGACATTGCCAACGAATATGGCGTAGAATTGGTATTCCGTCCATTCTTTAAGGTTGAAGGTATCTCTGCCAAGGAGTTCCGTCAGCAGAAGGTGAGCATATTGAGTCATACGGCTGTAGTGTTCACTTCAAGACATGCCATAGACAACTATTTCAACATAGCCAAGGAAATGCGTCTCACCATTCCTGAGGATATGAAGTACTTCTGTGTCACAGAAACCATTTCGCTATATATCCAAAAATACGTTCAGTATCGTAAGCGCAAGATATTCTTCGGCTCTACTGGCAAGATTGATGATCTCGTGCCTGTAATGCAGAAGCATAAGGCTGAAAAATATCTCGTACCACTGAGCGATGTCCACAACGACCATGTAAAGGAATTGCTCGATGCAAAGAACCTCAACCATACTGAATGTGTGATGTTCCGCACCGTTAGCAACGACCTCACAGAGCAAGAGGTTAAGGATTTCGACTACGACATGTTGTTGTTCTTCAGTCCTACAGGCGTAAAAGCCCTCACCAAGAACATTCCTGACTTCAAGCAAGGCGACATTCGCATCGGAGCTTTCGGTCCTGCTACAGCAAAGACTGTTGCAGACGAAGGTCTGCGTCTCGATATCGAAGCACCAACATCTGCTTACCCATCAATGACAAGCGCATTGAATGCCTACCTCGCCAACATCAGAGACGAGGAGTAGGCTCATACACATATTATATATATAGATGACAGAAAGGAGCATTAACAACCTATATACCCTAAGGAAGTCGGAACGCACTTGCAGCAAGATAGCTATCGACAATCTGTTCAAGGGCGGACACAGTCGCTCATTGTCAGCGTTTCCTATAAGGGTGGTATACCTCGTATCTGACACCCCACAGCAGGAGCAGTGCCAGATTATGGTGAGTGTGCCTAAGAAATGCTTCAAGAGAGCGGTAAAACGCAATAGGGTGAAAAGGCAGATAAGAGAAGCCTACAGACTCAACAAAGCCATCGTGACAGAACAGATGAAGAAACACGAAGGCAAATACTTGACAATGGCTTTCATTTGGCTCGACGCTGAATTGCACGATACCGACGAGATAAAGTCGAAGATGATAAACCTGCTGGGCAGAATAAGCGAGCGACTATGAAAACTTTCATCCATTGGTGCTCACGCATAGTGGTTTTTATACTGCTATTGCCAATAAGGTTTTATCAAACTTGCATCTCTCCTCTCACCCCACCCTCGTGCCGATTTCAGCCCACATGCTCGGAGTATGCACGCCAAGCCATCATAAAGCACGGCCCCATCAAAGGTCTTTGGCTTGCCATACATCGACTGCTGAGATGCCACCCTTGGGGAGGCAGCGGCTACGACCCTGTACCATAACACCCCACATGTTTTTACATTAACCCTTTGAAATAACATAAAACCATAATAAAGTGAAGAATTTCGTAGAAGAACTAAAATGGCGTGGTATGTTGGCACAGATGATGCCAGGTACCGAAGAATTCTTGCAAAAGAATATGGTGTCAGCATATCTCGGTACTGACCCTACCGCCGACTCATTGCATATTGGTCACCTCTGTGGCATCATGATGCTTCGCCACTTGCAGCGCTGTGGCCACAAGCCTTATCTTCTCGTTGGTGGTGCTACCGGTATGATTGGCGACCCTTCAGGCAAGAGCCAGGAGCGCAATCTGCTTGATGCAGACACTCTCTATCACAACCAAGAAGCTATCAAAAAGCAGGTTTCCAAGTTCCTCGACTTCGATGGCACAGAACCTAACAAGGCTGAGATGGTGAACAACTATGATTGGATGAAGGACTTCACATTCCTCGACTTTGCACGTGAGGTTGGTAAGCACATCACCGTAAACTACATGATGGCTAAAGACTCTGTGCAGAAGCGATTGAACGGTGAGGCTCGCGATGGTTTGTCATTCACAGAATTTACATATCAGCTCCTTCAGGGCTATGACTTCTTATATCAGTATCAGAAATATGGCGTACGCCTTCAGCTTGGTGGCAACGACCAGTGGGGCAACATGACTACTGGTACAGAGCTTATCCACCGCACATTGGGCAACGATGTTGAGGTATTCTGCCTCACCTGTCCTTTGATTACCAAGGCTGACGGTAAGAAGTTTGGCAAGACCGAGAGCGGAAACATCTGGCTCGATCGCAACCGCACAACTCCTTATGCTTTCTATCAGTTCTGGCTCAACGTTAGCGACGACGATGCTGAAAAGTACATCAAGATATTCACCGACCTCGACAAAGAGACTATTGATGCTCTCATAGAAGAGCACAAACAGGATCCTGGTCGCCGCGTGCTTCAGAAGCGTCTTGCTGAAGAGGTTACCACTATGGTACACTCTGCAGAAGACTTGCAGACAGCACAGGAGGCTTCTAACATTCTCTTCGGCAAGGCTACTAAGGAGAATCTCCAGAAGCTCGACGAGGCTACATTCCTCGATGTCTTCAATGGTGTGCCTCACTACACAGTAGGTCGCGACATTATTGGCCAGCCAGCTATCGACGTATTCAACCAAGAAGGCATGGACATCTTCCCAAGCAAGAGCGAAATGCGTAAGCTCGTTAAGGGTGGTGGCGTGAGCCTCAACAAGGAGAAGTTGGCTGCTTTCGATAAGGTTGTTACCGAAGATGACCTCATCGACGGAAAGTATCTTCTCGTACAGAAGGGTAAGAAGAATTACTTCCTTATCACTGTAAAGTAATATATTTCGAATAGTTATTCAAGTCCTTACTAAAGGCTTAACATAAAGAAATATTGTCGAAAATTTGGTAGTAGACAAAAAAAGCACTACCTTTGCAAACGGAAATTGGACCATGGTGTAATGGTAACACTACAGGTTTTGGTTCTGTCATTATGGGTTCGAATCCCGTTGGTCCAACTTCATAAGCTTAGGTTAAGCTATAGCAAAAGGGTGAAATCAATAATGATTTCACCCTTTTGTTGTTTATTATCCATTCTTGTCTTTCAACATTTCTTGCTAAAGATAGAGAAAATTATCAATAAAAGCGCTATCTTTGCAAAGTAAAACCTATATATGTACAACTAATTAACACTATCAACATTCTAAACTCGCAAACAACTACAAGATGAAAACCATTTTATTACTCGCATCGCTGGCATTCTCTACCAGCATGATGGCACAAACAGACGTTACTGCAGAGTATGTAAAGAATGCTTCCTTCGAACTTGATGATCTCAAAACGATGGAAGCCGTGAACAACTCTGCTGACGGACTGCGTGGATACAAAACCACAGCTCCTTCAGAATGGACGGTGACAGGAACAGGAGTGACATCGCTCTTGGTTACAACCGATTGTTTTACCGACAACAACTTTGGTAAAGTTACTACCATCAGCGATGGTACCCAGGCATACTATCTACGCCAGGGATGGTCGGCTGGCACCACCACTCTCAACCAGTCAATAGCATCATTGCCTAAGGGAAAGTACAAACTTCAGGCTGATGTTCGCTCGGCTTACGCCAACTCTGCCACATCATCGTTCCGCCTCATAGCAAATGATGACAACGCTACAACATCTTTCGCCCAAGGCTCAGCAAGCTATTTCACAACTGCTAAGTGGCAGACCTATGAACTCAACTTCGAGCAGGAAGTAGATGGCTTGGCAGAAATTGGTATTGGCATAGACTGGCAATCTGGTGGTAGCTGCATCATGATTGATAATGTACGCCTCACTCGCCTTGCCGACGACTATGTAGAACCAGGCGACCCGACAGAAGACCAAGTGAAGAGCGTAACAGAAGGCATCATAAATGGCGACTTCATCGACGAAGCTACTATGCAGGGCGACTTGCTACAAATGCTTGCCAACTTCGCAACCTACTTGAAGAATGATTTCCAAGCTGCTCAGGCTCCTAACAGCAAGGGTGAACCATGCGGATGTTTCAAGAGCAATTCTACTATGAAGAACAATGAGGACGGTGTGCGCTCTAATGCCGACCTCTCTATGATATGTGCATTCCTTGCAAAATATGGCAAAGATAAGGTTACATTGCCTGCCAACGTCTCTTGGGACGACATTGAGCAGATGGCAATGAAATCGCTCGTTTTTGCTTACTCCACTCATAAAGCTAACAAACTGAAGGTTTGTGCCGACAACAACTACTGGGGCTCTACATCTGCTTCCGACCATGTTTGGGAAAGTTCGCTTTGGGCTATGTCGGTAGCTTATTCTGCATTCTTCCAATGGAATAAACTCTCTGACAACCAAAAGGGATATATCAAAGCATTGCTCAAGACAGAATGCAACTACGAGCTAAACCGCTCTATTCCTACAGGCTATGCTGGCGACACCAAGGCAGAAGAGAATGGATGGGAGGCTGACGTGCTTGCAGCAACTCTCGGCTTGTTCCCTAACGACGAGTTGGCACCAAAGTGGTTTGCACGTCTACGCGAGTTTGCTATCAACAGCTATTCTCACAAGGATGATGCTAACAACAATACCGTCATCGACCCTGAATACGACAATACTACTGTTGCCAACCTCTACAAAGGTCAGAACCTCTACGACGACTACACCCTGCAAAACCATAACTATTTCCACACCTCTTATCAGAATGTGGTTATCCAGGAACTTGGCGAAGCAGCTCTTGCCTTGAAGCTCTTCCAGACATCGCTCTACGGTGAAGAGAAATGGAAGACCAACGCTTTGATGCACAACAACGACAAGGTGCAGAAGGAAGTGCTCAACTGGCTTGCTCTCGCTGATGGCGAACTTGCTATGCCTAACGGCAACGACTGGAGCCTGTTCCTCTACGACCAGATAACATCTTATACCACCAACGCCTGCTTCCTCAGAGATGCTGATGCGTTGATGCTCGAAAATCTTGCTTACAAGATGATAAAGGCTCGCCAAACCACCACCTCTGATGGTTCATGGCTCCTTCGTTCTGATATCGGTGCACGCCGTATGGGTGTAGAGGCTCATCGCGTTATGATGACTTACCTCATGCACTCTGTTGCCTCTACTGCCAACCTCCAGGCTTCTGACTTCGAAACCTTCCGTCAGCAGTATTCTGCAGCTAAGCATATCAAGTCGCAAAATATCGTCAGAGCATACACCAAAGATCGCTTCACAACCTTCTCTTGGGCACCTGGCATATCAAGCTATACTGGTTATATCGCTGCCAACTCTGTAGATAAAAACAAGATTATCGTGCCTTATAAGCAGAACAACACGGGCAACTTCCTCGGCTTCTATACCGTCAACGGCAAGAAGACCAACGCTACTCCTGTTGTTAATGGTATATACCAGGTTGATGGCGACGCATGGGTGATGAATGGTGAACTCAACACCAACGAGTCTACTCTCAACAACCGCTTTGCAATTTATTCTACTCCAGGCAACGCTGTTATCTATCTCGACTATGTTTCAGCTCTTGCCGATGGTACCATCACTAAGGAGCAAGGTGGACTCACCGCCATCTCGGTAGACGAGCTTACCAAGACTCACCGCACACTATACTACGACGACACTCACAAGCAGAGCGATGGTTCGCAGTTCATGACCTTCACTTCACCTTGGCTCAACGTAGACAACGCTCTCGGTATCATCTCGCATAGCGACAAGCTAATGGGCTTTGGCGATCGTGGCAACAACAACTCTATAATGACTGCCAAGCTCTACCCTTCTTACTCCACTAAGAGCCGCCAGTTCCATAATGGCGAAAAGGTAGATAGCCGCAACGTGGTGTACTACAGCAATATTGATGCAACAGAGACCAAGCAGATGAGCGACGAGTTTATCTCTCTCACAGATAAGTTGCCAGAGGGATGGAATGGAGCCTTGGCTGCCGACCCAGATGGCACACGCTATCTATTGCTCTCTAACTTCATGAGCGACAAGAAGGCTGAATTTGAAATGCCTGTCACTCCTCTCGGCATTCCTGTAGTTAGCCAACCTTCTTTCATGGGCAAGCTCTCTGTAGCCATCGAGCAAAACAATAGTGCTGTTAGTGCTACTCGCATCTTTGTCGACGACTCTTCGCTATCCACAGTTCTTGACAAAGACGACAACAACTCAGCATATATCCAGAATATGGCTGACTGCGTATGCGAATACAACGTTCGTGCCATCACCGACAATGGTATCGTAGAAAAGACCATAAAAATATCAGATTGTGCTAAAGTTACTATCTCTGGAGGCGACCTTCTCGTGGAAGGTGCTACGTTTCCCACATCCGAAACAGAAGATTTCACGAAAGGATATAAGGACATTACAGAAAACTGTGTGCAGAACGGAAACTTCGAAGAAGACGAAACCTATGGTACTGTAAGCACCAATATCACATCTAATGGTGCTACATACGCTAAATGCTACACCAACAAAGTGGCTCCTATCAGCAGCAAATGGCAAAACCTATTGCCTGTTGCAGGCTGGACTCCCAACAGCACCCTCAGCGTTGGTAGCAACTTCTGCCGTATGTACTCTATGCCTTACAGCAACACCATGTTCTGTGTTAGTCCAAGCAACGTAGGCAACTATGCAGCAAAGACAGGCCGTAGCGTTAGCGACGAAACTGCTGGCGACCGCACCCTCACCGTCCTTAACTCATGGGACAAGGGCAACAACGCCATCACTCAAAAGGTTTCTCTCCCTGCAGGCTCTTATCGTGTGCTCCTTGATATGAAGTACGATTGCGCCAACCAAACCAACAACGATGGTAAGAAGGTTACAACAGCCAGCAACACCAATACCTCGCTCACAGGCGTCTCATACAATGGCACCACAGACTATCGCTATCCAGATGCTCCAAACACATGGCAGTTGATGGTCTACGACTTCGACCTCGATACAGATACCGACGTAACTCTCTCGCTCGGATATTCTTCATCTGCAAGCACAGGCGCTGCCAATAACACCTTATTATATATAGACAACATCCGCCTACTACAGAAGCTCACCAACGGCATTAGCGAAATCAACACTCCATCAGCTTCTGCCAACAATGCAATCTTCAATATCGCAGGTCAGCGAATGACTGCACCACACAAGGGATTGTATATTCAAAACGGAAGAATAAAGAGTAAAAGATAATGGTTTATCAAAAGTCAAAACAGCACACCCCGAATAGGGCGTGCTGTTTTTATTTTTGATACATCCTCGTAGAATATCAAAGTGCCTGTTCACAAAAGCTTATTTCTTAACTGCACCAAATTTATTGATTGCCTTTTCTATTAGGTCGTGGGTGCCTGAACCATCGTTGACATACTGCACCACCATGTCGGCATAGTCAATAGCCTCGCGTAGCTCAATAGTCTTGTTCTGGATATTCTTTGCGCTGGTCAACAATGATAACAATTTGTTAAGATCCTCTGGTTCTGCCAAGTTGCCTGGTCGCATGGTGTTGATAGCCACATTAAGGGCAGACACAGCCTCATCGACCTTTGCTTGGGTCAGATTCTTCTTATCCAAAGCGTTTATAGCCTCAGCAGCTTTCACTTGCTGGCACAATCTTGCATAACCATTCGGAGCCCAAGGAGCGAATGCAGGCACCTTTACGCTCATCGCTTCCCATACCTTCTGATTATCCATACGCTCTTTAGCTATGGCGAGAGCCTGCTCAAGCGAAGTCTTATCAACACCTTTAGCAACCAGTTTCTTTGCCCCTGTCTGCATGTCAATGCGCAGATAGTGGGTAGAGTGGTCAGTCTGATAATAGTCGGGAGTGAATGTTATAGTTCTGTTATCAGGAGTCTGCATCTGCAGAGTATATAGCTTATCGTTGGTTCCGTCGGTAGCACCATCATCTTTTAGCGTAAGCTCGTTGAGCGTTGACGACAGTGTGATATCAGCATTCTTCCACTCTTTAATATCCTTTGTTGCCATTACCATCGGACCATACATAATAGTTCCCACCCATTGAGGAGAGAAAGGAGTGCGAACCTCATTCTTGCCAGTAGCAGCAAGATCCATCTTGTCGGGTCCCCAGTTCACATGCTTAGTGAAAGGCATACAAACCTCTACTCTATCCCCGTCTTTCCATATATGGTTGCTTATTGCAGCATACGAGCATGGAAGATAGCTCTTGGCAATAGACTTACCATTTAGCTTTATGTCGAAGCCCTTTGTAGCCCAATAAGGCACACGTAGCTTGAGAGTAAAGTCGGCAGTAGCCTTACCGTTGGTTCTTATTGTGAGAATGCTATGTTGTGCAGGCCACTCACACTCTTGCTCTATAGTCACTCCCTTAGCCTCCCATCGAGCAGTTGTAGGCATATAGAGTCCCACCCACATAGTGTTGTCGTTAACGAAATAAGCAGCCTCTTGGTATTTCACATGGTTCTCAGCGCCTGTACCTCCGCAGCATGTGCTTTGTGGAGTATTGTTGCCATAAGGTTTTATGGCATTCATACCAACAGCATACTGATATGTAACAGCCCAATGTTCGGGATGCAACGAGCCTATTATCTGATTATAGAGTACACGCTCATAGTAATCCATATACTCTGCATTATCAGGATTGAAGCAGTTGAGGTCTTTAGTGAGCTTGGCAAGATTATATGCACAGCATGTCTCGTTAATATCAGGATTAGGATACATATCGCGTTTGCTGTCGCTCATCACGTTGGTATTCATCGACAATATCTGCGAATAAGGCTGACGAAACATCTCGCCATTGCCTACGCTTCCCATAGCATATACATATTTGCCTTGCATCATATTCCAGAAGTTGTATGCTATATTGTAGTAATAAGGATTGCAGTTGCCGATAAACGATCTCAGCGCACCAGTAATCATTGGGATATGCTGATTAGCATGTCTGGTTCTTATATCATCGATGTTTGCCGCCAGAGGGTTGAACAAAGCAGGAGTATCGAAGCAGTTGGCAGCCTCTAAGAGCTTTTCCTTCTCGTCATTACTATCCACCATTTCGCTTAGTCGAGCAAGCGACTCAGCCATTCCTCCCACTTCGCCAGCAATATACATATTCCACATTTCATAGCGGTTGCCAGGTTTAGCCTGTCGCTGAGCCTTGTCGCCATCCGCTTTCACGTATGTGCGATAGTGCATTCGGTTCCACACCCATAGTCCCATATCTTTGGCTATGAGGAGCGCCTTGGCAGCAATCTCTTTGTCGTCGATATTATTGGCTATATCAATGAGTCCAGCCAACTGTTTGTGTATAGTATAATAAGGTGCCCATACACCCTCCTCATTATTATAAGGAGCATATTTCTCTATGAGTGCAGGATGAGCAGCAGGAATGGCATTAAGGTATCCATATCCATAGTTGCGATAATCCTTCTTATACCTATCAAAGTCAGCCCAGCTTCCTCCCATCTTCATTAGTACTTCTTCAGGAGCATAGTCGCGAGCCTCTCTATATCGGTTTAGCGTGCTATCCCAAACAAAAGTACGCTCTTGGCAAGCACGCAGTTCGTCAACCATTCTCTTTATTCTCTTGCGCAGTTCTGTCTTCTCGGCAGTTTCTTCATTAGGATTGCATGAAGCAAAGGCGAAAGCCAATGAACTCATATAGTGACCTGAGCCATGACCTTTAAGCTTTGTTGTTGGCGAATCCCAGCCATCAGCCACGGTATAGCCATCGGTAGGCAATCCGTATGTATCGCGATAGTTATAAAGTTGCTGAGTGATATCCCACGACAACAGAGTCTTGATATTAAGGTTCCTATTGTTAGTCAAGCGGTTTTTGCCATTAAAGCTCACCTCCGTTAGCTTTAGAGGATTTGCCACAGGATGGCAGTTTGGAGTATTCCATTTATTGTTAGTAACAACCACGGTTGCAACAAGTGGGTAACCTTTGTTTGTAGTGTTGTCGCCAATGATATAACCCTCAATTGTATATTCGCTACCTACTGGATTGCGTTGTGGGTCAGCCTCTGCTTGCTCAGTAGCACGCATATAGTTCTCCCACTTGGCTTGTCGCCATTCGTGCGAACCATCACTATAAGTCACCCACACTTGCCAAGGCAAACGTGGAACTGTGCCTACAGGACTCTCCACCCTTATTGGCGAAACCTTTTTTATATAACGTTGCTTTTGCTTCTTGATCTTTGCAGGTTTCCCAAGGTTCTCTACCTTTGCTGGTTTCTTCTGCAACTCTGAAGCATTAATAGAAATAGGTGCGCTAATGCCTAAACACATAGCGCCAGTAATGATAAAGTTGATAGTCTTTTTCATATATGTTAGTCTGAAACATTTTTCCGGTGCGAATTTATGAAAAATAAATGATGCAGCAAAAGAATGTATAACAAAAAAATGCCCTATAGTAATATATACAGCCAACTGAGGAAACGAAATGCAGCCAACTGGGGAAATAAAACACAGCCAACTGAGGAAACGGAATATAGCCAACTGAGGAAATAAAACACAGCCAACTGAGGAAATATAAAAAAAGTTGTATCTTTGCATACGTATAATCAATATTCGAAAATATGGAATACAAACATAGAATTGCAGACCAAATGTTGGCAAAGAAACTGGCAAGTAAGGGGGCTATCTTGATAGAAGGGCCAAAATGGTGTGGAAAGACTACCACTGCCGAGCAACAGGCTAAAAGTATTCTGTATATGGATAATCCTGCATCATTGGAAACCAATCTACAGATGGCAGAGATAGATGCTTCTGTCTTGCTTGAGGGCGAAACACCAAGGCTTATTGATGAATGGCAACTTGCACCAAAACTTTGGGATGCCATCAGATTTGAGGTTGACCATCGGCACAGCGTTGGGCAGTTTGTATTGACTGGCTCTGCTGTTCCTGCAGATAAAAAAGATATGCACCATTCTGGAACAGGACGGTTCAGTTGGCTAACTATGCGACCAATGAGTCTATATGAGTCTGGTGAATCAAATGGCAAGGTTAGTTTGGCACATTTATTTGAAACTCCTGAAAAGATAGTAGCCATTAACAAACTAAAAATAGACGACCTGGCATACCTGATATGCCGTGGAGGTTGGCCTTTTGCCTGTGGTCTACAAGGCGAAGCAGCATTGGAACAAGCATTCGACTATGTGGATGCTGTTATTAAGAAAGATGTTTCGCGAGTAGATGAAGTGAATCGCAACGCAACGACTACAAGATTGCTATTACGCTCATACGCTCGTAACCAAGGTTCGCAAGCAACCATCGGAACGATTGTGGCTGATATGATGACAAATGACGAAAATGAAATTAGCGCAAAGACTGCAGGTAGCTATCTGGAAGCCTTGCGCAAGATTTTTGTCATAGAGGATTCCGAAGCCTGGAATCCTAACCTACGCTCCAAGACGGCTATCCGTACTGCAAATACCCGTTACTTTATAGATTGTCATAGAGGATTCCGAAGCCTGGAATCCTAACCTACGTTCCAAGACGGCTGTCCGCACAGCAAATACCCGTTATTTCATAGACCCATCTATAGGTACGGCAGTATTAGGACTGGGACCTAAAGACCTTATTAACGACCTCAATACAATGGGACTCTTTTTTGAGACTCTCTGTATTCGTGATTTGAGAGTCTTTGCTGATGCTTTAGATGGAGAGGTATACCATTATCGTGACAAAAATGGGTTGGAATGTGATGCTGTAGTACATCTGCGCAATGGCAAATATGGACTTATTGAAGTAAAGTTAGGTGGCGACAAACTCATCAACGAGGGTGCAGCAAACCTAATAACTCTTGCAGGCAAAATAAATACTGAAAAAATGAATGAACCATCCTTCATGATGGTACTCACAGGAACAGGCGATTACGCTTATCGAAGAAAAGATGGTGTATTTGTGGTTCCTATCGGATGCTTGAAAGATTAAAAAGCTGCAACAATGCGGACGCTAATTCGCAATCAAGGGGCTATATGCCACCTGTTCATCGTGGCATATAGACCCTTGTTGTTTTTTCGCTATTGAATTATTTTAGTGCGAATTATTTCTTGGATTTGAATATTTTAATTACATTTGTGCCTGGTATTCAAATATTTACGATTATGACAGAATACATACAAAGAAATATAGATTCAGAACTCAGCGCATGGAACTTAGTTCTTCTATCGGATAGCCACGCTTTTTACAAAGCTTTAAAGCCTTGTCAAATCTTTTGGTTGTACCAAACTTATATATTATTCTCCTAAAACAGTGTCAAACATTTCGTCTACAGAATTCCATCGGGTAACTCTACCTTTCGCCTTGTCTTCTTCGGCAAGTTCCAGACCTGTCTTTTTAGGTTTCAAAATAGAAATAGAACTAACACCATTCAACATTTTGATGGCGTTTTTCAACTTTGTCAACATAGTAGGGTCAGATACAGTTACCACAAGCTTCGGCTCATTTATTACTGAAGTATTCATATTTACTCCTTAGTTTAATATATACATGGGGTTTCATCAACAAAATTACACTTTATTCTTGAAACTAACAAGCGGAAACCAATAAAACACATTGTCTTGATAATCATTAAGATGCCAATCTATCATTAACCTCTTCCACTAACGAAAGTATAATAAGGAAGTTTTGACACACCCTCGTATTGCCTTCCAGGCAAGTTCTCGCTACTACAATATTATCTAGCGTTTCCAATCTTTCCCCATGAAATATCCACTGACCCAAGGCAGCTTTTAAAGAAAATGAAGAAAAGAATACCTACCCCGATATAAAACGCAAGACCCGAGATGCATCAAAGGCAATCGGGTCTCGAAACTCTTTCTAATTATAGATGAGCGATGCAAAGTTACGATGTTTTGTTTGTTTTACCAAAGAAACAAAGAAGTAATTTCATAATTTAACTTTTCACATGACTATTGTAGTGGGTAGATGAATCATAATTTCTACACCAGATAAGACGTGCATTTGGGTTGGTACACATCGCTTTCCAACCCCTTTTTAATCTACTTCGTTAAAACACCATATTAACTGCGCCTTTCGTTCAACAGAGGCTGAACGGTCGTAGAAGATAACATACTTTGCAATTTATCTTAAGATACTTGACCGTTCAACAGCTGTTGAACGAAAGAGTAATATAGTTAGCTACCAATTAGTAGCTAATATAAATCAGCATAGCAACTAATATAAATGAACATGCTAACAGATACTAAGAATAAAACGTAAAGGATTTTCGGGAGCGAAAACATTGAAGATAGCCATAGAAATAAGCGAGAAACAAGGAGTATAGATAACAATGTTGATGACGGCACCAATATCATCGTGAGTAGCACGGAATCTGAAAGCCATCTGCATAGCATATTGTATCGCCAGTCCTACCATGGCGGCAACTATCATCCAGCGTGAATGCTCATACCGCTTGTTCTCCTATCTTACATGCAGATGAGAGACTGCCACGATGAAGGCATTGATGAGCATGAATATTAAACATGCAAACTGTAGTAGAAATAATGGGTCCATTAGCTTCTTTATTTTGCTATACCTTTTGTATATCGTATAGCGAATTCGCATGCTAAGTTACAGCAAATTTTAAGAAAAATGAAGAAATTCAGTTAAAAAGTTGTTGACATCACAAAAAATATTGTTTACCAAGCCTCCGCTGTTTGCTATAAGATAAAAAAAGACGAAAGCGTGAAGGGCAGGATGCTCTTCACGCTTTCGTCATATAATTCAAGT
>HF994155.1:4258-8651 GCA_000436915.1 Prevotella sp. CAG:1092 | reverse complement strand
CCATTGAGATTGCTTGCGGATTTGAGGTTAACCTTTATTACTCCCACACCTTATTAATATTATAATGTACCATTCCTTACTAACGATATTTAATATTATAAACGCAATAATTTTGCTGTTTCAGATAGATTTTGTATTTTTGCAAGCAATATCATTATTAATGGGTATAAATACAACAATATAATATAAGTATGCTTACACTTAAACTCATCAGTGAGGAAACTGAACGCGTAATCAAGGGTCTTGAGAAGAAGCACTTCAATGGTGCTCGCGAGGCCATAGACAAAGTTTTAGAATACGACAAAATCAGACGTGACGCACAGCAGAAGTCTGATGCCACTAAGCAGCAGGCCAACCAGTTGGCTAAGAAGATTGGTCAGCTCATGAAGGCTGGCGACAAAGAGGCTGCTGAACAGGCTAAGAACGAAGTTGCAAACCTCAAAGCTGAATGCAAAGCCATTGAGGAGATTATGGAGAAAGCTCAAAACGACTTGACACAGTTGCTCTGCCAGATACCTAACATTCCTAACGACGATGTTCCAGAAGGCAAGGATGCCTCTGACAATGTTGTGGTAAAGGAAGGTGGCGAAATGCCTAACCTACCTGAAGATGCTATGTGCCATTGGGATTTGTGCAAGAAATTCAACCTCATCGACTTCGACCTTGGTGTAAAGGTCACAGGTTCTGGTTTCCCATTCTATATTGGCAAGATGGCTCGCTTGCAGAGAGCTCTCGAAGCTTTCTTCTTGGAGGAAGCTCGCAAGAGTGGCTATCTCGAGGTACAGCCTCCATACGTTGTCAACCAGGCCAGCGGCTACGGTACTGGTCAGCTTCCTGATAAGGAAGGTCAGATGTATCATGCCAACCTCGACGACCTCTATCTCATCCCTACTGCCGAGGTTCCTGTAACAAATATCTTCCGCGATGTAATCCTCGACGAAAAGGATCTTCCTATCAAGCGTTGTGCTTATTCTGCTTGCTTCCGTCGTGAGGCAGGTTCTTATGGCAAGGATGTTCGTGGTTTGAATCGTCTTCACCAGTTCGACAAGGTAGAGATAGTACGTATAGACAAGCCAGAACACTCTTACGAGAGCTTGAAAGAAATGCTGGTTCACGTTGAGGGATTGCTCAAGAAGTTGGAGTTGCCTTACCATATTCTCCGTCTCTGCGGTGGCGACATGAGCTTCACATCTTCTATCTGCTACGACTTCGAGGTTTGGAGCGCAGCTCAAAAGCGTTGGCTCGAGGTTTCTTCTGTATCTAATTTCGAAAGCTATCAGGCCAACCGCTTGAAGTGTCGCTATCGTCATGCTGATGATAAGAAGATTGAGCTTTGCCACACCTTGAATGGTTCGGCTTTGGCTTTGCCTCGTATCGTTGCTGCCATCCTCGAAAACAATCAAACTCCAGAAGGCATCCGCGTGCCTAAGTGCTTGGTGCCTTATTGTGGTTTCGAGATGCTCGACGACAATAACTTTTAATTAAATCGTATATTGCATGTTGAATGTTGAGAGATGGATTATTATGCTCTCAGCATTCAACATTTTTGTTTTAACCGAAACATCAATACACAAATACTAAACAACCCAAAGAAACTGAAATGAACAAGATTATCAAGAAAGTGCAATTCTCTGAAAAGGTATTCCTTTTCGAGATTGAAGCTCCGCTGATAGCAAAGAGCCGCAAAGCTGGCAACTTTGTTATTGTGCGTGTTGGCGAGAATGGCGAACGTATGCCTCTTACTATTGCTGATGCCGACATCGAAAAAGGTACCATCACCATCGTAGTACAGGAGGTGGGATTGTCGTCAACTAAGCTCTGCAATCTCAACGAGGGCGACTTCATCACCGATGTTGTTGGTCCACTTGGTAACCCTACTCACATAGAAAAGTTCGGCACCGTCATCTGCGCCGGAGGTGGCGTTGGTGTAGCACCAATGCTCCCTATCATCAATGCTCTCAAGGCTGCTGGCAACAGAGTGCTCTCCGTATTGGCAGGTCGCAACAAAGACTTGATAATCTTGGAAGACGAGGTTCGCAAAAATTCCGACGAGGTTATCATCATGACCGACGATGGTTCGGCTGGCGAAAAGGGGGTTGTCACTATCGGCATCGAAAAGCTCATCCAGCAGGAACACATTGACAAGGTGTTTGCCATTGGCCCTCCTATCATGATGAAGTTCTGTTGCTTGCTCACACAGAAATACAACATTCCTACCGACGTCTCTCTCAATACCATCATGGTCGACGGCACTGGTATGTGTGGTGCTTGCCGACTCACCATTGGTGGCAAAACAAAGTTCGTATGTATCGATGGTCCTGAGTTTGATGGAGCCTTGGTCGATTGGGACGAGATGTTCAAGCGCATGGGCACATTCAAGGCTGTAGAGCGCGAAGAGATGGAACACTACGAAGAACATTGCAATGCCGTATTGGGCAGCAAGGTCTCAACCTCTATCGACCACACTCCTTCTCAATATGATGCGTGCGACCCCGACGTGTCTTCTCTCACTAATAGAGAGGCAGAATGGCGCAAGCAGCTTCGTGCCGAAATGAGGGCTACCGAACGTAAAAAGATTGAGCGTGTACAGATGCCAGAGCTCGACCCTATTTATCGTGCCACAACTCGTTTAGAGGAAGTAAACATCGGACTGACTCCCGAGATGGCATTGCTTGAAGCAAAACGCTGCTTAGATTGTGGCAAACCTACTTGTGTTGAGGGATGTCCTGTCAACATCAACATTCCTTCGTTTATCAAAAATATTGAGCGCGGACATTTCCTCGATGCAGCTAAGGTGCTTAAACAGACTTCTGCTCTGCCTGCAGTATGCGGACGTGTTTGTCCTCAGGAGAAGCAATGCGAAAGCAAGTGTATCCACTTAAAGATGGGCGAAAAACCTGTCGCCATAGGCTATCTTGAGCGTTTCGCTGCCGACTATGAACGCGAGAGTGGCAACATTTCTTTGCCAGAGTTGGCACCTGCCAATGGCATCAAGGTGGCAGTCGTCGGCTCAGGTCCTTCTGGCTTGAGCTTTGCTGGCGACATGGCAAAGAAGGGCTACGATGTTCATGTCTTCGAGGCTCTCCACGAAATTGGTGGTGTATTGAAATATGGTATTCCTGAATTCCGCTTGCCTAACAAGATTGTCGACGTAGAGATTGAAAACCTCAAGAAGATGGGCGTTCACTTCACTACTGACTGCATCGTGGGCAAAACCATTACTGTCGACCAGCTTGAATCAGAGGGCTACAAGGGCATCTTCGTTGGTTCGGGTGCAGGCTTGCCAAACTTCATGAATATCCCTGGCGAAAATGTCATCAACATCATGTCGTCTAACGAATACCTCACTCGTGTAAACCTCATGGATGCTGCCAATCCTCTCACCGACACTCCTATGAACCTTGGCAAAAAGGTTGTCGTTGTGGGCGGTGGAAACACAGCCATGGACTCTTGTCGCACAGCCAAGCGACTTGGTGCTGAGGTCACATTGGTTTATCGTCGTTCCGAAGCTGAAATGCCAGCACGTCTCGAAGAGGTTAAACATGCAAAGGAAGAGGGAATCAACTTCCTCACACTTCACAATCCTAAGGAATACCTTGCCGATGAGAATGATGCTGTAAAGGCAGCCGTACTCGATGTCATGCAACTTGGCGAACCAGACGCAAGTGGTCGTCGTAGTCCTGTAGCCACAGGCAACACCATCACCATCGATTGCGACCAGGTAATCGTAGCCGTTGGAGTTTCTCCTAACCCATTAGTGCCTAATTCTATTCAGGGTTTGCAACTTGGACGTAAGAATACCATTTCTGTAGATGAAGCCATGAAGAGTTCGTGCGATTCTATCTATGCAGGTGGCGATATTGTTCGTGGTGGCGCAACTGTTATCCTTGCTATGGGCGATGGTCGTAGAGCTGCGCTCAACATGGACGAGGCTCTTAAAAAATAATCATATCTGTAGGTTCACAACCCTACTCAATTAATCCGTAATAATAGAACAAACAATAGATGTTATACACTATCTTGTTGCTGGTATTGAGCAATATCTTCATGACATTAGCTTGGTACGGACATCTTAAACTTCAGCAAACTGGGGTCAGCTCAAACTGGCCTCTGTTTGGTGTCATTATATTTAGTTGGATAATAGCATTCTTCGAATATTGCTGTCAGGTGCCAGCCAATCGTATAGGCTTCGTTGGCAATGGCGGCCCCTTCACTTTGGTACAACTCAAAGTTATCCAAGAGTGCATTTCGCTCATCGTCTTTGCCGTCATTGCCAATATGCTGTTCCAGGGCGAAGGCCTCCATTGGAATCATTTTGCAGCCTTTGCCTGTCTCATTGCCGCCGTCTATTTCGTATTTAAGTGAAGAGTGAAGAACGAAGAGTGAAGAATCA
>HF994155.1:0-4191 GCA_000436915.1 Prevotella sp. CAG:1092 | reverse complement strand
CTTTCCCTCTCTCTCCCTTCTTACTATTTGATTCTCCCCTCCTCCTTTAAATCCCCTTTTCTTTTTTAGTTAAAGATATTAAACAATTTCTTTCTCTCATCTTTTTTCTTTATCTTTGTTATTATAAAAGTAAAAAAGATGAATCTTAAAATATTAACCATCGTCATCGCGTTGTCTACAACCATGTCAGCCACAGCGCAAAAGAAAGGAAAAGTGAAAACCAAGCGTTCTACCACCACCGTAGTAGAATCGCCAGGCCTTAAACTATACAAGTCAATGATACCATCTACAGCAAAACTCATGTTTGTAGATAGCGTTGTTGTCGACAAGAAAGACTTCTTATCGAAGATACCTCTTATTTCTGAAGCAGGCAAACTCACCATGCGCGACACCCTGCACTCTCAATATCTCAACGAGTTTGGCGACCGTTTGATTTTTGCTCATGGCGACAGCACATCGTCAGCTCTTTATTCTGCCGACAAGCTTGCCGACAGATGGTCTTCGCCTACCCCTCTCTTCAAGAAATCCGAAGGTATAGAACGTGCCAACTATCCATACCTTATGGCTGATGGCGTAACGCTCTATTTCGCAGCTCAAGGCGTAAACTCTATGGGTGGCTACGACATCTTCATGTCTACTTTCGACCTCGACAAAGGTGTTTTCTATTCTCCTGAGAATATTGGCTTGCCATTCAATTCTACAGCAAACGACTATCTCCTTGCCATCGACGACATCAACCACCTTGGTTGGCTCGTTACCGACCGCAGACAGCCTGAAGACAAGGTTTGCATCTACACCTTCGTGCCTACAGCTTCGCGTCAAGGCTTCGAAGACACCAACCTCACCAACGTAGAGATAGAACGCTATTCGCGCATTTTAAGCATCGCCGACACATGGAAGTTTGGTAACCGCAAAGCTGCAATGGCCAAACTATCTGACATCAAAAAACGGATAGCTTCCAAGATAGTTAAATCTCTGTCTTCCAACAAGTTCGTCATAAACGACAACACCGTCTATTCTTCAGCCAACGATTTCAAATCAGCTGCAGCTAAAGAGATGTATCGTCAATGGAAAGACAAAACGAACACCCTCGAGTCATTATCTTCAAAACTTGACGAAGCTCGCAAAAACTATGGTGAGTCTTCCAACAAATCGGCTGACGCCTACAAGATTCGCACCCTCGAAAACAAACAAGAGTCTTTATTCAATGAGATAAAACAATTAGAAAAAAACATTAGATCAACAGAACTAAACAATCATTAATCATGGAAAAGAAACGTTTTGCAGAATCAGAATTGATAATCAACGAAGATGGTAGCGTATTCCACCTTCATGTCAAACCAGAGCAATTAGCCGATAAGGTAATCCTCGTTGGCGACCCGGGAAGAGTAACCCTCGTAGCCTCACATTTCGACACTAAAGAATGTGATATAGAAAGTCGTGAATTCCACACCATTACAGGTACCTATCAGGGCAAACGCATCACAGTATTAAGCACAGGCATCGGTTGCGACAACATCGACATCGTGATGAACGAGCTCGATGCTCTTGCCAACATCAATTTCAAGACTCGCTTCGAAAACGACACCCATCGCACACTTGAGCTCGTGCGCATTGGCACCTGTGGCGGATTGCAAGAATACACACCTGTGGGCACCTTCGTTTGCTCGCAGACCTCAATAGGCTTCGATGGTTTGCTCAATTTCTATGCCGGACGTAATCAGGTTTGTGACCTTGAACTCGAGCGCCAACTCGTTGCTCACCTCGGTTGGACGGGCAACATGTGTCAGCCTTATCCATATTCTATCGATGCCGACAAAGAAATGGTAGAGCGCATTGCTAAAGACGACATGGTACGAGGCATCACCATCGCATGTGGAGGATTCTTTGGTCCTCAGGGTCGTGAACTCCGCATCCCTCTTGCCGACCCTCGTCAAAACGAGAAGGTAGAGTCGTTCTCTTACAATGGTCTCCACATCACCAACTTCGAAATGGAGAGCTCTGCCCTTGCTGGCCTTGCAGCCCTTATGGGTCATAAAGCCGTTACCTTCTGCATGGTTATTGCCAACCGCCGCATCAAAGAGGCTAACACTGGCTACAAAAACACCATCGACAAATTGATTAAAACTGTCCTCGACAGACTGTAATCTCACAAGATAATATCCTTACATTTTTTATTGGAATGACAATCATCGATACCAACGATACTATATGCGCAATGGCCACTCCCGCAGGAGGGGCCATTGGCATTGTTAGAATATCAGGCACTAATGCAATAGACATAGCCAACTCACTTTTCGCACCTAAAAACAAACTTGCAAACGCTCGCCCATCGTCGCTCTCGTATGGCCGCATCCTTGATGCACAAGGTCAAGAAATCGACGATGTTCTCGTATCCGTTTTCCATGCTCCGCATTCCTATACAGGCGAAAACTCGGTAGAAATTTCTTGTCATGGCTCTCGCTACATCATGACTGAAATTCTCAAAGCACTCATTCTATCCGGCTGCCGACAGGCTGAACCAGGCGAATTTACAAAGCGTGCTTTCCTTAATGGCAAAATGGACTTGAGTCAAGCCGAGGCTGTTGCTGACCTTATTGCTTCCACCAACAAAGCCACCCACACAATGGCAATGAGCCAGTTGAAGGGTTGTTTTAGCGAAGAGCTAAAAACACTTCGCGCTCAACTACTTAAGCTAAACTCTCTACTAGAACTTGAACTCGACTTTAGCGACCATGAAGAACTTGAGTTTGCCGACCGCACAGAACTCCTCGACCTCGTCAATCGTGCAGTGAGCAAAATCTCATCGCTTGTCAAATCCTTCGATACAGGCGTAGCTCTAAAGCATGGCATCCCAGTAGCCATAGTTGGCAAAACCAACGTTGGTAAGAGTTCTCTACTAAATATTCTTTTACACGAAGACAAAGCCATCATCTCCGACGTTCATGGCACCACTCGCGACACCATCGAAGATTCTATCGACATAGATGGCGTCACATTCCGCTTCATAGATACTGCTGGCATTCGCCAAACCACCGACACAGTAGAGCAAATCGGCATTACCCGAACCTACAACAAAATCAGCGAAGCATCCATCGTCCTGTGGGTCGTCGACCAGCAGCCTACCGAAGCCGAATACTCCGACATGCTACAAAAATGCGAAGGAAAGAAGCTTATCATAGTTAAGAATAAATGCGACATTGCTCCTTCCTTTACACTATCTCATACCGACATTCCAAACGCTGAAATCAGCGCTAAAGCCAACATTGGCATCGATGCGCTCACAGCCCTTCTCATCCAGGTTGCCGACATCCCGCAACTCACCGAGAATAGCATCATCGTCAACAATATTCGCCACTACGAGGCTCTTACCCGCGCTCTCGACCATCTATCTCGTGTTCGCGAAGCCTTCGATCTCGGACTTAGTGGCGACCTTATTTCCGAAGACCTCAAGCTCGTTCTTATTGAGCTTGGCGACATCACAGGTGGCGCCATATCAAGCCAAGAAACTCTCAATAACATCTTCAGACATTTCTGCGTGGGAAAGTGAAAGGCGTAGAAAAGGGCTTAAAAAGATACTTGAAAAAAGTAGGAAAGTAGGACTAAAAAGTACTGAATATCAGATAATTAAGGAGATAAAAATCCTTACATTTTAGTCTGGCTTTCATATGGCTCAAACATACGTTAAACAAATGGTACTCAGTTGGTTACGTATGGTGCATCGTAAAGTCTGCTGAGGAAAGACTGCAACTCTCTGTCGAAGATTTCAGAAAGCTGACATGGTTGGAATGGCTTTCTCTGCTCCACTCTGACCTTGCCGAGTCCGAACTTGGTTGCGTCCAACTCCACACTTGCCATTTCATTGGTTGCGTCCAACTCCACACTTGCCATTTCATTGGTAGAAATGTAGCTGTACTCAGTCTCAGCCAGACCTACAACGATGCCAAAAAGCACAAAATCATCATTCTCTCGCTGTCCTTCAAGAATGTACCAGCGAGCGTTGCCGATGAAAAACACTGCGATGCAAACTGCATCCTTCTTCTTGCTATCCTGGGAATAGAGCGGATAGTCCTGCATTGGCTTCTCCAATTCTGGAGTAATCAGGCGGTTATTAAAATCTTTTGCCATAGTCTCTGAATTTATTTCTCCCTTTCGTTAAGCCCTTTCGGACTTGGGATCGGGAAGCTTTTT
>HF994154.1 GCA_000436915.1 Prevotella sp. CAG:1092 | reverse complement strand
CGTTGCGAGCTATGGTGTTGTCGGTCTTTAGCTTAGCAGGTATGAGCGAAGCATCGGAATGCTCCTTGATATTGTCGGCTGTGAGTTTGCCAGGCAACACAGGTTCGCCAAATACAGGCAGATTGCGAGGATTGCAGTCCATAGAGCCACGCCATTTGCCATGAGCCATGGTGTTGTTGTAATAATCTGTGAGCGAGAGAATCTCTTGGTATGCCTTATGGCTGCGCACGGCTGCATCGAGAGCCTCGTCGTCGTGGTTGAAAGAATCCGAGCGACCAAGATGGCGAGCCTCCTGAGCCTGCAGAGTCTTGGTAGCCATGGCTGCAGCACAATAAACAGGATATTTGATGGCTGCAAAGTAGGCATCCTTGAGCTCAGGGCGAATGAGAGGTTCTGCAGCATCCACGATGGCCTTTATATCCTCATAATCGTTGATATAGCGTTCGAGCTCGTTGCCAAACTGGTCGGCAGCAAATTGGGTGTTCTGCATAGTTGATAGTCCGCGAGGATATTTTTTCTTGTCGAGTTCCACCTGGCTCCATCCCATAAACTCAGGTCGGCGTATGCCGCAAAGATGATAGAACTGGCGCATGGCAGGATAAAGCTTGGCAGCAACGATGTCGCCAAACTGCTGAGCTATCCACGCCTTGAGGTGGTTGCCAATGGTGTTTTCGTTTACGCAATTGATATTCCACGCCATGTCGAGGAATAGGCTGAGGTCGTAGGCAGCAACCTTAGGGTCGTGGACATTAGCTATCCACAGTTGGCGAGCGTTGTGGTCGTAGGCTGTGCGCATTTCGTTGTATATCAAGCCAGGCTGAGTGGTGGTGAGCCACAGATGGTCGTGAGGTCTGCCCCAATAGCTCAGATGATAGTAAACGCCAGCGCCACCGCTACGTTTCTGCTGTTCGTCGTCGGAAAGGCGAGTGAGATTCGTCGTCAGAAAGGCGAGTGAGATAGCCATAGTTGTCGTCGCACCACATGAGCGTAACATCGTCAGGCACCTTTAGTCCATCCTCATAAATCTCCAACACCTCTTTATATGGTACAAACACCTGTGGAATATTCTTCATCGACTTGCCGAAGGTTTTGTGGAGCATCTTTCGTTGCTCGTCGATAACAGCCTGAAGACCGCGAAGCTTCTCCTCCTTGGTCTTGACACCCTGCATAGAGCCGTCGTGGATGCCACGCATGCCGAGAGTGTAGAGAGCATCCATGCCGGCAGTTTCGTGAAGGCGCTCAGCCCAATAGTTTACTACATTATGCTTATTGGTGATGAAATTGAATGGTCCACGCTTCTTCTCGTCCCATTCGCCAACATTATTGCGCAACATAGGTTCGCAATGCGATGAGCCCACGAAGATGTCGCAAGAGTCGGCAACCTCTCTGTTGCCCTTTACCTTGAAGAAAGCCGTGGTGCCCTCGTGCATGGCAGGCCAAATGGTGTTGGCTCTGAGACGCAACAAGAGTTCGAAGACGTGCTTGTAGAAACGAGGTCCCATCTCGCCCTTCTTGGCATGCTTGCCCTCAATCTTCTGAGCCCATACTCGCGACGACCAGTCCTCGTCGTTGATGAAGATGCCACGATAAGCGACCGAAGGATATTGGCGTGTGAAATAATTGTCGGGTAGCGCAAGATGTTGTTTCTTTTCAGGCACCACGTCGCCCCAGTAAATCCAAGGCGAAACGCCCGCCAAGCGCGAGAGCTCGAGAATGCCGTAGGCTGTGCCACGACCATTGCTACCCACGATGACTATCTTGCCCTGGTTGATGCTGATGGTAAAAGCATCCTGACGAGTGATGATGTCGGTATATGAAATCTTTCGCTTGTCGAGTTCCTTCATCTCTTTGTTGGTGAGCATGTCGAGCTGGAATATCTCTACAGGCGCTTTGCCTACAGAGTGAGCATGATGGCCTGTGACAGCCTTCATGTCGGACGAAAACATGCCAAGTGCAATCTTTACCACAGGCGACGGCTTGTTGCACACTCGATATTCCACATTGCCACGACCACTATACCACACAACATCCTTGGCAGATATTGGCATGAAGAAAGAGAAAAGAAAAATCGATAATAGCGCGATGAATAGTTTTTTCATTGTTATTGGTTTTGGGTTCTGACGATAATCAGATTTTGGGTTCTTAAGATGATTCTGCTTGCAAAGTTAATGTTTTTAGATGTTATAGCAAACGAGATAATTATGAAAAGTGGTAAAAATCTGCGCTTTGATGGCAAATTGATGGCGGTAAGACTATAAAAGTCAGAAAAAAGGAGTATCTTTGCAAAAGAATACAATAATATATATACACATTAGAATAATGACACTATATCCAAAACTCATAACTGACGCTTTGGCAACAGTTATGTATCCCGGTACAAAGAAGAATCTCATAGAGAGCGATATGCTTGCCGATCAGCCTCAGATAGACGGCATGAAGGTGAAGGTGATATTGACATTCCCTCGCGATACAGACCCATTCTTGAAGTCGACAGTAAAGGCTGCCGAGGCAGCCAAACACTATCATGTGGGCAAAGAAGTGGAAGTGGAAATCGTTACGGAGTTTAAGTCGCAGCCACGCCCTGAGGTAGGAAAACTATTGCCAGAGGTGAAGAATATCATCGCTGTAAGCTCAGGCAAGGGTGGAGTGGGCAAGAGTACCGTTTCTGCCAACCTTGCCGTGGCTTTGGCAAAGTTGGGGTATAAGGTAGGATTGCTCGATACCGATATTTTCGGACCGTCGATGCCAAAGATGTTTGGTGTGGAAGAAGAGCGCCCATACGCAGTAGAGAAAGACGGGCGACAGCTCATAGAGCCTATTGAGAAATATGGAGTAAAGCTGTTGTCTATAGGCTTCTTCGTAAACCCTGATACCGCAACCTTGTGGCGTGGAGGTATGGCAACAAGCGCATTGAAGCAGCTCATCGCAGATGCCGACTGGGGCGACCTCGACTATTTCATCCTCGACACTCCTCCAGGCACATCAGATATCCACCTCACACTTTTGCAGACCCTCTCTATAACAGGTGCTGTAATCGTGAGCACCCCTCAGAAGGTGGCTTTGGCAGATGCTCGCAAGGGTATCGACATGTATATGAACGAGAAGGTGAATGTGCCAATCTTGGGCTTGGTAGAGAATATGGCATGGTTTACACCAGCCGAATTGCCTGAGAACAAATACTACATCTTTGGAAAAGAAGG
>HF994153.1 GCA_000436915.1 Prevotella sp. CAG:1092 | reverse complement strand
CATACTTGTATGGGTAAGACTCATTTTCGTGAAATGCTGTATATAATTATAGAACGCAAGATTATTCCAATATCTTTTCTGCTCCTCAGGTTCCATACAGTCTTGTGTCCCGGTTATATAGAGAAGGAATTCCTTGAAAGACTCATAACCCATAAAACCACTAAAATAGCAATTAAAGGCTTCGTAAGTGGTATACCGCAAGTCATACCCTGTCGTATCATCCACTTCACTGACTGCCCATTGGCATATTTTGTCATACTTCCTGCTGTTGCTGTTCAGAACACAGTCTGCATAATGCTCACACACCTCTTGCTTACACCAGTGATTGATGCCAACAACCAAAGTCCCTCCTTCTCTCCATTCCTCGGTTATCCGAGGATTGAAAAGATACTTCGTCTTTTTATGCCCTCTCCCCATACATCTTTTCAGCAATGTATTATAGAAGCTCGATGACTGACTGTCTATATATTTCTTTGCCTGTTCATCCATCTGTATTTGACTAATTTACGAAGCCACTGGCATTATGGAGTTCCTGATGATACTCTACGATATATCTATAGACAGGACGATACAACAAGTATGATGGTGTCACCTCGGTTGCCATGTCCGTGGTTCTGGTTATTATTCATGATAGGTATTGTTATCACCTTCTTAGTAATCCGTCTGTCATTCGATAGTCACTGATAACCCAAGATACTTAACCAAGCTTGTAAAATGGTTGAACACTATTGTTGCTTTTGTTATTTTCTAAACTTAAAACCTTTTTTCCCCAATCTTCTGTATATATATCCATTCTGTGCCTCTTTTACAAATGAAGGAACTTCTTTTTTTAAATATTTTAGCAATACATCTGCTTTTTTCTGGGGCCCCACATATCTTTTGTTAATATTTGTAATTCCTTTCTTAATATCTCGTGCTCTCACATAGTCTATTTTCTGCAAGTCTTTTACTATAAGACCTATTATATTTTCTAGTTTTTGTAATCCTTCAAGATCTGTATTGTCAGAAGTGTAATCACCTATTAAGTGGACATTATATGCAAATGAAGCAAAGAACGAAGCAAATTTTGCCTCTTTACCTCCATGACCAAAACCAAACGTGTTTTCTGTTTCTTTGTTAATTAACCTGTTGCGTCTCTTTTGTTCACATTTGATTTCTTCTTTGAATTGTTTTATAGTGTCATTCAAAGATATTCTTCTTTTCTTGTTTTGAGATTGCAAGCGATTACAATACTCTTTAACCTTTGCTCCTAAGGATGGATTCCAGGGTTCAGCATTGTATCCCCAATGAAAGAACAATCTGTGTTTACATCTGAAACCAGGATGTTTTTGCTTGAACCTACTATAGAAAGGTTCATGCTTATCTATCATGTCAGAGCTTATTAATTTTGTCCAACTTCTTAATTGTGGAGAATCTTCAAATCCGAGTACAGCAATTATATCAGCATGATGCTCTCCCCAACCGGCATGACATCTGGCTTGAGGGGAGTATAGAATTACTAAAACGATAAGAATTAAAAACTTATATCTAATCATATAATCTAAGTTTCAGACATTGTTTAAAACCAAACAGATGTATATTTTTCTATCAAATCCACGTTAGCTCTTCTTGCTTTTTTGTTGTTTATTTGTCGCTTTTTCTTCATTTTTTATTTCTTTATCTTCACCATATTTTTCATCGTTGGAAGAGAATATGGAATTCCACGTCTTGCTAAACCACGATGGTTCGTCATCTGTGTCTTTTTTTTCTTTTACTTCTTGATTGTCTTGTTTCTGTTGTTTTTCTTGTTCGGCATCATCGGATGAGAATATGGAATTCCATATCTTACTAAACCATGACGGTTCTTCAACTACCGTTTTGCTTGTGTATTCAACCTTTGCTTCAGAGCTTGCATAAGTTGTGCCTTTAGTTGTTGAATACAAATATGATTCTAACTCTTTGTTTTCCTCGTTGTATTTATACATCACCTGGAGACCATTATTAAGAACTATTCTTATGTAGTATCCATTTTGTGCTTTTGAGTGATATGGCTTAAATGCTAAGGTGTCACCAATAAATGTAACCTTTTCCAAGAGACATTTTTTCAGTGTAGGCCTAATTATATTATACAGAGTATTATTACCCATTGCTTGGTCGGCAATATCAACCAAAGTCTTTGGGGCTTTTTTAGGAATAGCATATTCTATCTTTGTGTTTTTGTCTTCAGTCTCGAAATCTTTACAGAAATCTATTATATCTTCGATGTCATCTTCCGTTAATGTAAATTCGCTTAATCTTGGATATGTTTCATCTTTTATTTTCTCTAAATCAATATCTTCTTTGAGCTTATATGTACCAGGGATAATAGTCTCAACAAATAGATATTTTAGATTTTTGTTGGATTTAAAACAATTTACGTCGTTTATATCATCTTCTGAAATTGAATTCAAGTATTCCGGAGATAGTTGCCTTATTGTCAACATATCATCAGAATGGTCTTCCAAATATACAAGAATATCATTAGAATCATAGGAAATGTTTTCTGGAATAGTTAAGCAGAAACTCTGCTTGAACTTTTTCCCAAGCCATAAAGTGTACCATGTCCTTTTGGTATATTCAGAAAATGCCAGAACATCATTTATATATTGCCATGCATCTTTATGGCTATATATTTTGAATGTCAGGTAGGAGCCTAAACTGATATACTGAGAATTTAAGAACGTATCACATATGGCTTTATAAGTTTTAGAATTAGCGTTCAGACATGGAATTAAGTTGGCTGCAGCCATAAATAATATATCCCTGTCAGTTGCTTTCTGGTCATCCAATCCTGCCCTTAATAGCTGAAAACCTTTCTCATAGTTTCTAAGCTCATATATGTATACCATAGCGCATTGCAATATCGCAGCGCTATTGCTTGGAAGATTGTTTATGGCAGTTTCTATCAGTTTCTCTTTTTCGGCTGCGTTCAATGTCTTGTCGTATGTCAGCATTGTCAACGCTATGCAGCCACTTCTTTCATCATAGCGAAGAATCGGCGCTTTATTATACATATTCAAGTAAACCTGAAATAATTGTTTTGCAGAAGCATAATTATTGCAGTCTACATATGCCATTCCAAGATGATAGTAATATTCTGGAATTTTGCTATATGTATTGTAGTTATCTTGTAAAATTCTTACACGTTTGGCTGCATCAGTTTCTGTTAAATATTCATTTAAAAGAGTAGCTGTAGATTCTGTTAATCTATCGTTCTCGCTGAGCTTGTATTTGTTGTATAGCTCAAAAATAATTCCTTGTGCCGACTTCCTTAGGTCGATAATGGTTTGCAAGTCTTCCTTACGCAAATCCCACATCGCTTGCAATTCTTCGATGTTTTGTTCTCCTTGCATAGTTTTGTACTCAACAACAGAACGCGCTGCGGTCAAAAGCGTCTGAAAAGCCATTTGTGGTCCAAAACCTGGACCGTTGCCAGTCAGAAGCATAGTTGGGTTTAAGGCATTTGAAAGAGCAGACCATTTCATATTATCTCTCTTTATGGACTGAATGCGTCTCATTATTTTACGCTCTTCTTCTGTAATGCCGAATCTTCCTATTGCATCCATCAGGTCTGTTCTGAAATTATTGATTTCGTACAGACCGATAATCTGTTCCATTGTCAGATTGTTTACCAATTGGTCTGACTCATGGTCTAAAACAGGCATAGACTTGTTATGAATGATGTTTGTAAGGCTGTTTATGCAATAATTCATTTGATTTATTACATTTTCCTTATTAGCCATATTCTGACCATAGGTCGTAACTGTTGATATAATCACAACAAGAAGTAATAAAATCTTTCTCATAAAAATTCTTTATTTTTCGTTTAGCAAAGGTATATTATTGTGCAAGGAAGTTTAGTCATTTTTCCCTTGTGTATTATCAATTGGATTAAGTTTTTGTATCAAAAATTCTTCCAAAGATAATCTTTCCCATATTGCATCGTTAGGGGTAGTGGCAACATATAAATAATTCGGATCTTTTCTCCATTTTTCCTTAAACGTACATATTTTTGATAATCCTTTATTTTGAGGAGGGAAATGGTCGTTTAATCTTTTCCCAATATTTTTAGATTGACCGACATATAGAATTTCATCATCTTTTGTCATGACAAAATATACACCAGCATGATTATTACCAGGCCATGAAACATTATACCCACATTCTCTTTCTTTTGGGAAAAGGGGATATTTGGATAAAAGGTTAAATGATGTATTGTAGCGCTTATTGTATTCGCTTAATGCCTCATTTATTAATTGTAACGAATTTTTTTTCATATCATAAAGAATTGTAATTTTTAGTTTTAACTCTACATTGTCTTTAATGATTTTGTTTTGTTACTTTTAAAATAGTTCAACTTTCTAAATTCAAAATAGTCTTGGTATCAGCATGTTAAGGGTATCTTCAAAGCATATCAATCAACCATGTTTCATTGTTGTTATATCATTCATGTTCTTTTGTATGCTAAGTTACTACTATCCAGTGCCAATTGTTGTCATTACTTCGGGATAATGGTAGAAGTTAAAAAAGCCACTTTGCTTTTACTTCACATTTTTCCATGTCTATACCTGTTAAATTAGCCTCAGAAATAGCTTCGGAAAATTCATCCGTCATAAACGTAAAGGTTGGAAGTTGACTAATTTTAAATATTGGCGGGTATGTTCTATTTTTCTTAAACACATACTTCTCTATATTCATTATTCTTCCATCAGAAAATCTGTTTATGATAGACTTTGACTCATCCAAAACATCTTCAAGGATGTTCTTGGCAAGGAGGATGACAAAAGGTTCACCTTCAACAAGAATATCAATTAATAAAGCCAAATCAGAAGAAATGGCTGGACGAATCTTAGGGATTGCAGATTTCCTAATAACAGGAATTGCACCAATTAAGAAAGGGCAATCACTGATAGGCTTATCAGAGTTTTCCCAATGATAATTGAATTTACGTATGGATTCATAATCGTCAAAATTGAAGTCTTCAAGAAAAGACATCAAAGGTGTTCCATCGTATGCTATTGTTTTATAGTTATTGTTCGTACTATATAATTTATATATATTCATTATGATACTGTTCTAAATGTTTTATTTACCTTATTTGTTCCTTCTTTATATAGTTTTATTTTGCCTTTATATAAATCGGATTTTACTTTGTCTAATACTTCATAGCAATCTTTCTTACTCTTACATTGTGAGAACATTTGTTCTATGTATTCATAGTATTCTTGCTTATGACGACCGCGATGAATAACTCCCCTAAGGCCGCTTCTGTCGGATGATGGTAGAAAAATACCATTCATAGGGTCATTTATGTCAATTCCATATTGTTCTAATTTCTTGCAGGCAATTGGGGTTTCGTTACCAACAACATGATGGGCCTGATTTCCATTCTTAAGGGTGTTTTTTGCATACTTTCCATCATTAC
>HF994152.1 GCA_000436915.1 Prevotella sp. CAG:1092 | reverse complement strand
TCTTCCATGATGAGGCTTTCGCCAAGTTCGTCGAAGATGTCGGTTATCTGCTTTATTTCTGTTGCCGATGCGTCTACAGGAGTGATGAAAGTCATAGACTGCTTGTAGGCTATGGCGATGTTTGGCATTACGAGGAAGAAAGTTGGTGTGCAACCATCCTTATCGAGCCATTGCTTGATTTCGGCAGAAGGAACACCTGCTGCCACAACAACGAGCTTTTGGCTCTTATAGTCGAGAGCATCCTTGATGCCCTTTAGTGTTTTCTCTACGCACCATGGTTTTACCACTACGCATACGATGTCGGTACCATCTACGGCAAGCTGGTTGTCTAATGTTACGCTTGCTCCTTTGCTTGCAAAGTGGTCTAAAACTGGCTGATTGTGGTCAGAGACAGTAATGTCGGAAGGAAGAAACTTCTCGCTCTGCAAGAGTCCTTCGACCATGGCACCGCCCATGGCTCCAGCTCCAATGATAGAAATTTTCATAGATTAAGTGAAGAGTGAAGAGTGAAGAGTGAAGAATCCGATAGTTTTTATGGTTCTAAACTCTCTATCTTCGGTTAAACATATTTAAGTGATGAGTGAAGAGTAAAGAGTGAAGAATTTATTAGCTTTATAATAAGCTGTTAAGCATTTTGATTCTTCACTCTTCACTCTTCGTTCTTCACTTATAACACCGCCTCAAGGCGGGTTATGAAATCCTCAACATTTTCTTTGCTTAATATTAATGGAGGAAGAATGCGGAGGATGTTGGTGCCAGCGCAACCTGTGAAGCAATGCTGTTCGTGGATGAGCTTGTTGCGAACCTCCTTGTGAGGAATATCGAGAACGACACCTACCATGAGTCCACGTCCGCGAATCTCGGTGATATGACTGTTGCGTTTCTGTAGCTCCTTGAGCTGACTGATGAGATATTCACCTACCACATGCGCATTCTCTACCAAGTTCTCTTTCTCAAAGACATCGAGCACGGCGAGCGCTGCAGTACATGCAAGGTGGTTGCCACCGAAGGTTGTGCCAAGCTGACCATAAACAGGCTTAAACTCAGGCGAAATCAATACACCACCCATAGGGAAACCATTGCCGATGCCCTTAGCTACGGTAATCATATCAGGACGAATGCCGAGCCATTGATGAGCGAAGAACTTACCGCTACGACCATAGCCACATTGTATCTCGTCGCAGATGAGCACGGTACCATATTTCTTGCAAGCTGCCTGCAAGCCCTGTGCAAACTCAGGAGTAACCATGTTGCAACCACCTACGCCCTGAATGGCTTCGATGATGCAAGCGCAAACATCGCCCTTAGCAAGTTCCTTCTCCCAAGCCTCAAGATCGTTGATAGGAAGATAGGTGACATGACCATTAGCGTTGATAGGAGCGATAATCTTAGGATTGTTCGTTACCTCAACGGCAAGAGATGTACGACCATGGAAAGCTTTCTCTATAGAGAGTACGCGAGTTCTGCCGTTGGTGAAAGATGCCAACTTCAATGCATTCTCGTTAGCTTCGGCACCAGAGTTGATGAGGAATAACTGATAGTCGTCGTAGCCACTTGCTTTGCCTAAACGCTCAGCGAGCTTCACCTGCAGTTTGTTGATTACGGAGTTGGAATAGAATCCTAACTCATTAAGTTGGTTGGTCAGCATCTCCACATAGTGAGGATGGCAATGACCTATGCTGATTACTGCATGGCCGCCATAAAGGTCGAGGTATTCCTGACCTTTGTCGTCCCATACCTTGCAGCCCTTGCCCTTTACAATATTTATATCGAAAAGAGGATATACGTCGTATAGTATCATTGAATTAAGTGAAGCTGTAGGCTGTCAGAACGTTGTTGGCGTTCGGACTTTAAGGTTTTGATTTTGTCGGCAAGGGTGTTGTATTGTGCAGAGATTGCGTCAACATCAGCCTTGCAGCGAGCTTTGAGTCGGCGGAGTTCGGCTTTGAGGTGTTGGCTCTCTTTTATCATTTGGGCCTCTTCGGCAGGAGTTAAAGAACCTTGCTGTCGGCGACTGTCGCGAAGGAGTTTGGCATCAGCCATCTTTGTTTTGAAATCATCTATCTGCTTCTTGCATAGACGCTCAGAATCAGCAAGCAACAACTTAAGCGAAGCAAACTCTTCGCTATTTTCTATATCGGAAATCTGCTTGTTGATGGCGGAGATGTTGGCTTCTTCTTGTTTAAAATATCCTTGTGGCGAGAGATAGGAGAATACTGGCGGTACGAAGCCGGGCAAGGTGTCTCTATCGCCAATCTGTCCGCTGAAGGCGGCGAGGTAGCTTAGGTTGCCTGCTTGGTCTTCAACGATGAGCACTCCTATCATCTTGCCCTTCTGAAGCTCTATCCTCAAAGCATTATCATTCTTTGCCATAGCGTTGAGTCGTTGCTCAACTTCTGCCATGGCTTGCTTGCAAAGGGGATGGGGAGTGTAGAAGAAGGGGTTGGGGAAAAGTGAAGAGTGAAGAGTGAAGAGTGAAGAATCCAATAGTTTTGAGGGTTCTAAGCTCACGCTCTTCGGGGTTAAACTTTTATGTTAAGTGAAGGATCTTGATGCTTCACTTTTTAATTCTTAATTTAGCAGTCTTGATTGAAGAAACTAATATAGCAATTAGTTCGTTGCAATCTTCCAACATGCTGTTATATTCTTTTTCACCGATTAATTCGGTTTCTTTGAATAATTATAACCAATAAATTGTTTCGTTGCACTCTTTTAAAGAGATATGTAGCTTATTGATGAAGTCCAAAGGGCTCTGAGCGAATTCTGCTTCTCGGACGAGAGCTCCGATAGCTGTTCCTGATCTGAAGACTTGGTTAGTACAAGAAATCATTTTGTTTGGACAATCAATATATTTAACCATCTTGATTATCCTAACAGCAAATTCGAAGCTTTTTATATGTAGGGGCGATTTATCCCTATTATATCTATCTCTATCCATTTTTAATTATTAAAGCATTTGGATTCTTCACTCTTCACTCTTCGTTCTTCACTTAAAAAGCAGAAGGTTTTAGTTTTAATCCAGCAGTCTGGTTTATTCCAAACATGATATTCATGTTTTGTACTGCTTGGCCAACGGCACCCTTTAAGAGGTTGTCGATGCATGAAGTGATGAGGAGCTTGTCGCCATATTTGTCGACGTGAACCAAACATTTGTTGGTGTTTACCACCTGCTTTAGGTCGAGCGCCTTGTCTACATAATGAGTAAACTTGGCATCCTTGTAGAATTCCTTATAGCCTGCAACGATCTCATCCAAAGGTTTATCGGTCTTTACCACCTCAGTAGCAAAGATGCCACGAGCAAAGTCGCCACGATAAGGAATGAAGTCGATGGCAGCATCGAGATAACCCTGAGTCTGCTTAAGGCTCTGGCATATCTCTGGCACATGCTGATGGCTGAAAGCCTTATAGATACTCATGTTGCCCATACGCCAAGAGAAATGGGTTGTTGCTCCAGGCTTCTGACCGGCACCCGTGCTGCCAGTAATAGCATTAACGCTAACGTCGCTGTTGATGAGTCCCATCTTTGCTGCAGGCAACAAGCCAAGCTGAATACATGTGGCAAAACAACCAGGGTTGGCAACATGCATAGCAGAAGCTATCTTTGCCTCATTTATTTCCGGAAGACCATATACGAAGTCGTGGTCTGCTGGAGTTGGTTGCTGAGTTGCAACCACAGTTTGAGGAGCAAGACGAAAGTCTTGAGCCAAGTCGATGATTTTCACTTTCTCAGGCACATTGTGTTCCTTAAGGAAAGCCTCGCTCTTGCCATGACCGAAGCAGAAGAAAATGACATCTACCTGGTCGAAAGGCATTTCGGCAGTAAACTTCAAGTCTGTTTCGCCATAGAGACCTTCGTGTACATCGGCAACACTATTGCCTGCATTGCTTTCGCTATTTGCGAAAACTATCTCTGCTTCAGGATGATTTAACAGGAGACGAATAAGTTCGCCTCCTGTATATCCTGCAGCACCTAAAATTCCAATTTTAATCATTGTGTGGAGTTGTTAGTGGCTCCCATAGAGTGAAGTAAGAATATTACTTCGGCATGCAAATCCACAAGAATATGTAGATGAGCAAACCTGGGAAACCTGCGCTGAATACTGTCAGAAACAGCCATGCCAAACGTATTAGAGTAGGGTCCCAATCTAAATACTCTGCAAAACCTCCGCAGACACCTGCAATCCATTTATCGTCGCTGCTGCGATGTAATCTTTTTCCTGTTGCCATAATATAATATATAATAATGTGTTATTGTTTTATTATTTGACGCACGTGGATACCTAAAGGTTGCAGTAGACACAGCATTATTCTGTTTTTTTATCTTTCCTCGTTAGGGTGCATGCCGTAGTATACACGCAATGGGGTAGAGCTAACCTTGATGAAGCCCTTGGCCTCGTCGGCAGTCCAACCGGTCTGAGTCTCGCCATATTCGCCGAGCTTAGACTTTGTGAGGTCGTTGTCAGAGTCTACACCAACAGTCTCGAACCCATAAGGACGGAGCTTGAGGATGGCAGTACCTGTGACGTTGCGCTGAGAAGAAGTCAACATAGCCTCGATGTCTGGCATGACAGGCTCAAGATACTGACTCTCGTGGAGGAACATACCATACCAGTTGGCAACCTGATCCTTCCAATACTGCTGCCACTTGCTAAGAGTGCTCTTCTCCAATAGACGGTGAGCCTCGATGATGAGCTTAGGAGCTGCAGCCTCGAAACCTACACGTCCCTTGATACCGATGATAGTATCACCAACGTTGGCATCACGGCCAATAGCGTAAGAAGCGCCTATCTCTTCAATCTTCTGAATGGCAGCAACCTTATCGTCAAACTTCTCGCCATTCACAGCAACAATCTCACCCTTGTCGAAGGTAATCTTGAGAGTAGTCTCCTGCTCCTTTGCTGTTACATGCTTAAGGTAAGCCTCTTCTGGCAAACCCTGAGTAGGGTCGAGGAGTTCACCACCACAGATGCTGGTTCCCCAGATACCTACATTATATGAATACTTCAGCTTGGTGAAGTCGGCAAAATAACCATGGTCGTTGAGGTAGTCAACCTCTTCCTTACGAGTAAGCTTCTTGTCGCGGGTGAGAGTGATAATCTCGATGCCAGGAGCCATCACGAGGAATGTCATATCGAAACGTATTTGGTCGTTGCCCGCACCAGTACTTCCGTGAGCAATAGCGTCGGCGCCAATCTCTTTAGCATAGCGAGCTATGGCAATAGCTTGGAATATACGCTCAGAAGATACGGAGATAGGGTAGCAGTTGTTGCGCAATACATTACCGAAAATCATATATTTCAATGACTTATCGTAGTATTCGTGGGTAACGTCGAGAGTAACGTATGCTTTAGCTCCCAACTTATAAGCATTCTCCTCGTTGGTCTTCAGCTGTTCTGCAGAAAAGCCACCTGTGTTGGCACATGCAGCATATACATCATATCCTTCTTCCTTGAGTTTCATAACTGTGTATGAAGTGTCAAGTCCGCCGCTGAATGCGACTACAACTTTCTTGTTTGCCATAACTATATATTTATTAAGTTGATTTTTATTGTTGTTTTGTTGTTGAAATGTTTTGCCAATGATTAACCTTCGAGCTCGCAAGAAGGACCGTCAATAGCTCTGATACGAGCGATAACCTCCTTTGGAAGTTTTATTGGCAGATGCTCTTCAGGGTCGAAGAGCATGGCGGTGCAGATGCAATATTTGCGGTTTGTGCGATGAAGCACATCTACATTTATACAACCTTCAGCACATCTACATTTATACACCCTTCGCAGCCACGCCAGAAAGACTCGTCGTCTGTAAGGTCGGCAAATGTAACAGGCAGATATCCCAACTGAGTGTTCATCTTCATCACGGCAGAGCCAGAGGTGAGAGAGAATATCTTAGCATGTGGCCATCGCTGTCGGGCAAGTGTGAATGTGAGGTTCTTGATACGCTTTGCCAGTCCGATACCTCTGAAGTCTGGGTGAACTATCAATCCCGATGTTGTTACGTAGTGTTTGTTGCCCCAAGTCTCGATGTAGCTGAAGCCTGCAAACTTGTCACCTTGCAGAGCTATAACAGCCTTAGCTTCGCGCATCTTTGTGGCAACATATTCAGGCGAGCGCTTTGCGATGCCCGAACCACGCTTCTTGGCAGCTTCTGCAATTGTTGTTAGAATGGTGTCGATATATTTTATATGACTCTCATCAGCCACCATTACTTTAACTTCTTCCATTATCCTATTTTATAATTTATATCCTTGTTGTCTATATATATAATAAGGTGTATGTCGTGAGTTCCCTCTTTTTTTTGGCTCATTATCTGAATTCCATGATGTTTCTCAGTCCATCGATGATATCAATTTCCCTTGCACCAGGTTTGGTAACGATGAAAATAGTGTCATCGCCAGCTATTGTTCCGAGAATCTCAGGGATGTCGCCATTGTCGATGTTGTAGGCTATGGAACTTGCATATCCAGGACGTGTTCTTATTACGCCCATGTTGCCAGAGAAGTTTATAGAAACGAAACCGGGCATCTGCATCATTTCGCTTGCAGGCAATGGCTTGTGTACACGTTTGTACATAGTTTCGTTTGGCAATACATATACGTATTTACCATTCATGCTTGCAGCCTTAGCCACTTTTAGTTGTTTGAGGTCGCGGCTAAGAGTTGCCTGAGTAAGTTTGAATCCTTCTTTCTCCAGTTCTCTTAGAACTTCGTCTTGGCTTCCAAGCTCTTTGCTTGATATGATAAGCTTAAGAGCTTCCATTCTGCTGTTCTTTACCTTCATAGCTGTATGTTTATGCGTTTGTGGATGCAAAAATACTACATTATTTGCAAACAATCAAATAAATTGCAAGATAATTGCAGAAATATGTGACAAAATATCATTTCGATGTTATAAATATGAATATGTATGCGGTATTATGCAATAATATTGCCATGCGTTTGCGCAAACAAAGTTGAAGATTCCTATAATAGATATAGATTAATGGCTAAATGCCTTTGCTAATAAGCTAATAAATCTAAATTTATGGATATTAAAATGCGAAAACTTACTTTTTATAAAGGTTTTTTGCTATCTTTGCCGAACATTATTCTAATAACTATTAAAAATCGGTAATGAAACAAAACAATGTAAAGCCAGCTGAAGGTAAACTTGGTATTATGGTTGTAGGTTGTGGTGCCGTTGCTACCACATTTATGACAGGTGTATTGATGACTCGCAAGGGTTTGACAAAGCCTGTAGGTTCAATGACTCAGTACGATAAGATTCGTGTTGGACGTGGTGACGAAAAGCAGTACCTGCACTATCAAGATATCGTTCCGTTGGCTAAACTCGATGACATCGTCTTTGGTACTTGGGATGTATATCCACAGAATGCTTATCAGTCTGCAATGTACTGCGAGGTATTGAAGGAAAAGGATATCAATCCTGTTAAGGACGAATTGGAGCAGATTGTTCCAATGAAGGCTGCGTTTGATAAGAACTATGCCAAGCGTTTGACAGGTGATAATGTCAAGGACTGCAAGACTCGTTGGGAAATGGTTGAGGCTTTGCGTCAAGATATTCGCGACTTCAAGGAGAAGAACGGTTGTGCTCGTATCGTTGTGATTTGGGCAGCATCTACCGAAATCTACGTTCCTGAGGACGAGAAGGTACACGGCACATTGGCAGCTCTTGAAGAGGCTATGAAGGCTGACGACCGTGAGCACATTGCTCCTTCCATGTGTTATGCTTATGCAGCTTTGGTTGAGGGTGCTCCTTTCATCATGGGTGCTCCAAACACAACTGTTGATATTCCTGCTATGTGGGAATTGGCAGAAAAGACCAAGATGCCTATCGCAGGTAAGGACTTCAAGACTGGCCAGACTCTTGTAAAGAGTGGTTTTGCTCCTATTATCGGTACTCGTTGCCTTGGTTTGAATGGTTGGTTCTCTACCAACATTCTTGGCAACCGCGATGGTCTTGTTCTTGATGAGCCGGCAAACTTCCACACTAAGGAAGTGAGCAAGCTTTCTACACTTGAAACAATCTTGAAGCCAGACGTACAGCCAGACCTTTATGGACATGGCAACGATGAGGATACACAATACTATCACAAGGTGCGTATCAACTACTATCCTCCTCGCAACGATAACAAGGAAGGCTGGGATAATATCGATATCTTTGGTTGGATGGGCTATCCAATGCAGGTAAAGATCAACTTCCTTTGCCGCGACTCTATCCTTGCAGCCCCATTGCTCCTCGACCTCACATTGTTGAGCGACCTTGCTGCTCGTGCTGGTCGTTATGGCATCCAGCGCTTCTTGAGCTTCTTCCTCAAGGCTCCTATGCACGACTATACTAAAGGTGAAGAGGCTGTTAACAACCTCTACCAGCAGTATACAATGCTTAAGAACGCTATCCGCGAGATGGGTGGCTACGAGGCTGACGAAGAGATTGATTAATTCTCAAGCTCAATATATATAATAAGGTGTATCAAACATTCGTGTTGTTATGAGTGTTTGATACACCTTTTTTAGTGCTTTATACTAAGGTAATTGTTAAAATAACGGGTTGAAAGATAAAATAAATTACATTTTGCTTGTTACTTTTAATAAATTTGCTTAAATTAGCAACGGTTATTAAACCTAAAGATTTACTACGACCCCAAAATTAACGAAAACAGACTTTCATGATAAAAAGAGTTACCTTGTGTATCGCCATGTTTTTGGCAATACCATTTTTTTTATTTGCCAAAGATTATGTCGTTATGGACTTTGGTGCTAAAGGTAATGGCATGAGTGATGACGCATCGGCTATTCAGAAAGCTATTGATGCTTGTTCTGAAGCTGGTGGTGGTAATGTTGTCTTTTCTACCAATCACACTTTTATTTCTGGTCCTGTAGAATTGAAGTCTAATATTAATATTGTTTTAGAGGCAAACTCTGTATGGAAAGCTAATCCCGACGAAAGCATCTATAAGCTAAGCGCTTTTGGCGAGAATAGAGGTGAAGGCATGATGTGGATATACGCCAAGGATGCTAAGAATATATCTATTACGGGTAAGGGAACTATCCATGGCAATGGTGTTGCCTTTATGGGTAAGGAGCTGCACGATTCTTATGAGCTTAAACCTGTAACAACCTTCGATCCTCGTCCACATGTGCTTACACTCTTTGGTGTAGACAATCTTACTATCCGCGATATTACCATCCACGATGGAGCCTATTGGACTGTGCATCTTATTGGATGCAATGGTGCTGTAATTGATGGTATAAACCTACTTAACAACCTGAAAATTCGCAATGGCGACGGTATAGACCTCGACCATAGCAAGAACGTTAGAATAAGCAACTGTCATATAACCTCGGGCGACGACTGTATCTGTTTGAAGAATCGTCGTGAGTATGAGGCTTATGGCTCATGCCATGATATCACGGTTACAAACTGCGTGATGACAAGCCGCTCGTGCGCTATAAAGATAGGCAGCGAGAATATGGACTCTATATATAATGTGGTGTTCGACAACTGTATCATAACACGCTCCAACCGAGGACTTGGCATACAGAATCGTGATGAAGGAACTGTGACAGACGTTGTGTTCTCGAATATCCAAATGGATTGCCAACTATGGAGCGATGTGTGGTGGGGACAAGCAGAACCTATCTATGTAACCAGCTATCCTCGTGCTAATGGCAACCATAAAGATGCCAATTGGCGTTTCCCAAAGGGGGAAACTAAGGGCAGATGTGGTGAGGTGAGTCGCATATTTTTTAATAATATCACCGCTGTTAGCGAGAATGGATGCTTCGTGGGTGGTGACGAGAAAGGAAAAGTGAACAACATATATTTTAATAATGTAAGACTTTTCAATAAGAAAGTCACTAACTACGAGGGCGGACAGATAGACCTTCGTCCATGCCGCGATACCAAGTTCTTGCCTACACAAGGTAAGAAAATCACTACACAGAATGTTACAGACAGTAGTTTGGAAGTATTGTAACTTTATTGAAAAACTATCTACACCAAGTAGAAATATATAGTCTTTACCTTTGCACTCATATTTTAACCCATAATAAACCTAAAAAATTAACAGTTATGCTAAAAGTACGAAACCATTCTAAAGCGGGCTTGCTGAAGACTATGTTCTCAGCCTCCCTCTTGCTTTGTAGTACAGCAGCTATGGCACAAAGCCAAAAGTCGGGCGTTATCAAAGATGCCAACGGCGAACCTTTGATAGGTGTTACCGTATTGGAACAGGGTACCTCTAATGGTACTGTGACTGATGTAAATGGTCGCTACACCCTGAAGACAACAAAGCCTAATGCGAAACTGAAAGTATCCTACATTGGTTATGAATCTCAAGTCATCACTCCAGGTCAGAGCGTTACTCTATCAGCAAACGATGCTACTCTCAATGAAGTCGTAGTAGTTGGTTATGGTACTATGCGCCGTAAGGACGTTACCTCTTCTATCACTACCGTTAATGCAAAAGACCTTGATAAAGGCGTATATACCGACCCTGCACAGATGTTGCAAGGAAAGGTTGCAGGTCTTGTTATCTCGTCATCAGGCGACCCTAACGGCTCGTCAAGCATAACGCTTCGTGGTTCATCTTCTCTTCGTGAGGGTGAAGCTATGCAACCATATTATGTTATTGATGGTATTCCAGGTATGGATATCTCTATGGTTGCACCAGATGATATAGAGTCTATCGATGTGCTCCGCGATGCTACAGCTACCGCCATCTATGGTTCTAAGGCTGCCAATGGCGTAATCATCATCACCACAAAGAAAGGTACTGAAGGAAAGACCAATGTAAGCTATAATGGATATGTAGCTTTCGACAACGCTTTGAAGACTCTTGATATGGCTTCGGCTGCTGAACTTCGTGCTTCGGGCGAAGTTGTTGAGGACGAAGGTGCAAATACCGATTGGCAAGATGAGGTGTTGCGCACAGGTGTTAGCCATAATCACAACCTCTCTATTAGTGGTGGTAATAAGCAGACAAAGTATATCGCCAGCTTGAACTATATCGATCATGATGGTGTGATTCGTGGTACAGAAATGAATAGAGTAAATGGTCGCGCTCTCATCACCACAAAGGTGTTGAAAGACAGATTGACTCTTTCTGCAGGTATTAATGCCATGAGAGGTGTACACAAAGGTGTGCCTGTAGGTCGAAATGGTGAATCGGTACTTGATGCTATGAACTACTATTCGCCTACCAATCCTGTACGCAACGAAGATGGTTCATGGTTTAAGAGCGATATAGGTTCTCAGAACTATAACCCTCTTTCTATGATCAACGAAGACTCTAACGAGTTTGAGTGGAGACGCATGCAATATATAGGTAAGGCTTCGCTCAATATCATCGATGGTCTTGTTTTGAATGCTAACTATTCTTACAACAGCAAGCAGAAAGTTTATAGCTATTATAACAGCTCGTTGTCACAGCTTCCTTATGGTGGCACCAAGGGTAAGGCTCATCGCGATACCCGTCTGGGACACGATCAGACTTTCGAAACCTATCTTAACTACGACCTTACCTTGGCAAAGGTTCATAAGCTTTCTCTTATGGCAGGTTACTCTTGGGAAGAGCGTGTAAACAATGACGGCTTTGGTGTTTCTGTTTACAATTTCTATAATGACCAACTTGGATTTAAGAATCTTGCTTATGGTAACTTCATTAATGGTATGAGCGATGTTGATAGTGGTGTTGAGGAAATTGTTCGCAACATTTCTTTCTATGGTCGTGCTAACTATTCTTACGATGGCAAGTATCTCTTGCAGGCTACAGTTCGTCGTGATGGCTCTTCTGTATTTGGCGCAAACAATCGTTGGGGTACCTTCCCATCTGTATCTGCTGCATGGAACATCGCAGAAGAATCATTCATGAAGGATGGCATCTTCGATCAGTTGAAACTTCGTGCTGGTTATGGTGTTAGTGGTAATGCTCTTGGCTTCGGTGCTTATTCTGCTTACACTCTCTTTGGATTGAACTCTGGTAGTAGCTTTACTTACAATGGCGTTACTTATTCAAAGATTGAGGCTACACAGAATGGTAATAAGGATTTGAAGTGGGAAACAACCAAGATGTTCAATGTCGGTGTTGACTTTGCATTCCTCGACAGCCGCTTGAGTGGTAGCATCGAATTCTATAGCAAGAAGACTTCTGACCTTATCTGGAGCTATGATGTTTCTACAAATATCTATCCTGTAGGTTATATGAATGCCAATGTTGGCGATATCACCAATACAGGTATCGAACTTACCATCAACGCTGTTCCTGTAAAGACTAAGGATTTTACATGGCAGACAACAGTAAACCTTGCTCACAACAAGAATAAGGTGGACAAGCTTTCAAATAAGAAATTCTCTGTAGACTATAAGGATTGGGGAGACCCTAATATCGGTGGTATCTCTTCAAATGGTGAAGTAGAGCGTATCAAGGAAGGCGAATCGCTCGGTACTTTTTGGACATATGAGTGGGCTGGCTATAATGATCACGGACAGTCTACATACTATGTACATGATGCAACGACTGGTGAGCGTACAGGTGAAGTGACAACAACTCCTGAAAAGAAAGACAAGACAAAGGTTGGTTGCGCTCTTCCAAAGGTTACCTACGGATGGAACAATACCCTTACATATAAGAAGTGGGCGTTGACAGCATTCTTCCAGGGCAACATTGGTAACAAGATAATGAACGCTACACGTGCTCACTATAGCAACAAGGCTCTCTTGTCGGCAGGTAAGAATGTGCTTGCTGATGCACTTAAGGATAAATATTTTACAAGCGATAATACATACTATTATCCTTCTGATCGCTATCTCGAGAATGGTAGCTTCTTCCGTCTTTCTACTCTCTCGTTGGCTTACACATTCGATAATCTCGATGGTTGGCTCAAGAGCGTGCAGGTATATGGAACTGCTAAGAATGTATTTACCATTACTGGCTACAAGGGCTTAGACCCTGACATCAACCTCGGAGGTTTGGAGCCAGGACTCGACAAGCGTGAGACTTTCTATCCTCATACTCGTTCTTTCATTTTGGGCGTAAAGGTTAACTTTTAATTAGATTACTATTATGAGACTAAATATAAAATATCTATTGGCGGCAGGATTGATTGGGGCTACAACGGCTTGTACCGACCTTGATGTCGACATTAATTCTAAATATGTGACATATCCTACCTCCGAAGCTGCTACAAATGCTTTGATGGCAGATGTTTATTATCAGTTCCGTGGTGCTCTGGGCCGCCGCTATATGGAGGCTATGGCGCTATCATCTGACGAATGGGTGAGCATAAGCTTTGATGGCGACTATTACGATGATGGTACCTATGCTCATGCTTGTACACACATGTTCAGTTACACAGATGCAAGTCTTGGCTGGTATGGCGATTTGGCTGCTGGTATAACAAAGGCTAACAATGCTATTCGTACAGTGGGTGGACCTGGCGCCGACCCTGCAGTTATTGCTCCTGCTCGAGCAATGCGAGCTTTCTATCATTTCTTGTTGATGGATAGCTATGGCGATGTGCCAATTCTTGATGGTACTCCTACTGAAGATGAGGCTATTGAACGCAAACCACGTGCGGAGGTTGCTAAGTATATAGAGAAGGAACTCTTGGAAATCATCCCTAATCTTACCGAAGATAATAATGAAAATACTTATGGTAAGCCAAACAAGTGGATGGCAGAAGCTTTGCTCGTGAAACTATATATCAACTGGCCTGTTTATACAGCTGCTGATGTTACTAAGTATGATGCTGCTACAGCAAAGAATGAGAAACTCAACGATTGTGTGAAGTGGTGCGATGAAATCATCAAGAGTGGCGTGTTTGATATTGCTGCTGGTTCTAATGGCTATCGCTCTAAGTTCTATCCTAACAATGGTGTTCAGATTAAGGACTTTATCTATGCTATGCCTTATCATACCACAGAGGCTACAGGTATGAATTATGGACGTCCTCGCACATGGCGACAGGCTAAGGGTAGCTTCGATAGCTACTACGGAATGCCTTTGTCAAACTCTGTAGGTGGTAACTTCTCGATTACTCCAGAGATGTCAGACATTCTGATGGCACTTCCTGGCGATACTCGTAAGGATCATGTCTTGGCTGGTCAAATTTATATGTTTGACGCTAACTATAACAAGACCACAACTCCGTTCCAGTATAAGGGAGAGAACGTAGTACTCACCAAGGATATTGAACTTCGTCCAACATACGATAAAGAAACCAAACAGCAAACATCTAATGGTGTGGCTACAAATAATGTTGGTAAGGATGTTAAGGGATGGTCGCAGGGTTATAAGTCGGTTAAGTGGTTTGTCATTGATGACGACTTCAAGAATGGTCGTAACCAATCTAACGATGTACCTATTTTCCGTTTTGCCGATATCCTTTTGACAAAGGCTGAGGCTATTACCCGTGGTGCTACTGCTACCAATGGCGATACTCCACAGTCGTTGTTCAATCAGATTAGATCATATGCAGGTGCACCAACTTTGGATCATAATCCATCGTTGAAGGAACTCCTCGATGAGCGCGCTCGTGAGTTCTTTGATGAAAACTGGCGTCGCAACGATATGATTCGTTTTGGCACATTCGAGAGCGAATATGGTTTCCATAAGAAATCTCATGTTGATGAGTCGGGTGTTCTTCATGCTAACTTCGACAAGACTCGCCGTATATTCCCTATACCAGAGTCTATCTTGAATGTTAATACCAACTGGAGTCAGAACCCTGGTTACGCAAAATAATAACTAAAAATATCTGATATCAAAAAAGACGCAGTAGTACTTCTGTTCCGAACGAAGTATTACTGCGTTTTTTTGATAGCTGATTGTGGTCTTTTTCCCGAATAGATGGAGACTCTGTGGTAATTTAGTGGGGATAAGCATAAATCTTGGCTCTATGGAAATTATGGCTAAATGGATGAAACGTAAGGTAAGTAAATATAAATAATTAACTGATATTTTATTATTGCAGTCTGCTAAAACTATTTACAAATTACAGATAGTTAACCATAAATGTTGATTTTAGAAAATATAGTTGAATCCTGCAAGTTATATAAGTGGATAAAACAAGTATCCCAGTACCACTTTTAGTACCACTTGGGTGGTACTGGAGTTTCACCTAAGTGGTACTGGCAATGAAACTAAAAGTCTTTTTTAAGGAGGTTAAGAGCCATTTTATTATCTATTACTGTCGATAATTTACCATACTATTATCGATAAAGAAGCTTACTAAAAAGAATCTATGCTTACTACCAAATGTTGCTTTGCTTACTTAGATAGGCAGTGCTAGAGCCTCGATGTGTGGGACGGACAACAAGACGACTCACGCTTGAACCAGTATATATTTTGTAAGTATCTATAAATCAAAAGAAACCTTACAGCATCAAGCGTAAATGATACCATAAAGTTCCCATTGTATGCAAGAAATCAATCTCGTGTTGTTTATATCAGAAGATGAACTGTTTGCTGCAAATTAGCGATTAACATCCATTAACTCGTCTTTTGCTGTTTCAATGGCTGTAAGTTTCAATTCATCTTCACCCTCTAAATCGCTTAGAATTTTATCAGCAAGCCAAAGGGTGAGCATTTCCTTTTCATCCACTTTGAAGTATGTTGCCATTTGAATTACTTGACTTCTTTTGGCTCGTCTATCGCCACGCTCAATCTTACTGAACATGGGTGTGTCTATTTCTAAGTATGCAGCTACTTGGCGCTGCAATATTCCTTGTTCGTCTCTTAGAGACCTTATCTTGTTTCCTAATAACATATTTCCTTTTCTTTGGGTTTGTATTGAATATCTGTGTGTCAGACATACCGTTCTATTGGGCTGTTTTCGGTCGGAACATCATCAAACGGTCGGATTTTCGGTCGGATTGGGGATTTTTCGGTCGGATTATGATTAAACCGACCGATTATAGTCTTTCAATATCCACCTCAACCCTATTCTGTCTATCTGTTTTTCTTCATTTAATTCTACTAATAGTCTGCCTACATAGCGAAGTTGTTGCTCTTCCGTTTTATTGGCAGGTAGCACATCTTTGAGATATTCGTATATACTATCTCGCTTGGCACCTTCTTCTACACCCAGAAGGATAAAGACATCGATGCTGGCGACGGTGTTAAACTCACCAACTGCAAGTTCGCTACATTCCAATAAAATAAATAGGTATAAATCGAATAGGAGGAAAACGGCTTCGTTTTCCTCCTATTTTCGTTTAATTTCCTCTTAATGATTGTGGGCGCAGCGAGTCCACAATGTTTAAGAACTTCAAGTTACTGATAGTATTTCTGGACCACCTCTTAAGTTTCTGGACCACCTATTAAGTTTCTGGACCACCTATTTTAGTTTTGAAAATGACAAAATGACAAATGACAATCGTGACAACCTGACTAATGACTTAATGACAAAATTACCTGATATTTCAAGCGGATCGAGCCCTGCGGGCTCTGCAACAGCGAGGCAGATACATGCGCCAAAAACCATCATGATCTTCTTCTTGAAATCCTGCCGATACTCTGCAAGTGATTGATATTCAGTATAGTTTCTTTAAAGGATTAGGCAGAAGGAACAAAATGGAAACAAAAAATCCAAGATACCAACGATTGTAAAGTGAAGATAACATTTATTAACACGGAAAACAACGGCAATTTTCCGATTTTGGCATTTGGAGAGTGCGTCGTTACTTAAAAACGTCCGCAAATTCGTGTCAAATACGATAGTCAAAGATTACAGTTGTATAAAATTTGCGAAAAAAAATGATGCGGAAGCCGAAGTTTACAGAGAAACCTTCGTGTAACTCGCCAAATTATAATACTTTTGCATCAAATTATAATCAATTAAAACATCATGGCAAACTTGAATCGAATAAAAGTTGTGCTTGTCGAGAGAGGTAAAACTGGCAGATGGCTTGCAGATGAACTCGGCAAGACACCTGTAACAATTAGCAAATGGTGCAGTAACAGCATTCAACCAGACTTGCAGACGTTAGACAAAATAGCAAAGCTTCTGGAAGTGAACGTGAAAGAACTTCTTAACGATACAGAAATTAAGCAATAACAATGAGGCTGGATGTGACTTCTTTGAAACTCGTTTCGGAGACCTCACACCTCCCGGCACTCTTGTTACAGAAGATATGACAGCCCAAGACATTGAACGTATGTGAGAGAACCGCCGACATGCAAAACAATCAGGCACTCCAATATACTCCATAAGTCAGCAAGGTAGCGGTCGAAGATATATTCCCAATAAGCATCATTATAGGTAAATACAATAAATTTCAAAGATATGGCAACAAGAAGATTTGCATTAGCTCTTTTGGGCATATTTATGGCTGTAGTATCATTTGCAGCCAACAAGGATTTAGAAAAGGACATCACAATGGTGTCATATGAACAAAGTTGGTTAGATAGCAGCGGCACACTGGCTTTGAAAAACAATTCAAGTGAAGAAATCAAGAATGTTATATTCCTGATAACCTATCTTGATATGTCAGGCAACGAACTGGATTATCAAGAGTTTACCAGACGGGTGAGTATTGCCTCTGGAATGACTAAAAAGCTGGATATCCCTGCTTACGAACATAGTCGCAACTATCATTATTACAAGACTAAAGATGATTATGGGCATCCTGCATTCAAGATAAAGTTCCAACTAAAAGATTATAATGTCGAAGAAGAAGCCGTGGAGTCTATAGATGACAATACATTTAGCACATACGACTATGACCGTTCAAGTGGGAATGAAGGATTATTTATGATTGCTTTCATCATAGGTCTTTTATTCGTCATCGGCATAATTGTTGGCTTGTATGTACTGGTTGCAGTCATGGCGCAAAAGCGAAACCGCAGTGTGGTAGTTTGGGTTCTTCTGAGTCTTCTGGCTACACCACTGTTGATGATTGTCATACTTTTGGCTATTGGCAAGAATGAGAACTATATCGAAAACCACTATGACAGGGAATAATATGAATCAGGAAGCACTTATACCAAATCCCGAAGACCGCATTATGTGTGTAAAAGTAGGGAAAGTGAAAAGGGAGAATCTTTATGAGATGACCCGTAAGTATTGGAAGGTAGATATAACCAGAGCAAGAAAGGCTACTCACGTTCTCGCCATTGTTAATGGTATTGTGGAAGAAGTCTATAATCCTGTCGATTGGAAATACACAGAAGACCCACAACACATTGGACGGTGTGAATTTCTGGGCGTTGAAGATGAACATACAACATACATTGGGAAAGATGTCTCAGCCTTCTATGGTAAGAGCCAGAATCCCGTGAAATATATAAACATGTAATTTGAATATGGGTAGAATTAAATTTGTAAGAGTAGGAAACCCTTTCATTGCGTTCCTGTCAATTGCTATAATAGCACTTGTTTTATGGCTTTATGTTAAATGTAATCCAACCCCGATACAGTTTAGATATAACATTAATGATGACTCTTCGGGATTAATAATACATGAACCTAAAATCCGCAAGCAATCTCAAT
>HF994151.1:10493-12604 GCA_000436915.1 Prevotella sp. CAG:1092 | reverse complement strand
CGGCAGGCAACTTGCGAAGTGCCAATATCTGACGGCGACGAATCTTCTTGAGCATATCACGCTTCTTGCTCAAGTCACGTCTAACGTGGCGAAGCAAACTTGGACGGTTGTCTACCAATCCTTCTTCTATGCCCTGGAAGCAAGAATCTGCAAACTGAGCCATACTTGCCTGTACTTCAGCAACATTCTTGCTCAACAAATCCCATACTATCTCTGGGTCGCGTGAACGCATCATCAAACGGAATACATCTTCGTTTGCACCTGCTTCGGCACTCTTCTTAGAAGCCTTGTTAGAGCGGAACAAGAGGAATACTACCAAGGCGATGAAGGCAAACTGAACTGCCAAACCTCCGAACGACATTGCTAAAGCTACAATGCCACATGCGGCAAAGGCTACACCAGCAGTAATAAACCATCCACCAATAACCGAGATAACACCAGTTACACGGAACACGGCACTCTCACGACTCCAAGCTCTATCGGCAAGACTTGAACCCATGGCAACCATAAAGGTTACGTATGTGGTTGACAATGGCAACTTAAGGTTGGTTCCTACAGTAATAAGTAATGAGGCGAGAACCAAGTTTACGGCTGCACGAACCACATCGAAGGCGGCTCCATTATCCAAGACAACTGCCTGCTTATTAAATCTGCTGTCAACCCAAACAGCCACCTTACCTAAAACTGGCACATGAGAAGCTACCGAAGAACACCTGTCGGCTGTCTCCTNNNAACACCTGTCGGCTGTCTCCTGGCAGAATCTTACGATGCTACGAGCAGCAAGGCTACTACCAAACATCTCGTCGCCTTCGTCCTGACGGCTGAGGTCTACGCTTGTCTTGATAACATTCTGTGCTTTCTTAGATGTTGCCATGGCGATAATCATTATCACGCCTGCAAGCAAAAGATAGAAAGGAGGAGTCTTGGCGCTCTCCATAAGAGAGGTCATAAGATAAGAATCTGCCGATACGCCTTGAGCATTTGTAGTGAAGTCGAGATAAGAATCAAGTCCTGCCAAAGGCACACCAATAAAGTTTACAAGGTCGTTGCCTGCAAATGCCATAGCCAAAGCGAAAGTACCCATCAGCACAACAAACTTGAAGACGTTGACCTTAACAAGCTGTACAAGTAGCATAGCTATTGAACTAACAACGAATGTAGCACACAATAGCCAAGTAATATTTGCCTGCATAAAATCGCGTACGTCTGCTGAAATATATGGCGACTTACCTAATCCTTTAAGGAAGATAAAATATGACAAAGCGGTAAAGGCTACACCACCAAACAAAGCTGTTGCGATGTGTGAAACGCGAGAATAGTTGAAGGTGAAGATTACACGCGAAATCCATTGAACTATAACGCCAAAGAAGAATGCCACGGCAACAGAAACAAAGATGGCTATAATCACGGATAGCGCCTTATCGGTATTCAGGAGGTCGGAGAATGCTAAAGAAGGGTCGGCATGCATCTTCAACAAGGCAAGAACAAAGGCTCCACCAAGCAACTCGAATACCAACGAAACGGTTGTTGATGTTGGCATTCCAAGACTGTTAAACATGTCAAGCACAATAACATCCGTCACCATTACTGCCAAGAACACTATCATCACTTCATGGAAAGAGAAGTGGGACGGCAACATAATACCATGTCTTGTCACATCCATCATTCCCGACGACATGGTGGCTCCAAGAAGTACACCCAACGATGCCACTATCAACACAACCTTGAAAGTAGCGACCTTAGCTCCAATCGCTGACTGCAAGAAGTTTACGGCATCATTGCTGACACCTACGAAAAGGTCGAAAACTGCCAAGCAAAGCAGAAAGACCACGATTAGCAAATAAATTGTTTCCATATTTCTTGTTTTGTGTGGTGCAAAGGTAAAACCCATATGTTACACAGAGTTTAAGCACATGTTACAATGATGTTACACCTATTTTTTTGTTTCTTTCTATTAAAATAGGTATAGGATTTTTCGGTATTCCAGTTTTTATTATTAATTTTGTACGCGAAATAAATAGGTTGTTTTTAGTACCCCCGTATCATCTGCGGGGAAGTAGCAAGCAAATGAGCACACAACAGATTACTCACATTCTGACACAAACCGTCGA
>HF994151.1:0-10454 GCA_000436915.1 Prevotella sp. CAG:1092 | reverse complement strand
GGAAGAGCAATCGCTGAAAGGTCTTTTTCATCAGCATACCGACGGCGACCCACTTCCTTCAGGCAAGAAGCTTGAAGATATTATTGAATTGGCAAGGGCTATATTGTTCCCTGGATATTATGGCAAGTCGTCGGTAAATCTTAAAACCATTAAATATCAGATTGGCGTCAACGTGGAGCGACTTCATCGTCTTCTCGCTGAACAGATATTAGCTGGCCTTTATTTCGGAGAGAACAACGAGGAGACTCCTGACGTATATCATCCGGAGCTTAGAGAGAAAGCCGACGAGCTGTCAGCGAAACTCGTGGCACGACTACCCGAGATTAGGCGCATACTGGCTACTGATGTCTACGCAGCTTATTGTGGCGACCCTGCAGCAGAGAGCAACGCCGAAATCATTGCTTGCTATCCTGTGATAAAGGCATTGACCAACTATCGCATAGCCCACGAGCTTTATCTGCTCGGAGTGCCATTGATACCTCGTATCATCACAGAGATGGCGCATTCTGAGACTGGTATCGACATTCATCCACAGGCTTCTATAGGTAATTACTTCACTATCGACCATGGCACAGGTGTGGTGATAGGTGCCACATGTATCATTGGCAACAACGTGAAGCTGTACCAGGGTGTAACGTTAGGAGCAAAGAGTTTCTCGCTCGACGAGAATGGCAACCCTATCAAGGGTATTGCTCGCCACCCTATCTTGGAAGATAATGTGGTGGTTTATGCCAACGCCACCATCCTTGGTCGTATCACCATCGGCGAAGGCTGCATAGTGGGTGCCAACGTATGGGTGACTGAGGATATGGCGCCTCAGACTAAGAAAGTAAACAAGAAATAACATCATATAAGAACAAAACATATAAAACAAAATAGAAAAAAATGGAATTCGAACTCATCGCCAAAACCTTCATGGGATTGGAGCCAGTATTGGCACAGGAGCTTACACAATTAGGTGCCAACGACGTACAGATAGGTCGTAGAATGGTATCTTTCACAGGTGACAAGGAAATGATGTACCGTGCTAACTTCCAGTTGCACACAGCCATCCGCATCCTTAAGCCTATCAAACACTTCAAGGCACAATCTGCCGAAGATGTGTACAACGAAATTCAGAAAATAGACTGGAGCTTGTATATTCCTGAGGGAAAGACTTTCTCTGTCGACTCGGTAGTATACTCTGAGGAGTTCCGCAACTCTCGCTTCGTAACATACAAGGTTAAGGACGCTATCGTTGACCAGTTCCGTGAGAAGACTGGCACACGTCCTAACATCTCAATCTCGAACCCTGATATCCGTCTTCATATCCACATCGCAGAAGACAAGGCTACTCTCTGTCTCGACTCAAGTGGCGAGAGCTTGCATCGTCGTGGCTATCGTCAGGAGAGCGTAGAGGCTCCTTTGAACGAGGTATTGGCAGCTGGTATGATTCTGATGTCGGGATGGAAGGGCGATACCGACTTCATCGACCCTATGTGTGGTTCTGGTACTCTCGTCATCGAGGCAGCCCTCATCGCACGCAACATCTCGCCAGGTGTGTTCCGCAAGGAGTTTGCTTTCGAGAAGTGGCCTGACTTCGACCAGGATCTCTTCGACACTATCTACAACGACGACTCTCAGGAGCGTGAGTTTGAGCATCACATCTATGGCTACGATATCGACATGAAGGCTGTTAACACAGCACGTCTGAATGCTCGTGCAGCAGGCTTGAGCAAGGATATCACTATTGAGCAGCAGGATTTCAAGGACTTCACCCAGCCAAAGGAGAAGGCTATCATGATTACCAACCCTCCTTACGGCGAGCGTATCTCTACTCCTAACCTTCTTGCTACATACAAGATGATTGGCGAACGCCTAAAGCATGCTTTCTGTGGCAACGAGGCTTGGATATTGAGCTATCGCGAAGAATGCTTCGAGCAGATTGGCTTGAAGCCTTCTATCAAGATTCCTGTTTACAACGGAAGCTTGGAGTGCGAGTTCAGAAAGTATTCTATCTTCGATGGTAAGTTCAAGGAGTTCCGCGCTGAAGGTGGTGTAGTAAAGACCGACCACGAAAAGGCAGAGATGGCTCAGAAGCATCGTTTCAAGAAGAACCGTGAGTTCAAGGAGCGTATCACAGCTACTGAGGAGAACGACGAGGGCGATATTCGTTCATTCAAGTTCCACTCTTTGGAAAAGAAGTTTGATAAGGATGGCGACAAGCCTCGCTTCGCACGTCGTGGCAGAGACAACGATGGCGACGACCGCAAGTTCGGTGGTAAGTTCGAAAAGGGCGACCGTCGTGGTTCAAGAGACGACAAGCGCTTCGACCGTAAGGGCGGCAGCAAGTTCGGCAAGAAGAACTTCAGCAAGGATTTCAACTACGATGAATAAACGAAATTGATTATCATGAACATAAAGAATAAACTGTTTTCACAGATTGCATCATTATTGTTTATAGCAATGATTCCAATAAGCGCATCTTCACAGCAGAAATCATTCACCCTGGAAGACCTCAACTACGGAGGCACCAACTATCGCAACATGGTGGCACAGAACCGTTGGTGCACATGGTGGGGCGACGAGCTGGTACGCCAGGATGTTGATGCCTGCTATCTTGTAAACAAGAAGAATGGCAAAGAGACAAAGCTCTTCGGCATCAATGATATCAACAAGTGGATTGCTCCTACCAAGGACATCAAGGTAAGAGCCTTGTACAATGCATTGTTCCCCTTCGCTGGCAAGAGCATCGTTGTGCTCAGCAACGGAAGCAAGACTTATATGGTCGACTTCAAAAAGCACAAGCTGGATAATGAACAAGACTGGAACGATGGTGAGACTTTCCTTGAGGCCAATGCCCAGCAGACAGCTTTTGCTTATCTGAAGGACAACAACCTGTATGTGCGCATCAGCGAACCTATTAAGGATGGATACATAAATCGCAAGTTTTCACAGCTTTCAACTGATGGTAGTCGAGAGATAGTATATGGTCAGAGTGTTCATCGCGATGAGTTTGGTATCTCGAAGGGTACTTTCTGGAGTCCTAACGGCGAAAAGCTTGCTTTCTATCGTATGGATCAGAGCATGGTGACTGACTATCCTCAGGTAGACATCCCTGAGGTTGGCTTCAACCATCCTGAAACAGAGAGCTGCATAGCAAAGGCAGCTCCTGATAAATATCCTATGACAGGCGAAACATCTCATAAGGTTACCGTAGGAGTATATGATGTTAAGGCCGACAAGGTAATATATCTGAAGGCTGGCGACCCTACCGACCGCTATTTCACAAATATAGCTTGGAGCCCAGACTGCAAGAAGATTTATATGTTCGAGCTTAACCGCGACCAAAACGATTGTCGCCTATGTGCTTATGATGCAGAGACTGGCGAGAAGACAGGCGAACTATATCGCGAAGTTGATGAAAAATATGTAGAACCTCTCCACCCTATCATGTTCTTGCCTTGGGATAGCAACTCGTTTATCATGCAGAGCCGCAAGGATGGCTACAATCATCTGTATCTCTGCACTCTCGGCAAGCATGGCAGCCGTATGGCAAGCAACACCGAGTCGCTCGAGATTAAGCAGCTCACAAGTGGCAAATGGGAGGTAATGGAAGTTTTGGGCTTCTATCCAAAGCATAAGAATATCATCATAGCAAGCAACGAATACTCACCTATCCAGCGCAACATTTCTATGGTGGATGTAGAAACAGGTAAGCGCACGCTGATAGATGCTAATGGCGAAGGATGGCATAATGGCGTAATCAGCGAGAGTGGCAAGTATCTCTATGATAACTACTCTACTCCTACCGTGCCTCGCAAGATTGCTATCGTGAATATGGAGATTGGCGACCGTATGGCTTACTTTACTGCCGAGAATCCTTGGAAAGATTATAAGGTGCCTGAGTATAGCTGCGGAACTATCAAGGCTGCTGATGGCGAGACTGATCTATATTGGCGTATGGTAAAGCCTGTAGACTTCGACCCTAACAAGAAGTATCCTACCATTATATATGTATATGGTGGTCCGCATGCCCACAACGTGGATGCTCGTTGGAACTATAGCAGCCGTGGTTGGGAGACTTACATGGCTCAGAAGGGCTATCTGCTCTTTATCCTCGACAACCGTGGTAGCGAAAACCGCGGAAAGGCTTTCGAGCAGGTTACATTCCGTCAACTTGGTCAGGAAGAGATGAAAGACCAGATGAAGGGTGTGGAATATCTTAAGAGCTTGCCTTATGTAGATGCCAACCGTCTTGGTGTTCATGGTTGGAGCTTTGGCGGATATATGACTATCTCGCTAATGACAAACTATCCTGATGTTTTCAAGGTAGGTGTTGCCGGCGGTCCTGTTATCGACTGGCATTGGTATGAGGTGATGTATGGCGAACGCTATATGGATACTCCTCAAACAAACCCTGAGGGATACAAGAAGACTTCGTTGCTCTACCAGGCTAAGAACCTCAAGGGTAAGCTTCAGATTATTCAGGGATTGAACGACGTTACTGTTGTGCCTCAGCATTGCCTTACATTCCTCAAGGCTTGTATCGCAGCTGGCACTCAGCCAGACTTCTTCGTATATCCTGGCGAGCCTCATAACATGAGAGGTCATCAGAGCGTTCACTTGCACGATCGCATAAGCCAATATTTTGACGACTATTTGAAATAACAAAACAATAAAGAAAGGAGATACAATATGAGTAACATTAAAAGCAAATACGAAGGTAAAGTTACATCAGAAACAAAAGCAACAACTATAACAAGTGAGAATAAATCTGATATAACTTCAAAGACAGAAATGCATATTGATTCAAATATCGATGCAGCGACTGAACGTGCGGCATTTCTAACAACAGCAAAACGTAACGCTGCTATCATGTTCTCTAAAGATTTGTAACTCCAATGAAAAAACGAAGTTATGTAAAATGTCAACTATTGGTAGGTGATATAGAGCGTGACGTTATAAGGAAAATAAGCAGAATGAAGCAACCTTACTTCGATGAGGTTGTGGAAAAGATAAAATCTACTATTTTCTAAATTAAACACTAAACATTAAACACTAAACATTAGTTATAATGAAAATTTTATTGTTAGGAGGCGGTGGCCGTGAGCACGCCTTGGCATGGAAAATCGCTCAGAGCGAGAAAGTAGAGAAACTCTTTATTGCTCCAGGCAATGCAGGTACAAGCAACTGTGGAGAAAACGTAGCCATAGGAGTCAACGAGTTTGATAAACTCAAAGACTTCGCAGTAGAGAATGGTGTCGACATGGTTGTAGTAGGACCAGAAGATCCATTGGTAAAGGGTGTATACGACGACTTCAAGAACGACGAGCGCACAAAGAATATTCCTGTTATCGGTCCTTCTAAGGCTGGTGCCGTATTGGAAGGTAGCAAGGATTTTGCCAAGCAGTTTATGAAGCGCCACAATATTCCTACAGCTAAATATGAGACTTTCGATGGCACAACTATCGAAGAGGGCTTAAAATTCCTCGAAACTCTTAAGGCTCCTTACGTACTTAAGGCTGATGGTCTATGCGCAGGCAAGGGTGTTCTCATTCTTCCTACTCTCGAAGAGGCTAAGAAGGAATTCAAGGAGATGCTCGGAGGTATGTTCGGCAACGCTTCTGCTCGTGTAGTGATAGAGGAATTCTTGAGTGGTATCGAGTGCTCAGTATTCGTACTTACTGATGGCAAGAACTATCAGATTCTTCCTGAGGCTAAGGACTACAAGCGTATCGGCGAACACGATACAGGCTTGAATACTGGTGGTATGGGTAGCGTAACACCTGTTCCTTTCGCTACTAAGGAGTGGATGCAGAAGGTTGAAGACCGCATTATCCGTCCAACTGTAGAAGGTTTGGCTGAAGAGAATATCGACTACAAGGGTTTCATCTTCTTCGGTCTTATCAATGTAGAGGGCGAGCCAATGGTTATCGAATACAACTGCCGTATGGGCGACCCTGAGACAGAGAGCGTGATGCTTCGCTTGAAGAGCGACATCGTAGACTTGTTCGAGGGTGTTGCCAATGGCAATATTGCTGAGAAGAAGGTTGAATTCGATGAGCGTGCAGCTGTCTGCGTGATGCTTGTTAGTGGCGGATATCCTGAGGAATACAAGAAGGGCTACGAGATTACAGGTATCGAGGATATTGATGGTAGCATCGTTTTCCATAGCGGTACAGCTTTGAAAGATGGTAAGGTTGTCACCAACGGTGGACGTGTTATTGCCGTTAGCTCATATGGTAAGGATAAAGCAGAGGCTCTGCAGAAGAGCTTCGAGGAAGCACAGAAACTTCAGTTCACCGATAAATACTTCAGAAGAGATATCGGACAGGATTTGTAATGATTAAAAGAACACAAAACAGAATAGCCGAAAGCAGATGGGCGCTCCCCATCTGCGCGGCTTATACCTTATTAATATGTATTATCAGCGGATTGTTTGTTGAAGGCATCTGGGTGCAACTGGCACTAACGGCTGTTGCAACCTTATTGATGGTTGAGCTCAACAATCGCAATTCCTTAATACGTATATATAGCCGAATGGTGTCTTGTTCGTTTCTTGTACTAACGATGATGACACCTCACAAGATAGAATCCACAGATGGATGCATCGTCAGCGTGTGTTTCGTGGCTTTCTACCTTGCTTTGTTTCATGCCTATCAAGACAAGAAGGCAACAGGATATGTACTTTGGGCATTTACCGCCATTGGCATAGCAAGCACAGTATGGATACAGATATTGTTGTTTGTGCCTGTGCTATGGGTGCTTACTGGAACCAACATCCTTGCTCTAAGCATGCGCACTTTCGTTGCCTCAATAATGGGAATACTACTTCCCTACTGGTTTATCTCTGCCTACTACATTTACATGGGCGACATCACTCCCCTTATACAACATGTTGCATCAATAGCAGAGTTTGGACAACCTTTCGAATTCTACAACTGTAGCATCAACGACCTACTGCCTCTTGGCTTCATAGCTTTGTTGGCAATAACGGGTTCTATTCATTTCTTGCATACCAGCTACATGGACAAGATACGCACAAGAATGATCTACGAAATGTTCATCACAATGACAATAGCAACTATGGTATTGATAATCTTACAACCACAGCATGCCAACATCGCTACGCATATGCTCATCATATCTACAGCGCCGCTGATAGGACATTTCCTTGCTTTGACATCAACAAAAATAACAAATATAGCATCATTAGCTTTCATGGCTATCGCATTGGTCATCACAGCTCTCAACTTATGGACATAATAATAAACTTACTGATAGAATATGGCTACTGGGGCATGCTCGTGGCAGCATTCTTGGCAGGCAGCTTCTTTCCTTTCAGCAGCGAAGCTGTATTTGCAGCCTTGTTTGCAGCCGGACTTCAACCAGTAGAGCTTACAATATATGCCACCATAGGCAATGTGGCTGGTGGTATGTTCAACTATGGTGTAGGCAGATTAGGTCGTCTTGACTGGATAGAGGAATATCTGCATGTAAAGAAAGAGAGTCTCGACAAAGCCACACGCTTTATGGGTGGCCACGGAGCATGGATGGGATTCTTTGCTTTTGTCCCTATATTGGGTAGCGCCATCACCATCTGCTTAGGACTAATGAGGTCAAACATCCCTATCTCTATAACGAGTATCACATTGGGCAAGTTTATCAGATATGTCATCTTAGCCTACGTACTGGTGGAGGGAAAAGAACTCATAGTATAATCATCACTCGTGGATAACGGATAATAAATAATCAACAATGAGAAAATATCTATACCTTATTATATTATTGGCAACTATCATCAGTTGTTCTGATAAAAAAGAGCAGAATCTTGGCAACACCATCTATGTGAGCATAGAACCGCTAAGATATTTCGCAGAGCAGATAGGTGGCGATAAGTTTAATGTTAAGTCTCTGGTTCGCCATGGCTCTTCGCCCGAAACCTATGAGCCTACAGCCGAACAGATAGCTGAACTATCGAAATGCTGCATGTATATCAAAGTTGGCAACCTTGGCTTTGAACAGACATGGCTCAAGCGCATCATGAAGAATGCTCCTCATACCATCATCAACTCTGCAAGCGACGGAATATCCGAGGTCAACTCTGCCAACGGCATTCCAGATCCTCACACATGGATGAGCACTACCAATGCCGCTATCATAGCAAAGAATATCTGCAGATATATGATAGCCATTGACAATGCAGACAGCACATACTTCAAAAAGAATCTTGAAGTATTGCTCTCACGCATAGAAACTGTCGACTCTGAGATACGAAAGCATCTCGACAACAATGCCACTCGTGCTTTCGTCATCTACCATCCAGCACTCACCTACTATGCTCGCAACTATATGTTCCGACAATTGCCTATTGAGGAAGAAGGACGAGAGCCTTCGGCATCGCAACTGCAAGACATCATCAAGCAGGGCAAGAAACTTGGTGTAAAGACAGTATTGGTACAACAAGAATTCTCAACATCTAATGCCAACATCGTGGCTAAGGGTTTGGGAGCGGAGATAAAGACTATCGACCCTTTGGCATACCAATGGGACGAGGAAATGATAAAGATAGCAAACATCTTGAAATGAAACCACTTATAACAGTAGAAGGCGTCTCGGCAAGCTATGACGGCAAGAAGGTGCTCGACAATATATCGCTCACCATCTACGACGACGACTATTTGGGCATCATAGGACCTAACGGAGGTGGCAAGACTACCCTCGTAAAGGTGATTCTCGGACTCAAAAAGCCCGACCGTGGCAACATATCCTTCTACCGCAATGGCGAGAAAGTGGAAAAGATAAAGATGGGGTATCTACCGCAATATACTCTCATCGACCGCAAGTTTCCAATATCTGTCTACGATGTTGTACTCTCAGGACTAAAGACCACCAGACATTTCTTCCGCCCATATACCAAAGCACAACATCAGCAGGTTGCCGACACCTTAGAGCGTATGGAGCTAACATCTTTTGCCAAGAAGAATATCGGCGAACTGAGTGGTGGTCAGCTACAGAGAGTATTGTTGGCAAGGGCGATAGTATCAAAACCCGACATCATAATCCTCGACGAGCCTAACACATATATAGATATAAGGTTTAAGGAGCAGATGTATCAGATGTTGGAAGTGGCAAACAATCAATGTGCCGTGATGGTGGTAAGCCACGACATTGCCGAGATATTGCAATATACCAAGCATATCGCTTGCGTAAACCACACCATGCACTATCATTCTGCAGCCAATATGCCGAAGGAGAAACTCGAAGAGCACTTCCTGAATATGAACCGCAAAACAGACATCATATATGAAAATAACTAAATTCTTAGGCTGTTATTCTCATTATATGACACAAAAGTACTATCTTTGCAAGGTTAAATTCTATTCTGCACAAAATAAACAAGCGAATAAGTAAGCAAATTATCGAATTAAATATCATTTACATATAAAAAAATGAAGCAATACAGATTAGTGGACAATATCATGGGATGGGTAGCGTTCTTGATCGCTGCCTTTGTATATTGCTCCACCATTGAACCGACAGCCAGCTTCTGGGACTGTCCAGAGTTTATCACTACAGGCTACAAGCTTGAAATTGGTCACCCACCTGGCGCACCTTTCTTTATGCTCACCGCAAACTTGTTCTCACAGTTTGCAAGTGATGCAACTCAGGTGGCACGCATGGTAAACACCATGAGTGCGTTGCTTAGTGCAACCACCATCTTGTTCTTGTTCTGGACAATCACCCACCTCACAAGGAAGCTGATCCTTAAAGATTGGTCAGAACTCACTACATCCAAGCTCATCGCTATCCAGGCGAGTGGTCTTGTTGGTGCTCTCATCTACACCTTCAGCGACACCTTCTGGTTCTCGGCTGTAGAAGGCGAGGTTTATGCCTACTCTTCTGCATTCACAGCTATTGTATTCTGGCTGATATTGAAGTGGGAAGACCATGCCGACGAGCCTCATTCCGACCGTTGGCTTGTACTTATCATGTATATGACCGGTCTTAGCATCGGTGTCCACTTGCTCAACTTGCTTTGTATTCCAGCCATAGTATTGGTTTACTGCTATCGCAAATTCCCTAACATCGAGACCAAAGGCTCATTGATAGCTCTCGTCATCTCGTTTGTTCTCGTTGCGGCAGTTCTCTATGGCGTTGTGCCAGGCATCATCACTGTAGGTGGATGGTTCGAGTTGTTCTTTGTCAACACTCTCGGCATGCCATTCAACTCTGGCGAGATTGTCTACATCATACTCCTTGTATCTGCTGTTATCTGGGCTATCTACGAGAGCTATACCGCTCGCAACACAAAGCTTGAAAACATCTCGTTCCTCATTGCTTTCGGTATGCTTGGTGTACCATTCGTAGGCTACGGATGGTCGGCAGTAGGCATTGGTGCTGTTATCCTCATTGCTCTTTGGGTTGTTCTCAACCACAAGAAGGTTGTCAACAAGAAGGCTGTATATACT
>HF994150.1:1577-26918 GCA_000436915.1 Prevotella sp. CAG:1092 | reverse complement strand
TATATATACGCCTTTACCCTTTTACTCTTTTACCTTTTTACTCTTTTACCTTTTTACTTTTTTATCCTTTTACTCTTTCTCACTTTTCTCACAATATTTTCGATTTATCTTCGTTTATATTTTATGCAGTGGACAGACAGAATACGACAGGTGAAATTTTTCTTGGTTATTGCAGCTTTTGCGATAGCCATAGCTTCGTTGTATTTCTCTCATGTGTTGACAGAAGACCTTAAAAACGAGGAACGTCATAAGATGGAGGTGTGGGCAGAAGCTATGCGCACGTTAAATAATGCTGATGAGAATACTGACTTGAATCTTGTTTTGAAGGTTATAAATGAGAATAATACTATTCCTATAGTTGTTTTGGATAAGCAGGGTAATGTGCAGACCTATAGGAATATTACTATTGTAGCTTTGTCTGCTGCTGATAGCATCCAGTTTGTTTCTGATTATGCTGGAAAATTGAAGCACTCAAATAAGGATATTCGCATTTACTTTGATGATACAGATAAGTCGGATTTTATAGATGTTTATTATGATGATTCTGTGTTGTTGAAGCGATTGTCTGCATACCCTTACGTACAATTGGGTATTGTATTGATATTTGTAGTTGTTGCTATTATAGCTTTGCTTACTTCTAAACGTGCTGAGCAGAATATGGTTTGGGTAGGTTTATCGAAGGAAACTGCACATCAGTTGGGAACTCCTATATCAAGTTTGATGGCATGGATAGAAATATTGAAGGAGACTTATCCTGATGACGAACTTATTCCTGAGATGGATAAGGATGTGAAGCGACTGCAATTGATAGCAGATAGATTCTCAAAGATCGGTTCGTTACCAGAGCCTGTTCCTACAAATCTTGAGGAAGTTCTTATGCATGTAGTAGAATATATGGACAGACGAACTTCTAAGAAGATAAATATCACTTACGAATTTCCTGAACATGAAGTTGTTGTATTGCTCAATGCCTCTTTGTTTGAATGGGTTATTGAGAATCTTTGTAAGAATGCTGTTGATGCTATGGGAGGCGAACAGGGATGTATTCATATCAAGGTGATGGTGAATAATGATGCTGTGGCTATAGAGGTAAGCGACACAGGAAAGGGAATTAAGAAAAAGGATATTGGTAATGTGTTCCGCCCAGGTTTTACAACTAAGAAGCGTGGATGGGGATTAGGATTATCTCTTGCCAAGCGCATCGTAGAGGAATATCATCATGGAAAGATTTTTGTGAAATCGTCGGAAGTAGGAAAAGGAACTACTTTCCGTATAGAGCTTAAATCATAAACTATGGTTGCTTATTGCTTCGAACTTAAATCGACATATGGTAGATATTATTTAATTTATTTAGTTTAAATCATAAATACTCAGTCTATTTTCTAAACTTCTTTCTGTTTATTACGAATACCATTATCATTAATGTTAAGTAATAAGCTATTACCTGCCTGTATGTGATATTGATATTCTCGATAGAAGCAAATGGTAAATTGTTTATGCACATTATGAATTTGTTCATCGTTTGTGCTATAATTGCCAATCCAAAGAAGGCTACAGAGCATGGAGCAAAGCAGATAGTTAGGATGGTGGCAATGATAGAACCAAAGATTATTATCGTAGCAAGTGGTATTACCACGAGGTTTACGATGATGAAATAGCAAGAGAAACGGCCAAAATAATATGCTACGAGTGGAGCTGTACCTATCTGAGCTGCGATAGATACTGCGATGCTTGCCCATATCCATCTTCCTATTTTAGTTTTTGGCGAGAAGATGTTGTAGATATTGTGATATATGGTTAGTATGCTTGCAACCGATAAGAATGATAGTTGAAAGCCAATATCCCATAATGATAAAGGATTTATTAGAAGCATAACAATACCAGTGAAGGCAAAGATGTTGAGCGACATCTTTGTACGGCAAGTTAATCCAACAATAGAGTAGAGAGTGAGCATAGTTGCTGCACGGATGATGCTTACAGGCATGCCGACCATCAACACATAAGCCCAAATAAAACTTATGATGATGGCTTGGACCAAGATGTTGCGCTTACGATTTTTGCCAAAGAAGAAGGATAGTAAGCTGAATATAATGCCAAGATGCAAACCTGATAGCGCAAGGATATGCGAGGCACCAGCAACAGAAAAGCTGTCACTCATCGCTTTGTCCACATGTGTCTTGTCGCCCAAAGTCATAGCGAATATTATTGCCATACCGCTATTTACACCCTCTCCAACACCTATTATCTGATGGATATGCTGCTTGATAAACCTTTCAAGCTTCATTTGTAGGCTTATCCTTATTAGTTCGCTACGCGAGATATTTGTAGTAGCAACATTCTGTGGGCTCCATTTGTTCCATGGAATGAAAGTTTGCGCTTTATATCCATGACTCTTCATCCACATTGGGTAGTCGAAATTTGAAGAGTCGTTGAATTGCTTAGGATATTCCAATCTCGAAGAATGTTGCAATCCGTTTCCTATAGCTATTGTCTTCCAATTGTTGTTAATAGTATCTTTCAGTATCGAAGCCTTCACCTTTATAGGCTTTGATAATACCTTATTATTAATCTCCGTAATCAGCAAGTCGCAATTGACAATCTTCTTCTTTTCCGTTATTCGGCTACTTACAATAGATTTGCAGTCTACATATCCCTGTGGCAATACGATCTGCGACAATCTATCGTTGGCAGTATATGCAAAACAGCCAAGCAAGAATACTGCGAATAAAGAGATGATGCTAACAGCTAAAGGACGTTTGCGAATAAAGAAAGCTGTAGTAACGAGCACAGCTATTGCTGAAGGATAAAAAGCAAATGGTAAAGATACAGGAGCTTTGCTACCTATCCATATTCCAATAATTAGGAATACGAGAATGCGTACGGCAGGAGCCAACTGTATTATACCATTTGTTCTCACTTCGTGTATTCAGATAATTAGATTAATTTTGCTTTTCCATTACCCTGCTTACCAATGAGTCGCCAGAAGGAAGAATGTAGTATTTCACCCTAACCACACGACCGAAGTCGGCACATCCTTCCACCTTGATATGCGCAGTTTTGCCATATGTGAAAGTGTCGCGACGCGAAGGATAACTCAATAGTTGCAAATAATGTTTGCTGCTGCCCTCACCTATAAAGAATAGGTCGGTACTATCTGTCACAACAGCCTGTGCAGTCTGCTTTACACCCTTCTTGACAGTTGTTGTAGTGTCTTTAGGGCTAAACACACTTGCTGCAACGGTATCGCCAAGAGGCTCTTCCTTTGCAAAGTGGCAACCTGTGGTAACACCCATAGCTGCAAAACAGATATATGCGAATAATAATAGTTTCTTCATTTTCCTGTTATTTGTTCTTATCGGTCAATATCGTTTATTATTAACCAATTATTATAATTATGGACAAAGGTACAGACGAAAATCCGAACAGCCAAGCAAAATAATCAAATATTTGATATATTTTAATATTGCTTCACCTCACATTTGCCTCTCATGGCAGCCAACGCATTCATGGCGAGAGCCTCCATCTCGTCTTCGCCAGGATAGCAATAGGTAGGTGCGAGGAAGCCGATGCGTTTTCTGAGTCGTGATACGATATATTCAGAACGAGCCATGCCACCCGTGATGAGAATGGCATCGATATTGCCACACAATACCGCACTTTCGGCAGCTATATTCTTGGCAGTATGATAAATCATGGCATCAACGATGAGTTCTGCATGCTTATCGCCATGGCTGATGCGTTGTTCAATCTCCTTCATATCGTTGGTGCCGAGATGTGCTGTAAGTCCAGCCTTGCCAGCAATACGCTTTAGCAATTGTTGTTGAGTATATTTGCCGCTAAAGCATAGTTTGATGAGTTCAGCAGCAGGAAGCGAACCAGCTCTTTCTGGCGAGAAAGGTCCTTCGCCATCAAGGGCGTTATTAGCATCAATAGCCTTACCCTTTTCATGAGCAGCAATACTGATACCACCACCAAGATGACATATAATGAGGTTTAGATCTTCGTATTTCTTACCTATCTGATTAGCAAATCGTCGTGCTATAGCCCTTTGGTTTAATGCGTGCCAAATACATACACGAGGCATCTGAGGCGAACCACTAATGCGAGCCAATGGCGATAGTTCATCCACCACACCAGGGTCGGCGATAAAGCTTCGGCATCCAGGAATGTCTTTAGCTATGGCATGTGCAATCACACATCCAAGGTCGCAAGCATGCTTATGTCCTGCATTTAAGCTATCCTCAAGCATCTGCTCGTTTACCTCATACACACCACCAGATACAGGCTTTGCCAATCCGCCACGACCGATGATAGCATCGAAGTCGACCGGAATACCCATATGCTCCAGTTCGTCTAACACCACTTTTCTGCGCATAGGTTCCTGTTCGCTGATATCAGCAAACTGAGCAATTTCTTCGGCAGAATGTTTTACCGAACGCAATAAGATTGGTTTTTCGTCTACATATACAGCTATTTTGGTAGATGTAGAACCAGGGTTAATTACTAGGATTTTCATAGACTTTTAGTTAATATAGGATTGAAAGTATCCCTCCCCATTCCTTTTTGTGGAGATGGGAGAGGGCTTTTTTGATTTTCTTTTATTTCAAGTCGAAGCCGAGGCGAACTCCGTCGTAGTTCTTAGCAATCTCGCCAATGGCTGAAGCCTGCTGCGAACCAGAGAAAGCCGACATAGTCTGAATGAGAGTCAGAAGTTTCTTCGACTCAAACAATAGAGAGATGCCGTTAGTCTCTTTCTTCAAGTATCCGTTTAGGTTTAGAAGCAGACCATGAAGCTGAAGCTGTCCATCGCTTTCTGAGAAAGTATAAGTACCATTCCAGCTCTTACCCTTAATCTTGGCAGCGAAAGTTCCATCCTCCTTAAATTCGATATATGTGTTAGAAGCCGACATCCCGAGTTTGTTGTAATGTTCGCTTAGGCTTTCCTCAATCTTGTTTGCAGCAATTTCGCCACCAGCCTTAGCCAGCAAGTTCTCTGAAGTGAAAGCCACGCCAGGACCATTATATTTCCAAGTCTTGATGATAGACTTCTGTGTGAGCTTATCCAAGCCGATAACGCTGGAGAATATGTTTCCCAACACACCAGCAGTATTAGATACGCTTGATCCTGAATTTGTAGTCTGGCTACCAGTTGTGGTACCTGTGCCAATACCTGTCATGCCGCCACAAGAGCTAAGCAATAGGCAGCAAGCAGCTGCCATGATGAATGTCTTTTTCATTGTTTTGTTGTTCTTCTTAATTGTAGTTTTGCAACTCTATTTTTAGGGTTTTATATCTTCATACATTTATGTTGCAAAGATAGTACTTTTTTTTATCATTCGTGTTGAATGAAGAAAAATATTGTTTTCTCGTTAGAAAATGTAAACGTTATTTGCATAAACTATTATTATTCTATACTCGTATATTTGTGAGTTAGGATAAAAAGACTTACTTTTGCATAATAATTTGATTCGATATGAAAGCAAACGAAACCAAAGAAGAACAGATACTAATTAGAATTACAGGCAAAGACCGTCCTGGATTGACGGCTTCTGTAATGGAGATTCTTGCACGCAAGGATGCTAAGATTTTAGATATAGGTCAGGCTGACATCCATTCCACACTCTCGTTGGGAATACTTATCCGTATTGGCGACGACGCATCAGGACAGGTGATGAAGGAGCTATTGTTCAAGGCTACAGAACTTGGCGTAAACATCGGCTTTGCTCCCGTTACCGACGAGGAATACGAAAACTGGGTAAATCGCCAAGGCAAACATCGTTACATCCTTACCATTATTGGTCGTACACTTTCGGCTAGTCAGATAGAGGCAGCCACAAAGGTGATAGCCAAACAAGGACTCAATATCGACTCAATATTGCGACTCACAGGTCGTATGAGCATCATGCACCCAGAGCGCAACATGCGAGCATGTATAGAGTTCTCGCTTCGCGGTACACCTGAAAATCGTGCAGCCATGCAAGAGGAGTTGATGCGAATATCGTCGGAAATGGGAGTCGACTTCTCTTTCCAAAAGGATGACATGTATCGTCGTATGCGACGACTCATCTGCTTTGATATGGATTCTACCCTTATTCAGACAGAATGTATCGACGAACTTGCCGATCGTGCAGGCGTTGGAGCCGAGGTTCGTGCTATTACCGAGAGCGCTATGCGTGGCGAGATAGACTTCAAGGAGAGCTTCACTCGCAGAGTAGCCCTGTTGAAAGGTCTTGATTCGAGTGTACTCGAAGATATTGCAACCAAGATGCCTATTACCGAAGGCGTAGACCGCTTGATGTTTGTTCTAAAGAGTTGTGGATATAAGATTGCCATCCTTAGTGGTGGTTTCACATATTTCGGTGAATATCTGCAACGTAAATATGGTATTGACTATGTCTATGCCAACGAACTTGAGATTGACGAAGACGGCAAGCTCACAGGACGTTATAAAGGCGAAATCGTAGATGGACATCGCAAGGCTGAGCTCCTGAAGCTTATTGCTCAGGTAGAGAAAGTGAACCTTGCTCAGACCATAGCCGTTGGCGATGGAGCCAACGATCTACCAATGCTTAGTGAGGCAGGTCTTGGTATTGCCTTCCATGCCAAGCCACGTGTGGTAGCTAATGCTAAACAGAGCATCAACACCATGGGTCTTGATGGCGTATTGTATTTCCTTGGTTTCAAGGATAGCTATCTTGGCGAACAAGGTAAATTATAGAACAAGGTAAATTACAATATAAAAAAGAAATTCGATTATTAGTTGTGTCAGTATACAATTAATAATCGAATTTCTTTTATATAGAAACTTAAAAAATAATATGGAAAGCTTTATAGTTTCTTAGTACATCCATATATCCTATAAACATCCTGCCTGATAGCTTCTGGCACCAAGCCTGTAATGTCGTCGCCCTTGGCAATCATGGTTCGAATCATGGTGCTGGAGATAGGGTAGAGTTGAGTGTCTACGAGTCTTATACCCGAAGGCATGGTGGTAGCATCAAGGTCGTAGCCTTCGCGAGGATAAACTATGATGGGGTAGTTTTGTATTATGTCTGTGGCGTGATACCATTTGTCGAATACCGCCCAGTTGTCTGCACCTATGATGAGATTAAATTCTGCATCTGGATGTTGGCTGGATAGCGCCAGCAGGGTGTGCCACATATAAGATGGGCGTGGCAAATGAAATTCGCAATCAGAAACCTTTAGTTGTTGTTCGCCCTCAAGCGCCTTTCGCGTTAGCTCAAGCCTTATCTCGTCGGATATTAAGCTAAGACTATTTTGTTTGAAAGGATTTTGTGGCGAAACGACAAACCACACCTCGTCGAGCTTGGCAATATTGATGATTTGCTTTGCTAACGAGATGTGGCCTGTATGTATAGGGTTGAACGACCCTCCATAAATACCTATTTTCTTCATCAAGGCATTAGGTGCTTTATTCGTCAAGGAATTGCTTGATAACATTATATACGTCAACCTTCGCCTTCTCCAAGTCGTCGTTGATGACTATGCGGTCGAACTGATCAGCAAACGACAGCTCGTATTCAGCCTTGTTTAGTCGTTGCTCAATAACCTCAGGAGCATCTGTAGCACGACCCACGAGGCGGTTGCGCAATTCTTCTACCGAAGGAGGCTGGATGAATACGCTAAGCGCACGCGAACCATAATGCTTCTTGATGTTTACGCCACCCTTGACGTCGACATCAAACACCACGTTTTGTCCTGCTTGGCTCTGCACTTCCACCTGCGACTTCAAAGTGCCATAGAATCTGTCTTCGTAAACCTCCTCGTACTCCAAGAATTCGTCGTTTGCAATCTTCTTCTTGAATTCCTCAGGCGAAAGGAAGAAATATTCCACACCATTCTTCTCTTTTCCTCTTGGCGCACGCGATGTGCAGCTGATAGAGAAAGCCAGCTGAAGTTCTGGATGTTGCTCCATGAGATAGTTCACGAGAGTGCTCTTGCCGCTACCGCTTGGAGCTGAGAATATAATGAGTTTTCCTGTATTCATTTCTTATTGTTATAGTGCGTTAAGAACCTGTTCTTTAATCTGTTCGAGCTCGTCCTTCATCTTTACCACGATATTCTGCATTTCTGCCATGTTGCTCTTTGAGCCTGTGGTATTGATTTCGCGTCCCATTTCCTGAGCTATGAAACCAAGCTTTTTGCCGTTAGCTTCGTTCTCAGCCATAGTCTCGCGGAAGTATTTCAGGTGGTTAGCCAATCTCTGCTTCTCTTCGCTAATGTCCAGTTTTTCGATATAGTAGATAAGTTCCTGCTCCAGACGATTCTTGTCGTATTCCACATTAGGAATCTGGTTAAGACCATCGATGATACGCGCCTTGATTTTCTCCACTCTCGACTTCTCGTAAGGCTCGATAGAGTTAAGTAGAGCCTCGATATTGTCTACCTTTTCCGTAAACTTCAACTCGAGCGCCTTGCCTTCCTGCTTGCGATAGTCGATGATAGCTTCGAGCGCCTTGTCAATAGCCTGCTTAGCCACATTCCACTCCTCTTCGTCGAGAACTTCCACTTCTGTCTTCTGCATCACGTCAGGCATTCTGAGCAAAGTATAGAACCAATCCTGTGGCATAGGTATGCCTGTAGAGTCAGAAATAGCCTTTATTTGATTATAATAATTCTCAACAAGAGCTGCATTGATAGGAGTAGCGTCTACGCCCGAATCTTTCTCTATCCAAACAGCAACATCAATCTTGCCTCTTACCAAGGCTTTAGCGATAGTCTGACGTATTTCCAACTCCTTTTCTCTATATAGCGGAGCAATACGTGTAGACATGTCGACAGTCTTGCTGTTTAGTGACTTTATTTCTACATTAATTTTCTTTTCTTTGTAGGTTACGACAGCCTTGCCGTAGCCAGTCATTGACTGTATCATAATTAGTATATGCGTTAAATTTCTGCAAAAGTAACATTTTTGCGCGAAAAAAGAGTAATTTTGCGCATTATTAAGATAATAAATTTATTATGTCGTGCATTTTGAATATAGAAACGAGCACAGATGTGTGTTCGTTGGCAGTTAGCGTAGATGGAGATTTGGTGTTCAACAAAGAAGATCATAGCGCTCATAATCACTCTGTGAGCCTTGGCGTTTTTGTTGATGAAGCCTTAGCTTATATTGATGATCGTAATATACCTTTGGATGCTGTAGCTGTTAGCTGCGGCCCAGGTTCATATACTGGTTTGCGAATTGGAGTTTCTATGGCAAAGGGCATCTGCTATGGTCGTGGCGTAAAGCTCATAGCTGTTCCTACTTTGGAATTGATGTGTGTGCCTTTGTTGCTTGGCGAAAAGATAGAGGAAGAAAATGCCCTGTTGTGTCCTATGCTCGACGCTCGCAGAATGGAGGTTTATGCTCAGATTTTCGACTGTGGATTGAAAGAAAAGCGTTGCATACAAGCCGACATCGTGGATGCCGACACATATAAAGAATATCTCGACCAGGCACCTGTATATTTCTTTGGTAATGGAGCCGAGAAATGTATGGAAACTATCGCTCACGACAATGCGAAGCTCATCAAGGGCATAGAGCCTTTGGCTAAGAATATGTTCCCATTAGCCGAGAAGCGTATTGCTATGGGGCAATATGAGGATGTGGCTTATTTCGTGCCTTTCTATCTCAAGGACTTTGTGGCTAAACAACCGAAAAAACTATTATAAATGAATATAAAAGGACTTGACTATAATACCCATCGCGAGAGACTTGTGCTTCCTGAATATGGTCGCGAGATACAGCTCATGGTAGACCATGCCATCGGTTTGCCGACAAAGGCCGAACGCCAGCGTTGTGCCGAAACCATCATCACTACCATGATGCGCATGTCGCCATATGCCAAGGATTCTGCCAATTTTAAGCAGAAACTATGGGATCATCTCGCCATAATGAGCAATTTCAAGCTCGATATCGACTATCCATTCGATGTTTCCCAAGCTCATCAGCTGCAAGCCAAGCCAGCTCCGATGAAATATCCTATGTCGCGTATTCGCGTTAGACATTACGGCAAACTCGTGATGGAGGCATGCGATAAGCTAAAGACTATGGAGCCAGGCAGAGAGCGCAACGAGTTGGTACGCCTTGTTGCCAACCAGATGAAGCGCGACCTCACTCAATGGAGCCATGGTTCAAACGACAACGAGAAGGTGGCTTCCGATTTGGCACAATTTACCGACGGCGCCATACAGCTCGATCTCTCTACATTTGTTTTCAACAAAGTGGTGCGAGAAAACGATAAACCAACACCTAAAAAGAAAAAGAGAGGATAAAACAACATGGAATCATTTGTTATCGAAGGCGGACACCTATTGTCGGGAACCATTACCCCACAAGGTGCTAAAAACGAAGCTTTGGAAGTGATATGCGCTACGCTCCTTACTTCCGAACCTGTACGCATAACCAATATCCCAGATATTCTTGATGTCAACAACCTGATATCGTTGTTGCAAGAGATAGGCGTGAAGGTTACACGCAACTCTCGTCACGACTATACTTTCCAAGCCGACCAGCTAAATCTTGACTATCTGAATAGTCAGGAGTTCGTGAACAAATGTGCATCCCTACGTGGTAGCGTGCTCATGATTGGTCCGTTGCTCGGTCGTTTTGGTAAGGCTACCGTGGCAAAACCAGGAGGCGACAAGATTGGTCGTAGACGCTTGGACACCCATTTCCTTGGATTCAATAAGCTCGGAGCCGACTTCGTTCACGACGAAGAGCGCGATGTTTATCAGATCAAGGCCGATAGCCTGAATGGATGCTATATGCTCCTCGACGAGGCTTCCGTAACAGGTACTGCCAACATCATTATGGCTGCAGTAACAGCAAAAGGAACCACAACTATCTATAATGCAGCCTGCGAACCATACATCCAGCAGCTTTGCCATATGCTCAACCATATGGGTGCCAATATTAGCGGCATAGCCTCTAACCTTATCACTATCGTTGGAGTGAAGCATCTGCATGGAGCCAAGCATCGCATATTGCCAGATATGATAGAGGTAGGCTCGTTTATCGGTATGGCTGCCATGGTGGGCAACGGTATTAGAATAAAGAATGTATCGTTGCGCAATCTTGGAATCATCCCCGATGCCTTCCGCCGTTTGGGCGTAAAGATTGAAGTAGAGGGCGACGACCTCTTCATCCCTCGTCAGGAACACTATGTTGTCGACTCCTTTATCGATGGCACCATCATGACCCTTGCCGATGCTCCATGGCCAGGACTCACACCAGACTTGCTTTCAGTATTGCTCGTTGTGGCAACCCAAGCCAAGGGCTCCGTATTGATTCATCAGAAGATGTTTGAGAGCCGCTTGTTCTTTGTCGACAAGCTTATCGATATGCGTGCGCAGATTATCCTTTGCGACCCACATAGAGCCGTGGTAGTAGGTCACGACCATGACATAAAGCTTCGTGCAGGCAGAATGACCAGTCCTGATATTCGTGCAGGTATCGCCTTGCTCATAGCCGCCCTTAGTGCTGAAGGCACAAGCCGAATTGCCAACATCGCTCAGATAGACCGCGGATATGAGGATATAGAGAAACGACTAAACAAGCTTGGCGCTAAAATATCAAGAATCGATGATTAAGAGAGACGACGTATATAAAATAGGTACCATAGGTAAGTCGCATGGTGTGAAAGGCGAGGTGTCGTTATATTTCGACGACGACGTCTTCGACCGTGTGGATGCCGATTATCTGTTTCTTGACATAGATGGCATCCTCGTACCTTTCTTCTTCGAGGAATATCGTTTTCGTAGCAACGAGACAGCTCTCGTGAAGTTTGAAGGTATCGACACTCAGGAGCAAGCTCGCAATATCACAGGTTGCGGAGTCTTCTTCCCTCGTAGTCTTGCCGACTCGGCAGATACTGGCGAGATGTCGTTGCCTGAGATAGTAGGCTATATGGTTGTCGATGCCGATAAAGGCAAGACCATCGGTCGCCTTGATAGTATCGACGACACTACCGAGAATGTGCTCTTCGAGATTACTGCCGATGATGGCAACGAGATTCTTGTGCCTGTAAATCCAGATTGGATAAAAGATATTGATGGCGAAGCTCGAAAGATAACCATGACTTTGCCCGATGGTATCTTGGATTTGGGCTAATCCCTTTTTAGCTTTACCATTCATAACACGAATCTTTATCAATAAGAATTCTTTATCATACAATAAAGTAATGAAAAAACAAATATGTATCCTTGGCTCTACTGGTAGCATCGGCACCCAAGCCCTTGATGTTATTTCGCAGCACGAGGATTTATACGAGGCTTATTGTCTCACGGCAAACACTCGTATCGAGCTACTTGCCGAGCAGGCTCATCGCTTTCATCCTGCTGCCATCGTTGTGGCAGATGAAACAAAGTACCAAGACCTCTGCCGTCTGATGGACGACATGCCTGAAGTCAAGGTCTATGCTGGAGCACAGGCTCTTTGCGATATCGTTGAGGCTGAACCTATCGATATGGTGCTTACCGCCATGGTAGGTTTCTCGGGCCTTGAACCAACTATCCATGCCATAAAGGCAAAGAAAAAAATATGTCTTGCCAACAAGGAAACCTTGGTCGTGGCAGGCGAACTGATATGCAAGTTGGCTGTAGAAAACCATGTGCCAATATTGCCTGTCGACTCCGAGCATAGTGCAATATTCCAAAGCTTGGTTGGCGAAGGCGACAACGAGATAGAAAAGATTCTCCTCACCTGCTCAGGTGGTCCTTTCCGCACCCTGCCAGCCGAGAAGTTGGCACAAGTAAAGGCTGCCGACGCTTTGCGCCATCCTACTTGGGATATGGGAGCAAAGATTACCATCGACTCAGCAACCCTTATGAACAAGGGTTTCGAGGTTATGGAGGCAAAATGGCTCTTTGGCGTTGAGGCTGACAAGATTCAGGTGCTCGTCCATCCACAATCTATCGTGCATAGTGCCGTACAGTTTGTTGATGGTGGCATCAAGGCGCAACTTGGTGTGCCAGATATGCGTCTGCCTATCCAGTATGCCTTCTCTTATCCCGACCGTCTGCATCTCGACGGCAAGCGCTTGAATCTCTTCGAGCGTCCGTTAGAGTTTTTCGAGCCTGATGTAGAGAAGTTCCGTTGCTTGGCTCTTGCCTACGAGGCTATCAATCGTGGTGGCAATATGCCTTGCATCCTTAATGCAGCCAACGAGATAGTGAATGCCGCCTTCCGTAAAGACGAGATTTCATATCCTGCCATGGCAGACATCATCGAACATACCATGCAGACCGTAGCCTTCGATACTACATCAAGTCTTGAAACCTATCTGCGCACAGATGCCGAAGCAAGAGCTGTGGCAAGCGAAAGGGTTGAAAAGGGTAAAAAATAAAAGAGTAAAAAAGTAAAAACAATACAACTTGATATATTAAATGGAAATTTTTCTCATCAAATTGCTTCAGTTTATATTAGCAATTTCTTTGTTGATCCTCTTGCATGAGGGTGGACACTTCTTTTTCTCAAAGCTCTTTGGCGTAAGAGTAGAGAAATTCTATCTGTTCTTCGACCCTTGGTTCCATCTGTTCCAGTTCAAACCTCGCAATAGCGACACAACTTATGGTATTGGCTGGTTGCCTCTTGGCGGATATTGCAAGATATCTGGAATGATAGACGAGAGTATGGATACCGAGCAGATGAAACAGCCTGCGCAGCCTTGGGAGTTTCGCTCTAAGCCAGCTTGGCAACGCTTATTTATTATGATAGGTGGTGTGTTGGTAAACTTCCTCCTTGCGTTGTTCATCTATTCCATGATAATGTTTACTTGGGGCGAAACCTATGTTGCCACCAAGGATATGAAGCAAGGTATGCAGTTTAATAAGGAAGCCAAAACTCTTGGATTCCACGACCATGATATCTTGCTCGGTACCGAAAAGGGCGACTTCAAGAAATTAGATATTGATGTATATCGCGACCTCTCTGAGGCTAAGGAAGTAAGAGTGTTGCGCGATGGCAAAACCGTTACCGTAAACCTTCCTGGCAAGCTCAACCTTTTGAGCATGATTCAGTCGCAGCCTACCTTTACTCGCGCTTGGATGGATTGCGTTGTAGATAGCGTGATTGCAGGCAGTCCTGCTCATCAGATAGGACTTGCTAAGGGCGATACTATTGTTGCCGTAGGCGGAAAGAAGGTAGAGACCTTTGGCGATTTGACCGATCAACTCAATGCCATGAGCCAAGACCTCGTTAAGGGAATGAGCCATAAGGATAGCCTCGAGATTTTGACAACAACCGTAGTAGCTCGCAAGGCTCAGACAGGATTGCTCGATACAGCAACCGTTACGCTTACTCCTGACCTCAAGCTTGGCTATGTCCCAAAGATGCCTACCGACTATAAGCAGACACATATAGAATATGGTTTCTTCGAGAGCTTCCCTGCTGGTGTTAATTATGGTATCGACGTGCTGAAAGGATATGTAAGCGATATGAAATATGTGTTTACAGCCGATGGCGCTAAGTCGCTTGGTGGCTTCGGAGCTATTGCCAACCTCTTCCCTGCTGCATGGGATTGGTATATGTTCTGGAAGATGACAGCCTTCTTGAGCATCATTCTTGCCTTCATGAATATCCTGCCTATTCCAGCCCTTGACGGCGGTCACGTGTTGTTCTTGCTCTACGAGATGATAACCCGTCGCAAGCCATCTGAAAAATTCATGATATGGGCTGAATATATCGGTATCGGCATATTGCTGCTGTTGTTGGTAGTTGCCAACCTCAACGATGTGCTACGATGGCTCGGATATATGTAAATCTGCAATTATACTAACTATTATCAACTATTCAATATTTTATGAAAAAACTATTCAGCTTAATTCTCTGTTTATTATCATTCTCTACCTTTGCTTTGGCTGATGAGTGGACAACCATCAAAAATGGCGAGGTATGGTACGACACTAATGGCGACACCATTCAAGCTCATGCACCAGGTTTTCTTCGCTATGGCGACAGATGGTATATGGTGGGCGAAGACCGTGGCGACTCATGGAATCCTGATGTCAATATGTATTCTTCTACCGACCTTGTAAACTGGCGCTTCGAAGCCAAAGTTGTTAAGAATGGCGTTACCGTTCCTGAACTTGGCAAAACTCGCTTCATAGAGCGTGCCAAGATTATGCGCAACCCTAAGACAGGCAAGTTCATCATCTGGTGCCATTGGGAAGGTCCACGCTATGCAGCTTCTGAGGCTGCATGCTTTTCTGCCGACTCTATCTGCGGACCATACAAGCTTGAGTGGAGCGGACGACCACTTGGAGTGAAGTCGCGCGACTGTAATGTTTTTGTCGACAACAATGGCAAAGCTTATTTCGTTTCTACCACAACCGAGAATACCAATATCGGCATCTTTAAGCTTTCTGATGATTATACCAAGGTGGTTTCCCATAAATGTGTGATGAAGGATTTGCGTCGCGAAGCTCCTGTTATAGTCAACAAAGACGGACTCTACTATATGCTTAGCTCAGCATGTACAGGATGGGCACCAAATCAATGCAAACTTTCTACATCAAAGAAACTCGACAAAGGATGGAGCCAACTCGAGAATATAGGCGACGACAAGGCTTTCCGCACTCAGGCGGCTGCCGTGTTGGAGATTAAGGGCACTAAGCAAACCACATATTTATATGTAGGCGACCGTTGGCTTGAGCGCGAATTGCCAGCTTCGCGCATCATCATTTTCCCTATATCATTTAAGGATAGTAAATGCGAATTTGAATATTGCGACAAGTTTGATATCAATTTCACAACGGGCGAAGTAAGGAAATACTAATTTTCATAGTAATAGTACTCACTCAAGATTACAACCAAATAAGTAGCCTAAAAAGAATCCCGAAATCCCAAAGACGATACGGAATCAAAGCCTTCTGGTTTCAGTAAGAAGAAAAAAGTATAACTGGGAATGACTACATGGATAGAAAAGTTCGGTGGGAATAGGCCAAGCAAGTTTCAACAGTTTTAAAAGCCAGGGTGTTGTTCCTTCGTAAGTCGATAAAATCGGCCTGCGAAAGAACAACACCCTGGCTAACTGTTCATGCATACAGGACTATAGCGTTTGAGGTATTTTATTCTATAAAACCACAATGGCATTATCGTTACCATAGCTCCCGAATGTTATAAATATACGATATATGCAATCTATGAAAACATGGAAAGTACAGTAATGCATAAAAATCTCTTAAAATATTTTCACAATATACCTCAGAGAAAAACTACAGAGGTACTTATTCTACAAATTCTGTTCGTGGTGTGATAAAACACGCTATCGATAAATACACAAAAATTGCATTCTTAAATAATAGACATTCTTTTTCCCATAGAAAAGAAATTGATTGCGAAATGAAAATCTATTAACCAAGACATAAAAACTGGAATCCAAAGATATAAATGCGATTATTAAAACAGGTATCAAAAGGTACTCTGTAAACATCATTTTTATGAATAATAAAAAAGCAAGGAGCATAAGGCGATGCCACCATACTGTGCTCCTAAGACACAAGTCGGGCTGCTGACATCTTCGCTACCGACTACCCTTTATCCCAAATCGGTCATTAGAAAAAGTTTCTTGTCATTTTCTAATGACCGATTTGGGTTTAAAGAAGATACTGCCGTTTCAAGTTCTGATTTTGCTGAAGTCAAGCTATTGCCAGCATCCTTGTAGGCTTGAAGCTGTTGGTCAAATTTGTCTGAAGCCTTGTCTGTCTCAATGTTTTTGTCAATCGTGTTCTCGAAAGAGCCGAAATCCATATCCGAGATTTTACTTTTACCTATCGGCATAATGTCAATGCTGTTGGTTGAACATTCGGTTATCTGCCTACAGTATAGTATACAACACTCTTATTTATTAACAAAGTTGTATGTTGTAAGCAAAATGAAAGAATTTGCTTACAATATGCTTTCTTTTTGTATGTATTTTTAATGCGATTGTAAGCAATTGTTATAAGCTATCAACTTTAATGTTATTTTAATCTCGGTTTATTTATCAATATGAAAGCAAATTATTAATTTTGCAACCAATTTGATAGGAATAACAAGAATTTATTAATTAAAAGCAACAAGATGATGGCAAACGGATTGTATAATGCTGCTTACGAGCATGATGCTTGTGGAGTAGGCATGGTGGTGAATATCCATGGAAACAAAAGCCATGAACTGGTTGACAACGCCTTGAAGGTTCTTGAGAACATGCGTCATCGTGGCGCAGAAGGTGCAGACAACAAGACTGGTGATGGTGCAGGAATAATGTTACAGATTCCTCACGAGTTTATATTGCTTCAGGGTATCCCTGTGCCTGAGAAAGGAAAGTATGGCACAGGATTGGTTTTTCTTCCTAAAGATGAGGCTTTGCAGGGACAGATTCTCTCGGTAATGATTGAGGAGATAGAGCGCGAGGGATTGTCGTTGATGCACCTTCGTAGCGTGCCTACAAATCCTGATTGCCTTGGTAACGCAGCCCTAACCACGGAGCCTGCCATAAAGCAGGTGTTTATCACGGGCGTTACCGACGACAAGGTAGACATCTTTGAGCGCACCTTATATATAATAAGGAAGAAGATAGAGAAGCGTGTGGCTGAGCTCATAACCCAGCATCCTGAACAGCAGGCGCTTCATGATTTCTATATCTGCTCACTTTCAAGTCGTAGCATAGTTTACAAGGGAATGCTCTCGAGCCTTCAGCTTCGTCAGTATTTCCCTGACCTTACAAATAGTTATTTTACAAGCGGATTAGCACTCGTTCATAGCCGCTTCAGCACAAACACATTTCCAACATGGAGTCTTGCACAACCATTCCGTTTGCTTTGCCATAATGGCGAGATAAACACCATTCGTGGCAATCGCGGATGGATGCAAGCCCGTGAATCAGTATTGTCGAGTCCTGCCCTTGGCGACATCAGCAACATTTCGCCTATTGTGCAGCCTGGCATGAGCGACTCGGCATCGTTAGACAACGTTTTTGAATTCTTCGTGATGAGCGGTCTCTCGTTGCCACACGCTATGGCTGTGATGGTGCCTGAGAGTTTCAACGACAAGAACCCTATTTCCGAAGACCTTAAGGCATTCTATGAATACCACTCTATATTGATGGAGCCATGGGATGGTCCTGCAGCCCTTCTATTCTCAGATGGACGTTTTGCTGGCGGTATGCTCGACCGTAATGGTCTGCGTCCTGCTCGCTATACCATCACCAAGAACGATATGATGGTAGTGGCATCAGAAGTTGGAGTAATGGATTTCGACCCTCAGGATATTGCCGAAAAGGGACGTTTGCAGCCAGGAAAGATTCTGCTCATCGATACCCAAGAAGGAAAGATATATTATGATGGTGAGATAAAGGAGCATCTTGCTGCCCAACATCCATATCGCCAATGGCTCAACACCAATCGTATTCAGCTCGAGAAGATACACTCTGGCCGCAAGGTGAGCAACGCTGTTGACAACCTATTGCAAAAGGAAATGGAGTTTGGATTTGGCGAAGAAGATGTAGACGGCACAATCGTACCTATGTCGGTAAATGGTCAGGAGCCAACAGCCTCTATGGGTAACGATACTCCGTTGGCAGTATTGAGCGACAAGCCACAGATATTCTTCAACTATTTCCGTCAGCAGTTTGCTCAGGTCACCAATCCTGCCATCGACTCCATTCGCGAGAACCTCGTGATGAGTCTTACAGAATATATCGGTAGGGTAGGCTCAGGAATCTTGAATCCTGACGAAACCAACTGCAAGATGGTTCGTTTGCCACATCCAATACTTACCAACACTCAGCTCGACATACTTTGCAACATACGCTACAAGGGCTTCAACACCATTAAGTTGCCTATGCTCTTCTTGCGCGACAAGGGCGAGGAAGGACTCCGCGAAGCCCTCGACAATCTATGCCAACAGGCTGCTAAGAGTGTTGACGATGGCTACAACTATATCATCCTTTCCGACCGTGATGTAGACAATCAGCATGTGGCTATACCTTCGCTCCTTGCCGTGAGTGCCGTTCACCACTACTTGATAAGCATCGGCAAGCGTGTGCAGACAGCCCTTATCGTAGAGAGTGGCGAAATTCGCGAAGTTATGCATGCAGCCCTATTGTTGGGCTATGGCGCTTCGGCATTATGCCCATACCTCACCTACGCCATCTTGGACGACCTCGTGAAGCGTGGAAAGATTCAGGAGAACTACGAGACTGCAGAAGCCAACTATATCAAAGCCGTGAAGAAGGGACTCTTCAAGATTATGGCTAAGATGGGTATTTCTACCATCCGCTCATATCGTGGAGCCAAGATTTTCGAGAGCATCGGACTTTCCGAGAGTCTTCTTCGCACATACTTCGGTACCGAGGTTTCTACCATCGGCGGTATAGGCTTAGAGACTATTGCCAAGGATGCAATAGCATTCCACGACAAGGCTTTCGCTACACATCAGGATATGGGCTTCTTGCCAAGTCAGGGTCAGTTCCACTATCGCAAAGATGGCATTCGCCATGCTTGGAACCCTGAGACAATAGCCACCTTGCAGCTTGCCACACGCACAGGCAACTACGAGACTTTCAAGAAATATACCCAGCTTGTAGACACCAAGCAGGAACCAATCTTCATTCGCGACTTCCTCGACTTCAAGCGCAATCCTATCGATATTGCCAAGGTAGAGCCTGTGGAAGAGATAGTGAAGCATTTCGTTACAGGTGCCATGTCGTTTGGTGCTTTGTCGAAAGAGGCTCACGAGGCTATGGCACTTGCCATGAACAAGCTTGGTGCACGTAGCAACACGGGCGAAGGTGGTGAAGATAGCGAGCGATTCCATTCAGAAATAGATGGAATCTCGTTGTCGAGCAAGACCAAGCAGGTGGCAAGTGGACGATTTGGTGTTACTACCGAATATCTTGTTAATGCCGAAGAAATACAGATCAAGGTTGCCCAAGGCGCAAAGCCAGGCGAGGGTGGTCAGTTGCCAGGTTTCAAGGTCAACGACATCATCGCAAAGACTCGCCATTCTATCCCTGGTATCAGCCTTATCTCGCCACCACCTCACCACGATATCTATTCTATCGAAGACCTTGCACAGCTCATCTTCGACCTCAAGAATGTGAACCCTCGTGCAGCCATTAGCGTGAAGCTTGTTGCCGAGAGCGGAGTGGGCACCATCGCAGCAGGTGTGGCAAAGGCCAAAGCCGACTTGATAGTTATCTCAGGAGCTGAGGGCGGCACAGGTGCAAGTCCTGCTTCGAGCATGCGCTTTGCAGGTATCTCGCCAGAGATTGGTTTGTCGGAGACTCAGCAAACCTTGGTTAAGAATGGTTTGCGCGGACAAGTTCGCCTGCAGGTAGACGGTCAGCTGAAGAGCGGTCGCGACATCGTGCTCATGGCGTTGCTTGGTGCCGAGGAGTATAGCTTTGGTACAGCAGCCCTGATTGTATTGGGATGCGTGATGATGCGTAAATGTAATCTGAATACCTGTCCGATGGGCGTTGCCACACAAGACCCTAAGCTTCGTGCGCATTTCCGCGGACATTATGAATATTTGGTCAACTATTTCACATTCCTTGCTCAAGAGGTGCGCGAATATTTGGCTCAGATGGGCTACACCAAGCTTAGCGATATTGTGGGCCATACTGAACTCCTCGTGGAGCGCGAACAAGAGGTGGAGAAGAACTATAAATATGCCACACTCGACTTCAGTCGCCTATTGCAGAAAGAAGGCAACGAAGGTTTGCACCACGACAAAGAGCAGATTCACGACCTTAGCGACGTGTTGGATCAGCAGATGATAAAGGCTGCCAAGAACACTATTGAGAATGGTGGCGACATAGACCTCGACTACAGCATTCGCAATACCGACCGTGCTGTGGGTGCCATGCTGAGTGGATATATCGAAGAGAAGCAGGCTAAGAATGTTTCTATCAACGTGAAGTTCAAAGGTTCGGCAGGTCAGAGCTTTGGCGCATTCCTCGTTAAGGGCGTAGACTTCAAGCTCGAGGGCGAAACCAACGACTATTTTGCAAAGGGACTTTCGGGCGGTCGTGTATCGATATTGCCACCTATCCGCAGCAACTTTTCTGCCGAAGACAACATTATAGCCGGCAATACAGGACTATATGGAGCCACTTCGGGCGAACTATATATCAACGGAAAAGTGGGCGAGCGCTTTGGTGTGCGCAACTCTGGCGCCATAGCCGTGATTGAAGGTGCTGGCGACCATTGCTGCGAATATATGACAGGCGGACGCGTGGTTGTGCTTGGCGAAACAGGTCGCAACTTTGCTGCTGGTATGTCAGGAGGTGTGGCATACGTATGGGACAAGAATCACAATTTCGACTATTTCTGCAATATGGATATGGTGGAGATCAACCTTGTTGAAGATAGCAACTATCGCAAGGAGCTCCACGAGCTTATCCGCCAGCATTATCTCTATACAGGTTCTAAGCTTGCACGTACCATGCTCGACGATTGGAGCCATTATGTCGACGACTTCATCCAAGTGGTGCCAATAGAGTATAAGCGAGTTTTGCAGGAAGAGCAAGTGAAGAAACTGCAGCAGAAAATAGCTGATATGCAACGTGACTATTAATTATTAAAAGATGGGAAATCCAAAAGCATTTCTGACCATACCTCGCAAGGAAGCGGGATACAGGCCAATACACGATAGAATACATGATTTCGGAGAGGTGGAACAAACTCTCAATAGTAATGATAGACGCATGCAGGCTTCTCGCTGCATGGATTGTGGCGTGCCGTTCTGCCATTGGGCATGTCCGCTTGGCAATAAGCCGCCAGAGTGGAACGACGCACTCTATAAGGGCGACTGGGAGTTGGCTTACCGATTGCTCAACGCCACAAACCCTTTCCCTGAGTTTACAGGACGCATCTGCCCTGCCTTGTGCGAGAAGGCGTGCATTCTGAACCTTACGGAACACGAGCCTACAACCAACCGCGAGGATGAGGCTGCCATCACGGAGCATGCTTTCGAAGAAGACTTCGTGAAGGTGGTAGTGCCTGAGCGCAACGGCAAAAAGGTGGCTGTGATAGGAGCAGGACCTGCAGGACTGGCTGCTGCCAACGAGCTCAACCATCGTGGCTATTTAGTAACGGTTTATGAGAGCCGCGAGAATGCAGGCGGACTACTTCGCTATGGTATTCCTAACTTCAAGCTCAACAAGAGCATCATCGACCGTAGATTGGCGCTATTGCAGAAAGAGGGCATCACATTCTTGTATAATCAGCATGTAGACCTCACTAAGTTGCCTGAAGGATACGAGGCCTACGTGGTTTCTACAGGTACACCACAGGCACGCGACCTCAAGATTCCTGGACGCGAGCTCAAGGGCGTATACTTGGCTTTGGAGATGCTGTCGCAGCAAAACCGAGTGTTGGCAGGCATGGAGTTTAAGAAAGACGAGCTTGTGAATGCTAAGGGCAAGGATGTGCTCGTGATAGGTGGTGGCGACACGGGTAGCGACTGTATCGGTACTGCCCATCGTCAGGGTTGCAAGAGCGTTACCCAGATAGAAATCATGCCTAAGCCTGTTGAGGGACCTGAAGACCCTAAGAACCCATGGCCAAACTGGCCTCGCACTCTCAAGACCACATCGAGCCACGAAGAGGGTTGCACCCGTCGATGGAACATCAATTCGCTCGAATTCCTTGGCAAGGATGGCAAGCTTACAGGTGTACGTGTGCAAGAGATTGATTGGAAACCAAATCCCGAAGGTGGTCGCCCATTGATGGTAGAAAAGGGCAAACCTGAGGTGATAAAAGCCGACATGGTGTTGCTGGCTATGGGATTCCTAAAGCCAGAACATCCGCAGTATGCAGCCAACGTGTTTGTGGCTGGCGATGCTGCATCAGGCGCGAGCCTTGTGGTAAGGGCTTTGGCAAGTGGCATAAAAACGGCTGCCCAAGTAGATAAATTCTTGAATAAGTAGAGCAATTGATAATGCCTACAACTATTGGGGTGTTATCTTATGCGTTTGTATGCTTTGATAAGCAATTTGTCCTATCAAATAATTAAGGCAGAGGGCGGAGAACTCAGAGGAGTTCCCCGCCCTTATGCGTATATAGGTTAGTTCAAATAAAAAAAGTGTAGTAAAAGTTTGAAAGTTTGTGTAGAAAAGAGTATCTTTGCAACCAAGGTTACTGGAAAAAAGTTGCAGTATGTATGCTGAAATGCTGGAAAAAAGTTGCAAAAGGTGTATATAAATACTGGAAAAAAGTTGCAGTAATCATGCCTGAAAGTTAGAAAAAAGTTGCACGGTTATGCTTAAAAGAAAGATTATCAATAAGTTAGTAGAGTGGAAGAATGGTTGCTCGAATAAGGCTCTTCTTATTAAAGGTGCTCGCCAAGTAGGAAAAACTACTATCATACGTCAGTTTGCACAAGCAAACTACGAGAATTTTATTGAAATTAATTTTGAGCAGATGCCAACTGCTAAACAAGCCTTTGATGGCAATTTGGATGCAAGAACCATCCTTATTAATTTGTCAGCTATGGGATTTGGCCCATTAGTGCCAGGCAAAACGCTTATTTTCTTTGATGAAATACAATCTTGCCCTAAAGCAAGAACAGCTATCAAATTCTTGGTAGAAGACGGGCAATATGATTATATAGAATCAGGCTCTTTGTTGGGTATTAACTATAAAGAAGTCTCGTCGTTTCCAGTTGGTTTTGAACATGAATTAGAAATGTATCCTCTTGACTTTGAAGAGTTTCTTTGGGCTTGTAATATTAGTGAGGATGTAATCAGTATGCTTAAAGATTGTTATGAGCAGCTGCGTCCAATACCAGACTTTCTTCATAAGCAAATAATGGAACGTTATCGTCAGTATCTTATTGTTGGCGGTATGCCTGAAGTCGTTATGACATATCTTGAAAATGAAGATTTTACCAAGACTATAAATAATCAAAAAGATATTTTGTCAGGCTATCGTAACGATATATCAAAATATGCGGGTAACGAAAAGGTGTTAGTGAAATCTGTTTTTGATGCGATACCAGGACAATTGAGCAAACAAGACAAACGCTTTGTTTTGGCATCTATTGAAAAGAATGCTTCGCGACGTAAATATGGTGCACCTACTCAATGGTTAGTAGATGCAGGTATGGCATATTATTCTTTTAATGTAGGATCGTTTGAGTTGCCTTTCCCTATTCATGAAAATATTAGGCTATATAAGCTTTTTTTCGTTGATAGTGGTCTTATGTGTGCTATGATGCTTAATAATATTCAAGCCCAGGTTCTTACAGGTGACATATTTGTTAATGAAGGTGCTTTAGCAGAAAACTATGTTGCATGCGAACTCTTTAAGCATGGTGTATCACTTAATTATTATGATAGAAAAAGTAAGCACGAACTTGATTTTGTTTTCCCTGAAAATAATAAGATTTCTATTATTGAAGTTAAATCAGGAAAGGATTATAAGCTACATTCTTCATTGAATATGGCGCAGACTCTGTTTGCTGATAAAATTAATCGTCGAATAGTTATGAGTGCCAATAATCTTGAGGTTGAAGATGGAATATTATACTTGCCACTTTATATGAGTATGTTTATTATATAGTTCCATCTGTTCATTAAAATATTGAACCAAATCAATAGGTTTAATGCGAGTATTCGTATGGTCTTAAACGAGTAGTCGCGTAGCCTTGTGCGACTATTCGCATTTGGCTACGCGACTATTCGCGTTTTTATGTGTGTGTATTTACCAGAATCTTTCTTCTCAAGAGATATCAAAACGAGAGTTGGTTATCTTTAGAAGTTCCAAGTGCAAATACGTAGTTGCCAAATTTTAGACCTGCATTTTTGTACGCATCGCAATATGCTCTTTCTATAGTTTCAATTTCTTCATATTGGTCATTAATCGATGATGTAAGTCCATACCTATATTGGTAGACTTCATCATCTGTGTCTTCATCGCATGAAGTAAATAGAGTAAGCGTACATAGAATGATTAAAAAAACTTCTAGATAACTTTGTTAGTAAATTAATAATTTAAATGATTTGTGTATTGATGTTAATATCAATATCCGACATTTGTTGTATTTATTCTCTTTCCTCAGTTAGCTTTCTTGTGGCATGGTCTTCGAGATAGTTGAGGGCCAAAGAGTCTTCTGTGAGCCAGTCTTCGCCGATAGTAGCGTTGGCGATAGCTATTGCCATAGCGCAGAAGTTGTCGATTTCCTTTGAAGCCTTAGTGCGGAAATCTTCCGACTGCTCTTTCCATGTTGCTTCAGGGAAATAGATGTCTGAAAGGTTTGGCATTTGCTTGTCCATATAAGCGCAAAGTTGCTTAGCCACGTCAACCACATTTTTGTCGAACGAAGTCATAAACTTGCCGTAGAGCTCGTCG
>HF994150.1:304-1551 GCA_000436915.1 Prevotella sp. CAG:1092 | reverse complement strand
TAGGAATAGCTCGTCTTCGGTCAGCCCCATTTCGAAGCCTTCTGCCAAGTGAGCCTCTACAGCTTTCAGGGCGTTGACGATGGTATAGATATAATCTTCGGCAGGGATGTTGCAACCAAGCGGAGTTGTTATTTGCGCCTTGTGCTTGTCGCAATATAGGTTGGCGAGATAGTTTTGTGCAGGAGCATAGAATGCCATAGCCATGCTCTCGATGCCTTTGCGATACATGGTGTAGGCAATTTGTGCCGAAATATGCTTGTAAGGCGAATCGAGCACAAAGTCGATAAGTGGCTCGTTGTCTACCAAGAATTCCTCGTCGCCATCAATACCTAAGGTCATAGGCGAGAATTCTTCTGCATTTATCAACGCACGGCATAGACCGATAGTGCTGACATAGAATGCACATACCACACGCTCGTCGTCGTCCATAAGCTCGCGCTGCTTAGGGTCGAAGAGAGGTGATTCTATGCGTACTTTCCATTCGCCATCTTTCTCTTCCCACAACATGTTCACACACCATTCCATTTCTTCGAAGTGGCGCTGCTCCAATAGTTTGTCTACTTGCTGAAGCATGAACGCACGCTGTTCGTCGTCGTTCATCTCAGAAATTTGTTTCACGTCTGTATTAGGAAAGAGATGTCTGTCTATCTCTGCAAAAAAGTCTTTGTAATCCATATTATAGTTAGTTTTTTTAGTTACGGGTTAATGTTGTTATGTAAGATAGTTTGCATTCGTTTGCATTATCTTTTCATAAGATAAGCTGCACTCGGCAATCCGAAAGCAAGCTTTCATTGCATTCGTTTGCATTATCTATGCCCCAAAAGTACAAATAATTTGGTGAACATACAAAAAAACGTGGCAGAAAAAGTTTGGATTTGTTTTTAGAAATATATATCTTTGCATAAAAAGATATAAAATTATGCCTGAACTAACTCGTTTCTTTGGAATCATTATTGCGATGATCATAAGCCTCCACATTTTCATGTAAGATATGGAGACTATGAAGCAATAATCACAATTCAAGATGGTATTGTGAAAGGAGAATTGCCTAAGAAAGTTTTGAAAGATGTTTTTAGATGGATGGAATTGCATCAATCAGAACTTGAACAGAATTGGAAACGATTGCAAGAAGGAAAAGAAATAGTTAAAATAGAACCCCTTAAATAAATATTATTATGGTTGATGTAGATTTGATAAGAGTCGTTGATGTAAATTATATCAAGGATTATACTATGGACTTGAAATTC
>HF994150.1:0-256 GCA_000436915.1 Prevotella sp. CAG:1092 | reverse complement strand
TGTAGATTTTCTTCCTTTGTTGAAAGGAGCAAAGCGTGAGGAACTGAAGGATATGAATAATTTCATTCAATTTGGGCTCAACCATTGGACTTTGGAATGGTATAATGGAATAGATTTTGCCCCTGACTATCTTTATAAACAAGGTACTGTAGTTTCGTAGTTAGTAGGCTTGTTTCTTTCGTAATGACTATCGACGATTTTAAGCAACGTATTGTCGCCAGCCTTGGTTTTGCTCCTACTGCCGACCAATGGCAGG
>HF994149.1:42594-45742 GCA_000436915.1 Prevotella sp. CAG:1092 | reverse complement strand
ATGAAGAACTGCTGCATATCGTAGCGCGAGATATCGAAATGTGCCTCTACGATACATTTGTCGGTACCAGCTTTGACCAAGCGAGCTTCGGCACGATTGCCAAGCAATAAGCCTATGGCACCAAGGATGATGCTCTTGCCGGCTCCGGTTTCGCCCGTGATGACAGAAAAGCCCGACGAGAAATGAATGTCGAGCTTATCGATGAGGGTGAAGTTGTGAATGTATAATTGTTGTAACATTTATCAATAGTTGGGGTGGGAGAATGGTATTTATTGTTTTATCTTGTTCCACGAATTGCTTTGCGAGGCATTTATAGAGAAGAGGATTTCGTAGACCGATTCCTTCTCTTTTTGTGTGCCCTTACCTTTATATATATTAGCAAGCTCATCGCGCTTATAGTCGGTCCATATTTGAGGCAGACGGCTCAGCGGTTTGTCTTCGTGGCATTTTTTGAGATTTTGCTCTAAGGCAGTTGTTATCTCTGTGCGTCCACGCTCGGCATTAGTAGCCATCTCGTCGAGTCCTTTGCGATAGTAGTCGTATTGCAGCTGTCGGAAAGGAGCCATACCGCCATCGAGATAGTCGTTGATGATGGCAAAGCGGTTGCGATCGTTGTCGAACGACTTCCAACCAGGATAGTTGAGGTTTTGAGCGTTGTTGGTGAGATTCATGCAACGCTGCAGAATATCTTCGCCACCCATAGGAGCAAAGCTATCGAGATTGATGCCTATGATGAGGTAGGCATAATAGGCAAAGAGCGCCGTTAGCTGGTTGTCGATATTCTCTTCGTTGAATTCCAGCTGGTCGAATTGTGCAAACTGGAATGTGAAGTCGTTGTCTACATTATTATATAATGTGGTGGTGTATGCAGAATTATATACGGGGCGATTTGCCTGCACCTGAGCTTTACAGGTGAAGGTGTTGGTGTTTTTGTCGTATTTCGTTACGGTGACGTTGAACGAACATTGTATTCGCTCGTTCTTTTGGAATTTAAGGTTTGTCCATTGACGCTCGTTGACAAACTGTTCGAGAGTTTGCTGCAAGTTGTCGAAGATGCTGGCATCGGTACCTTGAATTTGGTTGTGGTTGATGTTAATCTTTGCCTCCAGCTCCTGAGCAGCAGATTTTGGGACAATGAAAAAAAGCATTAGCATCATCGAGAAGACGATGCCAATGCCCTTAGTTGATATGTTTATGAATTTGATGTTCATATAGTTATTTTCTGTTGTTAAACTCACGCAGACGAATGCGGGTGAGCACTTGCTTGGTGTTGTAGGTGAAGTCGCCACCAAGTATCCAACTATAATATCCTGGGTCGCGATGTAGCACCTCTGCAACATCCCATCCTTTGTATTTGCCGAAGTTGAAAACCTCGTGCAATCGTGGTTTGCCATCCTTATCCAAGAGAGGCTTGTTGTCGGCATCCACCATTTCCTTCCAAACGATGCGTCCGGCAAAGTCGACATTATTATTGTTCTTAGAGAATTCTGCCAATACATCCATATCGTTAGGCAATGCGCGGTCGGGTTCTTCGGCAGTAGCAGGATTATACTTGTCGAGCTGTCCCATCAGTACACGATAAGTAGCCTCGGTATCCTCGTCTGCACGGTGAGCCTGGAAGTCTTCCTCCATCTTGCGTCCGCAATAGAATTTGTAAGCAGCAGCAAGGTTGCGGCGCTCCATCTTGCGGAAGATAGACATGGCATCGATAAGGCGACATTTGTTGAAGTCGAAGTCGATGCCCGCACGCAGAAATTCCTCAGCAAGCATAGGGATATCGAAGCTGTTGGAATTGTAGCCAGCGAAGTCGCATCCCTTGAAAGTGCGCTCAAGGTCGGCAGCCACCTGCTTGAAAGTCTTGGCTTCAGCAACATCTGCATCCGAGATACCTGTGAGTTGTGTCACGAAAGCCGGGATTGGCTTTTCGGGATTGAGGAGCATGTTTACCCTTTCCTCTTTGCCGTCGGGATAAACTTTGATGTATGATAATTGTATGACCCTGTCGTTTACAAGGTCAAGCCCCGTGGTCTCCAAATCGAAGATAACAAGGGGCTTGGTAAGATTTAATTTCATGATGTATGTACGAAATGCTTAGTCGTTGAGAATCATTGGCATGATGAGCATCAATATCTCTTGATTCTCAGGCTGTGTGACAGGGGTAACCACACCAGCACGACTTGGGTCGGCAAGTTTCAAGCAAACCTCCTCGCTATCGAGAGAGTTGAGGATTTCGAGGAGAGTGTTTCCACCGAAACCGATGTTGAGGTTCATGCCGTTGTAGTCGCAAAGGATAGACTCCTTAGCACTTGTTGCGAAGTCGATATCCTCAGAAGAAACTGTGAGCTTTCCTGGTTCGATGCTCAAGCGTACAAGCTGGCTGCTTGCACTTGCGAAAGGCAATACACGCTTGATGGTGCTGAGGAGCGACTTGCGGTCTACTGTGAGTTCGTTAGGATTGCCCTGAGGGATAACGGCGTTGTAGTTAGGATAGCGACCCTCGATGAGGCGGCAGATGAGAGTATATTCGCCAAACACAAATTCTGCGTTGCGCTGAGTGAACTCTATCATCACCTCGCTATCATCCTTAGAAAGGCTGTTGCGCAAGAGAGTAGCAGGCTTCTTAGGCAAAATGAAAGAAGTGGTGGTCTCGGCATCAATGTTGAAGATGAGATTTCTAACGAGCTTATGACCATCGGTAGCTACAAGCGCCAACTTGCCATCGGTAATGTCGAAATAGATACCATTCATCACAGGGCGTACCTCGTTGTTGTCGGTAGCGAAGAGCGAACGAGCAATAGAATCGAGCAATACGCTTGAAGTCATGGTGAGCGATGTGCGGCCCTCGGCATTGGTTTCGATAGCTGGGTATTCATCACAAGGCTGGACAGCAAAGCGGCTAACACCATTTTGATAAGAAAGGCTGATGGTATGAGTATCAAGATCGATGTCGAAAGTAAGAGGCTGCTCAGGCAACTCCTTCAATGCATCGAGCATATTCTTGTTAGGAACGGCAAAACGTCCTTCGCCTTCGAGAGTATCGAGAGCGATGGTAGTCTGCAGGGTGTTCTCGGTGTCGGAAGCTGTGATATGCAAGCTTTGATTTTTGCATTCAAAGAGGAAACAGTCGAGAACTCGGAGTGTGCTCTTG
>HF994149.1:41970-42516 GCA_000436915.1 Prevotella sp. CAG:1092 | reverse complement strand
GCACAGAGCTTGATATGGTAAATCTCATAGTGTATAGGTATTAATTATAGTTTTCTAAGGTACAAAAATACAAAAAACCTATGGGAAGGCAAAAAAAAAGGAGGAAAAATTTCTGAAATTAGAACTATTTTAGTAATTTCGCATTCGATTTGCTATATTGGCAAGTTACTAACTTGATATATTAATTAATTAAAGAAGATAAATAAAATGGATTTACAAGGAAAAATTATCGTAGCTCTTCCTGAGAGATCTGGTGTTTCTGCACGTGGAGAATGGAAGTCGCAGAGTTTTGTATTGGAAACACACGATGCATACCCAAAGAAGGTGGTTTTCGACGTGTTTGGTGCAGACCGTTTGGCTCGTTTCAACATCCAGGTAGGACAGGAAGTTATGGTGTCGTTTGATATCGACGCACATGAGTATCAGGGTCGTTGGTATAATAGCGTTCGCGCTTTTGATGTTCGCCTTGTAGATCCTTCAACAATGGGTATGGGCGCACAGCCAATGGCAGTTCAGCCAGTAGCTGCAGCTCCTCAGGCTTCGCAG
>HF994149.1:40511-41931 GCA_000436915.1 Prevotella sp. CAG:1092 | reverse complement strand
CACAGCAGCCAGCTGCTAATGCTGAGGGTGGCGACGACCTGCCATTCTAAAGAAAGAATAAAGGCTAAGAGATAATAAAAGGCAAGCTTCGCAGATGCGGGGCTTGCCTTTTTATTTATAGGGGGATTTTTGGAGATTTATGGGGGCTACGGCAAATATGCCGTAGAAGTGAATAAATCAAGAAAGAAGAGGGGAATTAAACCGCAGGGAAATTAAACCGCAGGGATAAAGCCTAAGGGAAATTAAGCCTGAGGGGAAGCGGGTTTGGGGGATTTAGGGGAAGCTGGCTTCTTGGAGCGAGGCTTATGGGGCTTTGCTTGGGCTTGCTTTGCTTGAGGTGCTTGGGCTTGTTTTGCTTGTTTTTGGGGGTTATTGCCTTTTTGCTTGTAGTTTTTGCCTTTGCTTCCCTTGCTGCGATCTTTGCGGCCGCCATGACGGTTGCCCTTTTTGGTGAGCTTTGTTACGGGCTTATATTCAGGAGCCTCACCAAGTTCGGGAGGTACTGGGAGCTTTGTGATTTCCTTCTCAAGGAATTGCTCTATCTGCTGGAAATAGTAGAAGTCGGGCTCGCATACAAAGGTGATGGCGCTACCATCACGGTCGGCACGTGCCGTACGACCTATACGATGCACATAGTCCTCTACATCATGAGGCACATCATAATTGATGACCATCTGAATGTCGTCGATGTCGATACCACGAGCCACAATGTCAGTAGCCACAAGCACATCTATTTGCTGGCTCTTGAATTTGAACATCACCTCGTCGCGCTCTGCCTGACTAAGGTCGCTATGCATTTCGCCTGCGTTAACCTTTATCTGCTTGAGCTTGCGGTTTATCTCCTTAACCTTCTCTTTTTTGCCCGAGAAGATGATGACGCGGTTGAGCGACTTATCGGCAAAGATATGCTTGAAGAGTCCCAACTTCTGAGCCTCATGGCAAACATACGCGCTCTGCTTTATCTTTTCAGCTGGTTTGCTAACAGCCAACTTTATCTCTACAGGATTCTTGAGCAACGACTTAGCCAGCTGTTCAATCTTCTTTGGCATGGTGGCAGAAAACATGATAGTCTGGCATGTAGGAGGAAGATTCTTGGCTATGGAAAGGATATCCTCAGAGAAACCCATGTCGAGCATACGGTCAGCCTCGTCGAGAACAAAGAATGAAACCCTCGACATATCGACATTGCCAAGCTGCATGTGCGAGATAAAGCGACCAGGAGTAGCAATGATGACGTCGGCACCGAGACGTAGAGAGCGCATCTCTTGGCTATAGCGGTTGCCATCGTTGCCACCATAAACGGCAACACTCGACACATTATTAAGATAATATCCGAAGCCTTGCATGGCCTGGTCTATCTGCTGCGCCAGCTCGCGAGTAGGCGACATGATGATACAGTTGATGGCATCGGCAGGATAGC
>HF994149.1:8523-40450 GCA_000436915.1 Prevotella sp. CAG:1092 | reverse complement strand
AGGTAAGCTGCCGTCTTTCCGGTTCCTGTCTGGGCAATACCGAGAAGGTCGTGACCAGCAAGGATTTCAGGAATACATTTTTCTTGTACGGGAGTACATTCGTCGAAGCGCATATCATAGAGCGCATCAAGAATGTTATCGTTTAAATCTAATTCGTCGAAATACACAATTATTTTCTTTTATTTATATGTTTTATAGCATCATCGGCATGTAGATGTTCATCAACTTGGAGCATGACGATAGCATATGTATGCCACAACAGCGAAGATGAGGTTTGGAATCCATGCTGCAATGATAGGAGGCAGATTTGCGTTGATGGCAAATGTTGCAGATACCGTTTGAAGCATGATATAACCGAAGCTCAGAGCCAAGCCTACGCCCAATGCCAATCCCATGCCACCTTTGCGTTTGCGCGAGGATAGAGCCAAGCCGATGGTGGTGAGGATGAACGATGCGAAGCTCGATGCTATACGCTTATGATACTCCACCTGATATTGCACCACATTGCCCGAACCGCGGTCTTTCTGCTTGGAAATATATTCCTTAAGGTCGGGTAGGGTGAACGTTTCTTGCTGACCTTTAGAATATACGAGGTCGGTAGGCTCCATCATAATCACGGTGTCGCGTTCGCCACCACTCGTGATATGCTCCTTAAGTCCTTTTAGCTCACGACATTTCCAACTTCTTATCTTCCAATGATATTTGGAATCAGAGATGGTGTCGTATTGTATCTCCATGGCAGTAAGGTGGCTAACAAGCTTTTTGTTCTCGAACTTATCGAGGCTGAAGCCGTTGCCTCGCTTGGTGTTGTTGTCGTAATATTGCATATACGCAATCACACCTTTACCCACCTGGAGCTGAACATTTTCTGCCGAAGTGTTCTTTTTGCGGTTACGATACATAGAGTCGAAATTCTGACGTATCACCGTGCCGTAAGGAATGACGTAGGCGCTAAGATAGAATGATAGCGACGATATAAGTACACACGAAATCATGTATGGCCGCATCAGTCGTTTGAACGACACACCTGCAGCCAGCATAGAGATAATCTCTGAATTGCCAGCCAACTTCGAAGTGAAGAAGATGACCGCAATAAAGACAAACAGAGGGCTAAAGAGATTGGCAAAATACGGTATGAAGTTGAGATAATAGTCGAAGACAATAGCACGCAATGGAGCATGATATTGTGTGAATTTCGCCAAGTTCTCGTTAACGTCGAATACGATCGATATCGAGATGATAAGGAGAATGGAATAGATATAAGTACCTATAAACTTCTTTATGATGTACCAATCGAGGCGCTTGATGTATCTGAAAACGTTGAGATAGCCCAGAAACGAAAGTTTGCGAGCTACCCATGCCATGCCACGTCTGAGCCATTGCGTATGGCGCGATAGCCATGCTATGAACTTATGCAACCATACAGGATGTTTGCTCAGCCATCTTAGCATGCGATATTTGCGTGGATGTTTGCGAAGTGACTTAATATCAGCCATTTTCCTTTGTTTTGTTAATCCTTTAGTTTATGCTTGCTATATACCTTATTATATATAGTGTGAATGTGGACGAGAATTTTTTATGAAATTGATATTAGATTCTGCGTCCTAATTGGTCGATGATGCTTGCCTTCCATTTCACGAAGTCGCCCTGTTCGATATGCTGACGAGCGTCAGTAACGAGACGAAGATAGAACGACAAGTTATGGATGCTGGCAATCTGCATAGCCAACAACTCCTGCGCCTTGAACAAGTGGTGGAGGTAAGCCTTGGTGTAGATGCGGTCTACATCGCAACCGTCAGGGTCGATAGGCGAGAAGTCCATCTCCCACTTCTTGTTTCTCATGTTCATGGTACCTTCGTAAGTGAAGAGCATAGCGTTGCGACCATTACGAGTAGGCATCACGCAGTCGAACATGTCGACACCACGCTCTATGCCTTCGAGGATATTCTGTGGAGTGCCCACACCCATGAGGTAGCGAGGCTTGTCTTTTGGCAATATCTCGTTTACCACCTCTATCATCTCGTACATTATCTCAGTAGGTTCGCCCACGGCAAGTCCGCCAATAGCATTACCATCAGCACCTTTGTCTGCAATGAACTTAGCAGCTTCCTGACGAAGGTCTTTGAATGTACATCCCTGAACAATTGGGAACAAGCTCTGGCTATGACCATAAAGAGGTTCGGTTTCGTTGAATCTCTTGAAGCAACGGTCGAGCCAACGCTGAGTCATCATCAAACTCTTCTTGGCATACTGATAGTCGCTCTGACCAGGAGGACACTCGTCGAAAGCCATAATGATGTCGGCACCAATGATGCGCTGAGTATCCATAACATTCTCAGGAGTGAAGATATGCTTAGAGCCATCGATATGCGAACGGAATTCGCAACCCTCCTCACGGAGCTTTCTGATGCCTGTGAGAGAGAACACCTGGAAACCACCACTATCTGTGAGGATAGGACGATCCCAACCGTTGAACTTATGGAGTCCGCCTGCAGCCTTCAGTACCTCGAGTCCTGGACGAAGGTATAGATGGTAGGTATTGCCAAGGATGATTTGCGCCTTCACCTCTTCGCGAAGTTCATTAAAGTGCACACCCTTCACCGTGCCAGCAGTACCTACAGGCATGAAAATAGGAGTCTTTATCTGTCCGTGGTCGGTAGTGATGATGCCTGTACGTGCATCAGACGCCGAGTCGGTATGTTGAAGTTCGAATTTCATTATTCTTTTTTCTCTTCTTCGATTGTTAAGTTTATTGGGTTGTCTACCAATTCTTTAGTAAGCGCAATATCCCATACATCTTGAATGTTCTCAACATAGTGGAAGCTTACGCCCTTGAGATATATTGCAGGAATCTCTTCGATATCCTTTCTGTTGTCCTTGCACATGATGATATCTGTGATTCCGGCACGCTTAGCAGCCAAAATCTTCTCTTTGATACCACCCACTGGGAGCACCTTGCCACGCAATGTTATCTCGCCAGTCATGGCAGTATTCTTGCGCACCTTGCGCTGAGTGAGAGCCGAGGCAATGGATGTGGCGATGGTAATACCAGCCGAAGGACCATCTTTTGGAGTAGCACCCTCTGGCACGTGGATATGGATATTCCATTGGTCGAAGATGCGATAGTCGATGCCTAGTTGGTCGACGTGTGCCTTTACATATTCGAGTGCTATCACGGCACTCTCCTTCATCACGTCGCCAAGGTTACCTGTCAGCGTCAACTTGCCAGCCTTACCTTTGCTTAGCGAGGTTTCTATGAAGAGAATTTCTCCACCCACGCTTGTCCATGCCAATCCTGTCACCACGCCAGCATAGTCGTTGCCCTGGTAGATGTCGCGATAGAAAGGAGGTTTGCCAAGAAGTCCTTCAAGCTCGGTAGGAGTAATCTTGCTGTATGGCATTTCGCCATTGCGAGCCAACAAGAAAGCCAACTTGCGCATAGCCTTATTTATCTGCTTTTCAAGCTGGCGCACACCACTTTCGCGAGTATATCGCTCAATGATTATTTCGAGTGCCGCCTTATTGAACGACACCTTAGGCTTTATGCTGTCCAATCCTGTATTCTCGAGTTCGCGAGGTACAAGATGGCGCTTTGCAATTTCAATCTTCTCTTCTGTAATATAGCCGCTAACCTCGATAATCTCCATACGGTCGAGTAGAGGACGAGGTATGGTGTTGAGGTCGTTGGCAGTAGCTATAAACAACACTTTCGACAAGTCGTAGTCTACATCGAGATAGTTGTCGTGGAAAGCATTGTTCTGCTCAGGGTCGAGCACTTCGAGCAAAGCTGAAGAAGGGTCGCCATTGATGGTGTTTTGAGTAACCTTGTCAATCTCGTCGAGAATGAAGACAGGGTTTGAAGAACCTGCTTTTTGTATGCTCTTGATGATACGTCCAGGCATAGCTCCGATATATGTCTTGCGATGTCCGCGAATCTCAGACTCGTCGTGTACACCACCCAACGACATTCTCACATACTTGCGCTTCATAGCTTCAGCGATGCTCTTGCCGAGACTTGTCTTACCAACTCCCGGAGGACCATAGAGGCAGATGATAGGCGATTTGAGGTTGCCTCTAAGCTTCAATACCGAAAGATATTCGAGTATGCGTTCCTTTACCTTCTCCATACCATAGTGGTCTTGGTCGAGAATCTTCTGAGCACGCGAAAGCGAGAGATTGTCTTCTGTATATTCACCCCAAGGAAGTTTCACCAACTGCTGCAGATAGTTGAGCTGCACGCTATAGTCAGGACTGTTAGGGTTGTACATATCGAGACGTTCGAGCTCTGAATAGAAAGTCTTGGCAATAGCGTCAGGCCATTTCTTGGTCTTAGCCTTTATTCTCAAATCCTTCTTCTCTGGAGAGTTGTCGTTGCCGCCCAATTCCTGCTTAATATTCTTTATCTGCTGCTGCAAGAAGTATTCTTTCTGTTGCTCGTCGAGATCCTCGCGAGTTTTGTCTCTGATAGAGTTGCGAATATCGAATAGCTGTATAGCTTTGTTCAAGGCTCTAAGAGTTACGTATATACGCTCTTCTATAGAATTCTCCTCAAGCATAGCCATCTTTTCCTTTACCGAGAACATCATGTTTGCACATACGAAGTTTGCCAATACCACATCGTTGTTGATATTGGTGAGTGCAAACTGCGACTCGTCGGGCATATCATCATTCTTCTTGATATATTCCACGGTAGTCGACTTGAGGTTAGCCATAAGCGATATAAACTCCTTCGACTTAAAGTCTGGCATCACTTCCTCGATGCTTGTTGTGGTACCCTTATAATAAGGCTTTAGACCATCCAAGCTTTCGAGATGACATTTGCCGAGAGCCTGTAAAATCACAGTAACCTCGCTTCTGTCGCCTGGCATATCCATAATTCTGATAAGTCGGGCATAGACGCCAGTAGAATGAAGATCATCATATCTTGGTGTCTCTACATCAGGATTTTTCTGGCAGAATACGGCAATAGTGGTCTTTGGGTTTTTCTGCATTTTCTTAACCAAGTTAAGGCTTGCAGGTCTTCCGATAAGGATAGGGGTGATTACTCCTGGGAAGAGAACCATGTTGCGAGTAGTCAATATTGGAATAGAGCCTTCTACTTTAGTATCGAGAAGTGTTGATATATCTCCGTCGAAATCTGCTATCATCTGGATAGAGGTGCTTTGCTTCTTTATCATGTTATCTTAACCTTGTTTTTCGTTTGGTTTGCAAAGGTAGTTATTTTTGTCCACATTACTGATGTCTATTTCTCTTTTTTAATAATGTATCACAAAAAAACAACTATATAGTGCAAAAAAAAGTCCCATTGGCAAATTATTGTCAATGGGACTCTGTAAATGTGTAGTAGTCGGTAAGGGAATCGAACCCTTATGCCAAGATTGAGAATCTTGTATCCTAACCGTTAGATGAACCGACCAATTTGGTACATTTTGTTTTTGCGGGTACAAAGGTATACAAAATGTATCAAACTAAAAAATGTATTAACATCTATTAATTATTTTCTTATTCGCCCTTAATCCTTCTTTATAGTGATAGTAGGCTGGTTTTCCTTCAGCTTTTTCCAATCCTTCAAGAAGTTAAACCATTCTTTTTCAGAGTGATAGCCGAAGTCTTCGTTGGCACTTGTATAAGTGAGCGAGTAGTGGATGTAATCCTTATTTGGTTTTACTACGTAGGTATAGTTGTCTTTGTTGGCAGGCATTTCAGCCTTTCTGTAAATCTCAGGTACATAGATTCCCAAGCCAACGGTTTCGCGTTTCCACTTTATAGTATCGCTTGTTCCTGCAGGCCAGTCTGTGCCCCAACATCCGCGAAGTCCCTTGTGGTCAGAGAACTCGGTAGAATTTTTCACGTTGATGATACCTGTAGAGAACTCGTAGGCAGAAACATCCTTATTGAATGTTACGTCTACATCGAAATCTCTATGACCGGCATAAAGAGTATATCTTATAGTAGCGTTAACTGGCTCTGCACCAGGAGTGATAGTCCATTGGTTGTCTTCCACTTCCACAATAGTTCTCAGCGGACCAGTAGTCAAGATTCGTTGTGTGCGATGTTTCACATCTTCGAGCAAGGTTGGTTCTGTGCCGTTCCATCCGCGAAAGGCTCCAAGACCGAAGGTGTTGCCTACCCACAGCACGTCGTCGCCATAGCCCTGAGCCTTCTGTTCTTTTGAGGTGTAGAACTGTGTTTGCTCCAACTCCAATCCCTTATGGAATTTGCCATACAGGTCGATAGTCTGACGCTTATCCATGTATATTCTCATGGCTATCAGCTCGCTTTCGAAAGCCACGCCATGATGATGAAGTACGTTGTAAGGATTGGTGGTGCGCTTATCTATGGTGATAGACGAAAGGTAAATATCGTGCTTGTTTTTCTCTTTCACCTTTGGATTGCGGAGCACCATCTCGGCAAATGTTCTTGCTTTCCATTGTTTGTCGTTGGCCTTATCGCTAAGAGTGATAGTGGCAGTCTTGGTTTGTTTGCCTTCAAGGTCTACGAGGAAGCAAAGCTCATCATTGGTGCCATTGCCGTCGAGGTCGTCGATCTGATAAGGAATCTCCTTGCCGTCAACAATTACTGTTGCCGACTTCACATCCTTCAACTTTCTGAGGTCGAGAGTGGCAGGAACATCATTGAGTGCTGATTTCAAATTGTTCTTGATGCTTACAGTATATTTTTGTTGTGCTGAGGCTGAGAATGTGGCAGCCAAAGCCATCAAGATGCAGATTGTTTTCTTGTTCATGTTTGTTTCTTTAGTTAGTTATTTCATCGTGGTTGAGCAACGATTATTGCAAAGGTAGTACTTTTTATTCTTTTATTCTTCCATTAATGCCGATTTCTTGTCCGTATTTCAATAAAATAAACTTAAATTGTCTTTTTTAAGTGTTATTTTTAACTTTTTTAGATATTTTCTTTGTTTCTACAATATTTTTTTAGTAATTTTGCCAATGGTTAATATATAATATAATAAGGTATTGGTAAAATTTAGGAACATACTGCTATTAGTTGTCGTTGTTTTATTCTCAGCTTGCGAGCTCCGTCTCAAGCCCAACGACGATACCGACGAGGCTATGCGCATCGAGGTTAAGCGCTATGACCGTTTGCAGAGCCGATATCTTACCACAGGCGATTTCTCTGCACTTCAGCAGATGAATATCGACTATCCGATAGAAACCCGTACACTCGTTGAGAAGATGTTGCGCTTGGGCGAAGTTAGCGACCAAGATATCAGCACTCGTTTCTTGCGCTTCTATCAAGATTCCACCCTTCAATCGCTCGTGTCAGATGCAGAGGCTAAGTATGCCAATATGGACGACCTTAATCATCAGTTTCGTGATGCCTTCGATCGGCTTGAAACTATGTTGCCAAATATTCCTATGCCAAAGATTTATGCACAGATAGGAGCTTTGGATCAAAGTATAGTTATTGGCGACAAGCTAATTGGTATTTCGCTCGATAAATATATGGGATGCAATTATCCTCTATATCTTCGATTCTATTCTGCCGAGCAACGTAAGTCGATGCAGCGAAGCTATATTGTGCCTGATGCCTTGCTGTTCTATTTGTTGAGCCTTTATCCTATGGAGAATTTCGACAATAGAGAGCAGTTGGAAAAGGACTTGCATGTAGGCAAGGTGATGTGGGTGGTAAACAAGGCTATGCATAAGCAATTTTTCACCACGCCATACATTAAGGCGGTAGACAAATACATGTCGAAAAATAAGAAAGTAGAATGTGATGCTATGCTTTCTGCCGACGATTATACAGAAATAAAAAAGTATGTAGAATAAAAGGAGAAAACTACACAAAAAATGAAGCCTGCTTCATTGACACTTGAAGCAGGCTTCGTTGCCCAACGAAGCTATATTCATTTTTTTTAGGGCACTATTGCGCTTTTTTTATGCAATATTATTCTTTAGCTAAAAGCTTATTCTTTTCATTCATTTTCTTTCTCAACAAATCGGTAAACTCATGATTCTTGAATCCCCATTTAGGAGCTATGAGCAATTCCTTAGGCGATTGGCTAACGAAGCGTTCAAGTACCAAGTCAGGACGGAGCAGTGAGATGAACTTTACTACCAAGTTGAGATATTCGTCAACGCTATACACATGGAATGGATGTTTCTCGTATTCTCGAGCCAAGGCTGTGCCTCGAATAATCTGCATCTGATGAATTTTTAGCACGTCAAGCGGCAATGATGAGATGATAGGAGCTTGGCGCAGACTCTCGTTGGCATCTTCGCCTGGTAGTCCCAGAATTATATGACCGCCAGTAAGAATGCCGCGACTATGTGTGCGCTCTATAGCATCGCGACTGCAAGCAAAGTCGTGACCACGATTAATTCGCTTTAAAGTCTCGTCGTTTGCCGATTCTATGCCATATTCCACCATCACGAAAGTTTGCTTCGCCAACTCTGCCAGATAGTCTAATAGTTCATCGCTCACACAGTCAGGACGAGTGCCTATCACTATTCCAACCACGTCGTCTACAGCCAACGCCTCCTCATACATCGTCTTTAGCCTATCTAAAGAGTCGTAGGTGTTGGTATATGCTTGGAAATAAGCAAGATATTTCATCTCGGGATATTTCCTTGCGAAGAAAGCTTTGCCCTCGGTAAGTTGTTCGCTGATGCTCTTCGTCTTGTTGCAATACGAAGGGTTGAAGGTGCGGTTGTCGCAGAATGTACATCCGCCCGACGATATCCGTCCGTCTCTATTCGGACACGAGAATCCAGCGTCGATAGAAATCTTCTGAACTCTATATGGAAACTGTTTTCTTATCCAGCTCCCGAAATCATTGTATGGTTCTGCCAATTTATTTTAAAACTTTGATATTGTTACTAATAGTATTGCAAAGTTAAGAAAAAATAATTATCTTTGCATTATTATTTTCGAAAATAAGTAATTAAAATCATATATGAAAAAGCTATTCATTTTTTGTGCATTTTTTCTAATGGCTTCTACTACCATTAATGCTGCCGAGAAGATAGATATCCAGTCTGTCACCAACGGCACTTTTGCAGCAAAGCGTATTAGTGGCATCGACCCTCTGAAGGGTACCGACCAGTATGCCCAGATTTCTGCCGACGGCAAGCAGATTGTGAAGTATTCATTTAAGACAGGTAAGCAGACCGGAGTGTTGTTTGATGTGAACAATACCATAGGCGAGATCATCAAGAGTTTTGATGGTTACATCATGTCGCCTGATGGCAAGCGTATGCTTATCCAGACTCAGACCGAATCAGTATATCGTCGCTCGTTCAAGGCTGTTTATTACATCTATGATATGCAAAATCACCGACTCGACAAACTCTCTGAAGGTGGCAAACAGCAAGTGCCTGTATGGTCACCAGATGGATTGCAGGTGGCATTCGTTCGCGACAACAACATCTTCCTCGTAAAACTTCTCTACGATAATAGCGAGAGCCAAGTTACTAAGGATGGCAAATTCAATCATATTATAAATGGTTTGCCAGACTGGGTTTACGAAGAGGAATTTTCATTTAATTCAGCCCTCGAATTCAATGCCGATGGCACCATGCTTTGCTGGATAAAGTTCGACGAAAGTGCTGTCAAAACATATTCTCTTCAGCTCTTCAAGGGTATGAAACCTGAACATAAGGAATATGAAACATACCCTGGCGAATATAGCTACAAATATCCGAAAGCAGGCGAAGATAATGCCAAGGTTTCGGTATGGAGCTTTGATATAAAGTCAAAGAAAATCCAGCAGCTTCAGGTACCTGTAGATGCCGATGGATATATCCCACGCCTTAAGAGTACCAGCAATCCTGCTCGCATGATAGTCTATACCACTAATCGTCATCAGGATGAGCTAAACCTCTATGCCGTAAACCCTCGCTCTACTGTTAGTCAGTTGCTCGTTCAAGACAAGGTTAACAAATATGTGAAAGAAGGACCCATCGGCTCGGTAACTATCGGCAACGACTATATCCTCATGCCAAGCGACCGCGATGGCTATACGGGTATATACCTATATAATATGAATGGTACTCAGCTTCGTCATGTGGGAGGCAAATTCGATATTACCGATATCTATGGCTACGATGAGAAGACTGGTGACATCTATTATCAGGCTGCCGCTATCAATCCTCACGACCGTCAGATTTATGTTGCACATAAGAATGGCAAGATAGAACGACTTTCGGATAAAGAGGGATGCAACTACGCTATCTTCTCGGGCGACTATCGTTATTTTATCAACACTTGGAGCGACTATAATACTCCTTATGTTTATACCACTCGCGACAACCAAGGACGTGTGCTCTCTACAAACCTCGACAATAAGGAACTCAAGGCTAAGATTGCAGAATATGGTTGGACTCAGAAAGAGGCATTCTCGTTTACTACCTCTGAGGGCGTGAAGCTCGACGGATGGATGGTTAAGCCTGCCAACTTCGATAGCTCACGCAAATATCCTGTCATCATGTTCCAGTATAGCGGACCAGGCAATCAGCAAGTGATGAACTCTTGGAATGCTGGTTCTATGGGGCAGGGTGGTGCCTACGATATGTATCTTGCTCAGCAGGGATATATCGTGGTTTGTGTAGACGGACGTGGAACTGGCGGACGTGGTTCTGACTTCGAGAAGTCTACATATTTGAATCTTGGTAAGCTCGAGGCTCGCGACCAAGTGGAGACCGCTTTGTATCTTGGCTCTTTGCCATATGTTGATAAAAACAATATCGGCATTTGGGGATGGAGCTATGGCGGATTCTGTACCTTGATGAGTATGAGCGAAGGTCGTCCTGTCTTCAAGGCTGGTGTGGCTGTTGCGCCTCCTACATCATACCGTTTCTATGATACAGTCTATACAGAGCGCTATATGCGTACTCCAAAAGAGAATGCTGCGGGCTACGACGACAATCCTATTTCGCGTGCCGACAAGCTAAATGGTGCTCTGTTGATTTGTCATGGGTTGGCTGATGATAATGTGCATCCACAAAACACATTTGAATATTCTGAGGCTTTGGTGCAGGCAGATAAGGACTTTAAGGAGAATATCTATACCAACCGCAATCATAGCATCTTTGGTGGCAACACTCGTCGCCATCTGTTGCGCCAGATTACAGAATGGTTCAACGACCATTTGAAATAAGCTGTGTGCATCTGAATAATCTATGTGCTATAATATGTAACTTATAAATCAACAATCAACAATCAACAATAAACAATCAACAATCAACAACTATGAACTTCAAGAAACTAACTTGTCTTGCTTCGATCGCCATGCTCGTTCCAACTTTTGCTCAGGCAGCCGACGTGAAGGTGAAGATTGTGAACGACGAACGATTCCAGCGTCAGGAGCTCGTTGAGATTGACGTTAAAGATGTGCGCGCAAAGCTTGGCATTGACGACGATGAGACTTTTGTGGTTAAGAATGGTATGCGCCAGCAGGTTGACTATCAGATTACACATGATGGTAAACTCCTTATCGATGCAGCTGTAAAACCATGTGGCACCACCACATATACTATCGTGAAAGGTACTCCAGAGCCTATGCGCCGTTGGGTGGATGGAAACAGATTTCCTACTCGTAAGGATGATATAGGATGGGAAAACGATCGTGGTGCATACCGTGTATATGGCCCACCTTTGCAGAAGAGTGGTGAACGCTCGTTTGGTACCGATGTTTGGACAAAGAATAGTCCAGAACTTGATATGCGCGACCGATATTATATCGACTATGATGGCAACGTGCGTGGATATGAACTTGGCAATGGTCGCAAAGACGATTATACCAATCTTCACACCTCGTTCCATCTCGACCATGGTCGCGGTCTCGACTGCTATGGCGTAGGTCCTTCACTTGGTTGTGGCGCTCCTGCGCTTATGGATGGCGACAAGCTCATCTTCCCTTATTGCTACAAGACTTATAAGATTTTGGACAATGGTCCGCTTCGCTTCACAGTTGAGCTTACATATAATCCTACTACGATTAAGAACGACGAAGGTGTGGTTGAGCATCGCGTCATCAGTCTTGACAAGGGTTCCAACTTCAATAAAATGGTAGTTTGGTATACTGGTCTTACTCAGCCTTGCGACTTTGCTTCAGGAGTTGTTGTCCATACTGCCGATACAGAGAGTGTGGTAATAGGCAAAAACTATGTGCAGTATGCAGACCCTACAGAGTCTCCAGACAAATATGGTTTCCAAATTTATGTAGCAGCCTTGTTTCCAGAAGGAGCAAAGTGCAAGAAGCTCTTCTACGACAAACCAGAAGGTGCTATTGCAGGTCATGCTGTAGGAGTGGTGAAGAATCTGAAGAACAACCAGCGCTATACATACTACTTTGGTAGCGCATGGAGTTGTTACGATGTTAGAAACCAGGATGAATGGCAGCTTCGCATTAATGGTTTTATGAATGCTCTCGAGTCGCCATTAAAGATTACAATTGAATAAATATGTTACAATACATTATAGTATTCATCATTTTGGCAGTAGCCTTGGCATACGCTATATGGAAAATCTACTATGCGGCAACCCACACAGATAGCCTGTGTAGCGGTTGCCAAGGCTGCCCGTTAAAGGATAAAGCTGGGCGGTGTAAAAGCAGAAAAGAGCTTTTGCAACGAATAAATGAAAAAAAGAATGCAGAAAATTTGGTAGAATAAAATAATTATACTACCTTTGCACCGCATTTAACAACAGGGTGCCTTGTCCGAACGGTTAGGTATCGGTCTGCAAAACCGCTCAAGGCAGTTCGACTCTGCCAGGCACCTCAATATAAAGGCAATTTCTTTATTGAAATTGCCTTTTTTGCGTTTAATACTTCATCTCTATTATTCTTATCTCTATTTTACCAAGATATAGTATAATTAAAATGAGATATTTTGCATGATAAGCGTGAAATATATTCTGAAAACTTTGTTATATATGAATTATTCCTTACTTTTGCAAAAAGTAACTCAAAGCAAACAAGTGGCGGGGTTGCTCTAATATATAAGCTTCTCTACTCGTTAACTTGTCAACTTGTTAATTTAATATTAATCTATGGACAAAATGTTTTCACTCGAAGGCAAGGTAGCCCTCGTTACAGGAGCTGCTTATGGCATAGGTTTTGCTATGGCTGAGGCTCTGTACAATGCAGGCGCAAAGATTGCGTTTAATTGCCGTTCTCAACATCACATGGATCAGGCTCTTGCCGACTATAAGGCAAAGGGTATTGAGGCACATGGTTACATCTGCGATGTTACTAATGAAGAGCAGGTAAATGCAATGGTTGCAGACATCAACAAGGAACTTGGTGTTATCGACATCCTTGTTAACAACGCTGGTATCATCAAGCGTATTCCTATGACCGAGATGTCGCTTGAGGATTTCCGTCAGGTTGTTGATATCGACCTCAATGCTCCTTTCATCGTTTCTAAGGCTGTTATCCCAGGAATGAAAGAGAAGGGACACGGTAAGATTATCAACATCTGCTCTATGATGTCGGAACTTGGTCGTGAAACGGTTTCTGCTTATGCTGCAGCTAAGGGAGGTTTAAAGATGCTTACACGCAACATCTGTGCAGAGTTTGGTGAGTATAATATCCAGTGTAATGGTATTGGTCCTGGCTATATTGCCACTCCTCAGACAGCTCCTTTGCGTGAACGTCAGCCTGATGGTTCACGTCATCCTTTCGATAGTTTCATTCTTGCTAAGACTCCTGCTGCACGTTGGGGTGAGCCAGAAGACCTCATGGGTCCGGTTGTATTCCTTGCAAGCGATGCTTCAAACTTCGTAAATGGTCACATTCTTTATGTTGATGGAGGTATCTTGGCATATATCGGCAAACAACCTTAATTATATAAACGAAATAAGTGGAAAGCTCTCTGATATAGAGGTCTTTCCACTTTTTTTTCGTTTATACTAAAGTTTAATTATTACTTCTATGGTTTACGAGTCTGGCTATTCGTATCTTATAGCCTCGATAGGGTCGAGCTGTGCAGCCTTCTTGGCAGGATACCATCCGAAGAAAACTCCAGTAAAGGTGCAGACTGCGAAACTCATGATGATGCTCCATGGTTGGATATAGATAGGCCAACGAGCTATCAGGTTTACGGCATAGCTGGCACCAACGCCAAGCAATACTCCTATCAGTCCACCAGTTACGCTCAACAATATTGCCTCTATAAGAAATTGGTTTAGAATGTCGATGCCTCGAGCTCCAACACTCATACGCAAACCAATTTCTCGTGTGCGCTCTGTAACAGATACATACATGATGTTCATGATACCGATACCACCCACGATGAGCGATATTCCTGCCACACATCCCAGCAGGATTGTTAGCATGTCGGTAGTGGAATTCATCATGCTTGCCAATTCCTCTTGCGAACGTATGTTGAAGTCGTCGTCGTCAGCCTCGGTAGTATCTGTAGCATCCTTCAACTTATGGTTACGACGCAATATTTCTGTTATCTGCTCTGTAGCCTTGTCGGTTACGCCCTCTGTGATGGCAGAACATTGTATACCACTAAGATATGTTTGAGCCAAAATACGCTTCATCACCGTGGTATAAGGAGCAAGCACAAGGTCGTCTTGGTCCATACCCATAGAGTTGTAGCCTTTCTTCTTCAGCACACCAATCACGCGGAAAGGAATGGAATTAAATCTCACCACCTTGCCCACAGGATCGGAGCCATCAGGGAAAAGATTGTCGACAACAGTTTGTCCTAAGATACACACCTTTGCACTCGACTTGATATCAGCATCGGTAAACATTTCGCCTTCGTCAACGCTCAACTGTCGTATCTCCAGATAGTCTTGGTTGATGCCATAGAGCGACGATGGAGTATTGTTATTGCCATAAATCCATTGTCCGCTTTTACTCACCAGCGGACTAATAGCCTTTATATAATTACATTCATTCTTGATACCTTCGTAGTCGGTCATTTTCAGAGTCTCCATAGCTGAAGCGTCCTGTCTAACTCCGCCACGCATATCGGCACCAGGCTGAATCATAATCATATTTGAACCCATTTCGGCAATGTTAGCCTGAATGCTTCGCTTCGAACCCTGACCGATGGCAAGCATCGTGATGACCGAAGCCACACCGATGATGATTCCCAATGCGGTAAGAAACGAGCGCATCTTGTTGGCACCTATTGCGCGTATGGCTATTTTGAAAAGATTGCTGTAGTTCATAATATATTAATTATAGAATTTAGAGCATAGAATTCTTCATTTAAATTCTTCACTCTTCACTCTTCACTCTTCGTTCTTCACTTAAATTCTTCATTCTTCACTTCTTACTCATCCGTATTCGCAGGTAGCGCTGCCAATCCTTCAGCCGCAGAGAGCACATGGTCGTTAATCTTGTCGCTAATCACTCTGCCATCCCTAAGCTCGATATTTCTGCTGCTATAGTTAGTAATATCGGGGTTGTGAGTTACGAAGATGATGGTGCGTCCTTCGGCATAAAGCTTTTGAAACAATACCAATATCTCGAAGCTGGTACGAGTGTCGAGGTTACCTGTTGCCTCGTCAGCAAGAATTACGGCAGGATTGTTTACTAATGCACGAGCAATGGCTACACGCTGCATCTGACCACCCGACATCTGGTTTGATTTGTGATACAAGCGCTCACCCAAACCAACTGCCGTCAATGCTGCTATTGCACGCTTCTGTCTCTCCTCGGCAGTAACCTCAGCATTATACATCAGCGGAAGTTCAACATTCTCTACACTCGTAGTCTTAGGCAGAAGATTATAGTTCTGGAATATAAAACCTATCTTGCGATTACGAAGTATTGCACGTTGCGACTTCGACATGGTGCGCACGCTGATACCATCAAGAAGATATTCGCCACTTGATGGAGTATCCAAGCAGCCAAGCTGGTTGAGTAGGGTAGACTTTCCTGAACCCGACTTTCCCATGATGGTGACAAATTCGCCTTCATAAATCTTAAACGATACGCCACGCAAAGCATGAACAGTCTCGTCGCCAACCATGAAGTCGCGCTTCACATCTTGAAGCTCTATCACCACCTTTCTGTTATCATTCGTTTCCATGATAATTTACTCTTTTACTTTTTTACCCTTTTACTCTTTTATTACCCTTTTACTCTTTTACTCTTTTACTTTTTCTTTTTTCCCGGAGGGCCTGGAGCAAAAGGACTCTTTTCGCCAGATGCTGTAGCTTCGGCTTCGTCGTCGGCTGTTATCACTTTTAGTTCGGTGATAATCTCTGTACCTTCGCCAATACCGCTGATAATTTCTGTATGGATACCATCGGTCATACCAATCTTCACGGCATGAGCCTTCAATGTGTTGCCCTCAAGAGTCCACACCTTATTCTTACCATTGCAATCAATGATTTTTCTGTTTCCAACAGTCTCTTTAGTTGGAGTAAAGCGGAGGGCTTTAGCTGTAGTGCAAGTCACACCCTGGCGCTCTGCTGTATAAATTGTTACGTTGGCAGTAAGACCTGGCTTAAGCTTCAATTCTGCGTTTGGTGCGCTAATCACAACCTCATATGTCACAACGTTGTTGGTAGTAGTAGCTTGCAAACGAACCTGCTTTACTGTACCCTCGAAAGTGTCGTTAGGATAAGCATCTACGGTGAAAGTTACGCGTTCGCCAACAGCAACATCGCCTATATCAGCCTCGTCGACATCTGCCACAACCTGCATGTTTGTCAAGTCTTTGGCTATGGTAAAGAGTTCCGGAGTACTGAAGCTTGCTGCCACAGTCTGTCCTTCCTCTACGCTCTTCGAAATTACCACGCCATCAATAGGCGATGTGATGGTAGCATAGCCAAGGTTAGTCTGTGCACGCTGCACCTCTTCTTGTGCCGACTTCACGCTCTGTAGATTTGCGTTAGCCTGCTCTTTAGCCTGCTGATACGAAAGGTGGGCAGACTCATAATCGTTGGCGCTAACCAATCCCTTCTGATAAAGAGTCTTATAGCGATTATAGTTTGCAAGCTGATAGTTCAAATTAGCCTGCGCACTCTGCTGATTAGCTTTAGCGCTCTGCAAATTTGCCTTTGCTGCGTTTAGGGCGCTAACCAAGTTTGTCTTGTCGAGCTCTGCTATCACCTGTCCCTTCTTAACCACAGAGTTGTAGTCAACATACAGTTTGTTTACTATACCCGACACCTGTGTACCTACCGTAACCGAAGTCACAGCCTCTATGGTACCTGTGGCGGTGATGCTATTCTGGATGGTCGACTTAGCCACCTTTTCTGTGACGAATTGCACATCCTCCTTCTTCTTACCACCCGACATCAGCCAGGCAGCGATAGCCACGACTGCAACTATGCCTACAGCTATCCATACTTTGCTTATTTTTTTCATATTTAGCTTTGATTTTTATACTCTTTTACTTTTTTACCCTTTTACCCTTTTACCCTTTTACCTTTTTACTCTTTTACTTTTTTACCTTTATAAAAGTCGAGCATATTCATATTTAATATGGTGAGGTATTTGCTTTGTAGTTCGTTTTGCTGCGCTGTCAGCAGATTTGTTTTGCCTGTCATCAGTTCTACAGTATTCTTTAGTCCAAGGCGGAACTGCTCGCTCAGCAAGTCGTAGCTCTCTTGTGCGCTTGTGGTGTTTGCCTTAGCTGCACGATATTTACTCTGATTTGTAGTAGCCTGTAGCCAATAATTCTCTATTGTAGAATACAGAGTAGTCTGCTTATCTTGTAAGTCTAACTGATATTGCTGTTGTTGAATCTTTGCTTTTCTTATAGCAGTCTTGCTTTGGCGATTGTCAAAGATTGGAATGCTGAGAGTTACGCCAGCACCAGTGCTGAAATTATTCTTTAGCTGAGTGCCCCATTCTTTCGAACTCATTGATGTAGTGTTTGTCATAGCACTTGCATTAAAACCTATTGTTGGCATGCGTTGTGCCTTAGCCATTTTTATGCTCAGTTCGCTACCATCGATACCCAACTGCGCATTCTTTATCTCAGGACGAGAATCCAGGGCTGCTGTATAAACAGAAGTTAGGGTAGGGATAGTCTCCATTGCCATCTCGTCGGTAGAAGTTGGCATAGCAACATCAAACTCCTCTTCGCTCGTTATCTGCAACAGTTGCTTCATCTGTCGCTTATAATTCTTCAAATTGCTTTCAGCCTCTACGAGCGAATATTCGTCCTTAGCTCTTTGTGCTGTGAGCTGTGCAAGGTCGGCTTTCGACATCTTGCCTACATTCACAAACTCCTTGCCACGAGCCTCGTTCACACTACTTGTCTCCAAGCTCTGCTTGCACACGTCAACAGCGTCGGCAGAATAAAGTATCTGCACATACAGTTGCGCTATCTGCTCTTGAATACTGTTGGCAGTAGTTGCACTGTCAAGTTCTGCTTGCTCTGCAGTAATCTTGTCAAGCTTAAGCTGGTTGCGATTGCGGTTGCCATTCCATACCGTCCAATTCAGGTTCAGTCCATACGAACCATTATAATAAACCTTGTCCATACTCGTTTCTACATAACCATTGGTTACTGTAGCGCGGTTTGTTTCAGGCCATGGATTATAGTTTACATTCTGCGAAGTTGAGAAACTAAGCGAAGGCAATAATTCTGCCTGTGCCTGTTTCACATCCTCTTTCGTGCTCAACATCTGCAGCCTTGTTTTCTGCAAACTGATGTTGTTTTGAATTGCATAATCGATGCAATCCTTCAATGTCCATTGCTTAGCCCACCCATGTAGCGGTAGCGATGATGCAAGCAATGCTATCATAAATAGCTTCTTTGTGTTCATTGTTTATATAATACTTGATTTAAAAAATGTCACCTGTTGTATTTGTATATTTGCTACCAATCCCTTGGCATGCAGTTTTCTTATCCGAAAAGCAAAGGTGTGATGAATAAAATAAAAGATGGTTTATTGAAAGAATCTCTATTTAACATTCTTTCCCCAAAAAGGAGATAATATGTTTTGTATTGTTAATAAAAAAAGGTTGCTATTTCTATTTCAAAAGTCTGTCGGAAAGAGCAATAATAATACTAATAGCCTTGACTTTTGGATGAAATTAGCCATAAATAGCCTTGACTTTTGGATAAAATATGTATCATTGCTTTGAAAATCAATAGATTCCGCATTATAGAAGAGTGATTTATGAAATATAAAAGAAGGTTACCTTGATAAACTAAATCTTAGTAACCTTTCTTCTATTATCTATTTCCTTTCGCTCTATTGCAATACTCCTTAAACTCCTTCCTTGTCATAGCAATACCCTTGGATGCGTTGCTGTCAAGTCCGTAGATAAAAGGAGAGGATAGCTGAGTATATTTCCCTAATTTCAAGCAAATGCGGATTGGTTTGTCATAACCTTTGTAGTTTTTGGCTTGCCCTGTCGCTTTCGCTTTCTCTTTCGCAAGAATTTCACTCATATCCATTACTTCTACTGAAAGCACTTGATAATATCCTTTTACCAAGTGGCTGTCCACTGGCGCAAAGTATTTTATCTTTTGGAAATCAACACCCGAAAGTATGGACATATAGCCAGAGAAGAAGACATCACTTTGACCATTCTGCACCAGTTCCTTGGTGGCATTCACATGCCCATCTACTGATGCGATGTAGAAAGTTCCTTTGTTTACAGGTTCATCCGAATATTCCAAACCCTTTTGAGGTATGCTTTCTTCAAGCAACCGCTCTCGTCCGTTGTCATCTTCAAGCCAATGGCGAATCTGTCTGCGCAAGGCTTGCTCTGAACTGTTGGCATTTACAATAATGCTTCCGTCATTGGCATGCTTCTCTTGATCGGGACGCAAAGGGAAAGCACCGATACCAATCAAACGGTTTGACTGCTGATAGTAATAGTCGCCATTCTCTGCGTCAAGTGCTTCTAATGGTATGCGACCAGGGAACAGCACATAACCTGCAATAATCTCTTTCTTCAAATGTTCATGGTCGCGTCCTTCCTCGGTGTAATATATGGCATCACGATAGCGGTGCATCTGGTCAATTGCATCTGCTGGCGGCACATCATAACGGCAGTCATATCTGCTGCCATTTTCATCAGTGTCGGCTATGCGGTATTTTGCATCAAACAGATAGGTAAACTTCATATTACCTTCTGTCTGCTTGCTCAGTCTCAGCACAATGTCAGGACGCTGCACCGTAGTCATGGTGTTTGTTCCTCTAATGGCTGAAAGGGATTTGCCTTTGTGTACTTCAGCATTGTAGCATACGCTTGCCAACTCAATGCCAGCTTGGTTGATGAAACTCACCGAACCGCCATATACGAGTTGTGGAATAAAGTCGTTGGTAATGTCTCTTCCGTTCACCTTTGGTTTGGCATCCTTGCCCAATTCCTTCATCACGTCCTGCACAATGTTCTTCACCTTAATGAAGCACCATATCTCATAAAGGTCGCAGATGTCCTTCACCTCCAGTTTCCGCATACCATCCTCCAACTCGTAGCCCTGTTGCAGTTCCACCCATTTCTCCATAATGGTTTTGTAACCTTGGGCTTGCTTCATAACGAGGTTATCTTGCGTAAAGCCCTTGAACTGTCCTACGCCTCGGAAGAAGACATTGTTTGAAAGTTGCATCAGTTCATTCTCCATATCGCAGAGCGAAGTGTCTATGCGCATCGGGTCGTCAAGGTGCATGGCGGTCATGATATGTTCTTTCACCACAGTAAAGCAGCGCGTCATTTCCCGAATAGCATATTTCAAAAAGCGATTCTCTATTGTGTCGTGGCTCAGCGTCAGTTCCTCAGTACGGTAAAGATGAGCAGGATTGTCTTTGTGCATCTGGTATTCATTTTCCAGTTCTCTTGGAATATATGCCATGCGCTCCGCTCTCTCGTATTTAGCCACAGAGCGCAATCTCCGTTTGGGACGGTCAATGATTTGGCGTGCTGCCGTCATGATGTCGGCATAGCACGACTTGAATATCTGCCACCATATCAGCGGATTGTTCTCACCTGTGCCTTGGCGCATGCTGAGATAGGTGTCCTTCAGAAACGATGTACTCAACATGGCATATTCATGTTCTATGTCAGAGATGATTGTCTTTAAGTCGGAGCGGTAGTCCAACTTGTAGCTCAACACCTCTGTCATAAACTTCAATTCCTTGGTCTGTTCTTCTCCTTTCACCCTGTAGGTGATGCAAAAGTCGGTCATACCCACTTGATTGTGAAAGTTCAACGATCCGTACAGTTCATCGCCTGTACTGATAATGGTGCTTTTGTCCTTGCCATCTGTGCGCAGATGGTCGTTGATGGCAAGCGACAAATCTTCCAAATTCTTTCCCTTGCCACGTACAATAAGTGGATATTCTGTGTTCTCAAAGAACACGGCTTCATGGCGAATGTCATTCCCCTCCTGTGCGCTTCCGTCAAAAGAAAACTTGACATTCTGTGCTTCCGACGTGTAGCGGCACAAAAACTTTGCGGCACTGGCTTGATTTTCAGTGTCGATACATAGGTTGCGGACAGTCTCAGCTATTCTCCGCTCATGATTGGGACATGAGAACCTTACCAATAAGTCCTCATTTGTCACTTCAAAGTTGAAAACGCTTGCCATGCTTTTTGGATGTATGAGTGTTTAGTTCCAGAAAGAAACGAAATGGTCACGTTTCAGTTGACTGAGCATGCTGTCTATCTTCTTTATGGACTGCAACTCTTTCTTTTCCTGCTCTGTGAAAATCAATTCCTCTCCACTCTCTGTTGCCGTTTCTTCGGTAACATTACTCTCTAGATCTGTATTACCCGATTCGCCCAACATTTGTGTGATTATATTCCGCAATGCTGTGAGTATGTTAAAGTCACCGTATCGCTTGGCTTCGTCTATGTTAACACCAGCATTGGCAATGCGTTCTTTGTCAGCTTCCGAATCTGTAATTTTCAGTTTTGTTTCATCGCCCTCTATGCGTGAAAGAATCTTCATCAGCGTAAAGTTGTCAAGTGCAGCTATGCGGTCGGTATGACCGAACTCTTGCGATGCTTGCAGATATATCAACGCTTCGTTTGCTGCACGATAGCCAAGTTTGAATGGTGTTCCTTCAAGCAGTGCATTGATGCGTTTCAGATAGTCTATTGCAAACTGAGCATCCTCGCCAAGTTCTTCTATGATTTCCTTTGCTTCAATGTGGCGGTCAACAAGCAGCGCATTCAATTCCGTATCTTCATTTCCCTCAAATGCCTTTACTATAGCTTTAAGTTCATCATCTGTCGTATCGGTCAGGAAACTGTCGTAGTTCACCTCATTCATTTCTACCGACATGGCTCTGTCGAGCACCTTGCGTGAGAAAGAGAATGTTGTCTCGTCCATGTTCACTGTGCCGATGACAATGAGATTCTTGGGAAGGGTCAGTCCTTTAGTGCGGAAATGCTTAATAATCTTTGCTGCTGCTGAATCCGTATCACTTGCTTTGAAATTTGGGAACAGCGTGTTTATCATTATGTTGCCGATATTCGTTTCTTTACCATTTTCATCCGTGGCACTGCCAAAAGAATTGAAAGGCTTGATGATGGGGTCGGTCATGTATTCTCCGCCCTCAAGGCTGCGACTCTCGATAGCACTCAAGAACTCGGCAAAATATTCCTCCACAGGAGCAAGATTCATTTCGTCAAGGCACAAGAAAAACGGCACTTCTGGATGCTGCCATGCCTTGACTATGAACTCAATGAATGGAGTGAATACATAGTGTGGACTCGGAATGTTCGACAAATAGCCGATAACATCCATTGAATTATGCCAGTTTGGTTTCACTTGTATAAGTTCAAAATTAGCTGGTGAGTGCAGCGTCCAACGGTCATTCTTCCAATCGCTGCCCTTATACCCATCTGCTCTTTGCAATTCCTCTGTAACTGTCGCCTGGGCTAACTTGCGCACAATGCGGCTTTTGCCAGTACCGCTGATACCGGCAAGAAGCATGAAAGGCTTGGTGCGGAGGGCGGTGAGATAGTTGCCTACTTTATTCCTATAATATTTTATTAATAATGGTTTTGACTTTATACTTACATTATCTGTTGTAGGTAATCGCCTTGACACTAAATCTAATGATATAGACATCATAGATTTACGCTTTTTTAGGTCAGATTCCTCACCATTTATAGTAATAAACGTATTCTTATTTTTTCGAACATCAGGTAACAATCCCTCATCAATATATGAGTTTAGAACTCGCATCGGGCCAACAATCTCACCGTCTTTAAAAAGAACTTGGTTGCCAAAAGCCAGCTCTTTGTAAATATTCTCAATATTAAAAACAATTTCTGTGCCGTCTGTTTTTTTTATTTTGTAGCAACAGTCTATGATAAATGTTGACAAGATATTCTTTAAGCCTTTCTCTATGCGAGATTCTGTATTGTGCCCTTTGAGCCAAGAGTTTAGCCAATGATTTATTTCGTCTTTGGAATACGCAGCTATATATGCGTCAAGAACTAACATTTTATCAGAAAAGGATATACTTTTTGCATATCGTTCTTTTCCTGTACGCTCTTGTCTCGAACTTTGTATAAAAGATATCTTTCCCAAGTGTAGAAACAATTCTATACCTACTTGCAATGCCTCTATTTGAGATTTAAACAACGGAGAATCACTGATTAAGTCAGAAATATTATCAATATTTGCGTACTTGATTTTGATAGAATCGCAAAATGTTGAAGCCAAACGAATTGCAGTGGTTCCATTATTGCTATATTCTTCAGAATAAGCGACATCAGTAGGAGTATCTGCAACAGTATAAATTGCAAACAAAGATGCTATTATTTGTCTAAACGAATTGAGAGAAGACTTTATACCTAATCTCAAGTTCGGATTCTCACGTGGAATCAAAGATGAAGGAAAAACCTCTGCCATATCTTATTTTCTTTCGTTTTTTAAAATTTCCTTTGCAATAGCTCGAGCTAAAAAAGGTGGAACGGCATTACCTACCTCTTTCATTTGAGCCCCTTTACTTCCATAAAAAATATAATTATCTGGAAAGGATTGTATTCTTGCAGCTTCACGAACAGTTATACACCTATTAAGTATCGGATGGGTAAACCGTCCTGAAGACGGCGTGTCAAATCGTGTTGTTATTGTAATGGATAGCCCATCTTCTATCATTCTGCACCATGTACCACTATAAATTGATTTTGTTAAAAGTTCTGTTGGCAAGACCTCTTTCCCTGCTCCCTTGGGAATCATTCTAAGCTTTTCAATAGCTTTAGGTGAATGTTTTGTTGCTACATGATTGTAAAGAACATTACAATTTCCCCTCAATTCCTTTTGGTAGGATGAAAAGGGTGTTGTCGTATATACAGATTGCTCCGTTCCTTCGCCAGATTCAATAAAAGGCAAATCGTATATTGCATCTTTTATTGTCGTGTGTGTGCCATTGGGAGTGGGTAAGGAGAGCGTTAACATATCTCCCAATTGTCCCATGAACACAGCTCGTCTTCGTTCTTGAGGAACACCAAAATCAGCAGCACATAAAACTCCATACGTTACTTTGTATCCCAATTTTTCAAACGCGGTTACTATTTGTTTTTTGAAGTAGCCATTTGAAGTCGTTATTATGTTGGGGACATTTTCAAGCACGAAATATTTAGGCTTGAATTCTGCAACAAACCTTACATATTGTTGAAATAAAAAGTTGCGAGGGTCATCGAGATTTAACCTTTTCCCCTTTTGTGAAAAGCCTTGGCATGGTGGCCCTCCTATAATTACATCAATTGTCGGATATTTTGTATGCAAAGACTTAACATCGATATCGCAAATATTTTCAGCTAAGACTTCTGTTCCAATATGGTTGCGTTGATATGCATCTGCTATTTCTTTATCAAATTCAACAGCAAAAGCAATGTCAAAACCTCCTGCCATAAGAAAGCCTTCTGACATACCTCCAACACCTGCGAATAAATCACCAACTATCATTGTTACTCTAAAATTCTTTTTTTTGCTAATTCAAAATACTCTTTATTTAACTCTATACCAATAAACCGTCTCTTTAGCTGCTTACATGAAACACCTGTAGAACCACTACCCATAAAAGGATCTAAAACCACATCGTTTTCATTTGAAAGTATTTCTATGAAATGATTAAGCAGTCCTATGGGCTTTTGCGTTGGATGTTTACCATATTTACGCTCTTTTGTGCCTATAGTGGCGGTTTCCACAAAGTCATGAATGGCCTTGCCATGATTATTGAAAGTGCCAGTTGTTCCATCATTTACAAGATATATCCATGTTTCGGTAGAGTTTATAAAATGCAAATTCATATTACGTGGTAGCGGATTTGTCTTATGCCAAACCCCTACCGTTTTATAATAGAATTTATGCTTCTCTGCCAATCCTATGATAGTCTCAACTTTAATAATGGACATGAACATTATAAGATTTCCTTTTTCCTTTAGAACTCTATGGCATTCTGAAAATAGTTTATCCATTTCCTTTGTCCAATCTTCAAAATTAAGGTCATCCCATCCCGATGCTGCAAAATGCCCATTACGTAGCTTATCCATATTTGTGCCTCTTTTTTTCATAAACAATCCCAAGTTGTACGGTGGGTCTGTTATTATGAAATCGACGCTATTATCGGCAAGCTCTTTTAAACAACCAATAGCGTCTCCAAGAGCTATTTTGTTCTGTTTGTCAAGAGCTATATATTGAGATTTTATATTTCTTACCATTTAGACTGTATGCTACAACGTATTTTCATTCGAAAAGAATTACTTATGCATTAGTTCTGTTCTTTATTTTCCTCACTAAACGCCTTTATCTCGTCAGTAAGGACTTTTTGTAATTTCTCTTTCGGTACTATTAGTTGATAATCCGCCACTCCGATAGGTTTTCCCATATCTTCAAGTGCGAGTTCCACCTCTACACGATCTTTCTCCGCACAAAGTATGATTCCTATGGAACGGTTCTCGTCTGCACCACGTTCAAGGCGGTCAAGCAGAGACAGATAATAGTTCATCTTACCTGCATACTCTGGTTTGAAAGCACCTATCTTCAAGTCAACGGCAACAAGACAGCGAAGCCCTCGATGGAAAAACAGCATATCCACCTTGCTCTCCTTGCCGTTATATTCCAACACATGCTGGTTTCCAATGAAAGTGAAGCCATTGCCAAGTTCCATAAGAAAACGAGTGATAGCTTTTACCAAGCGGTCTTCAAGTTCAAGTTCCAATATAGGACTTGTGACACCTAAGAAACCGAGATTATAGCTGCTGTTAAACACTTCATTGGCATATTGCGCTTGTTCGGCAGGAAGAGTACGGTCAAAATTGTTGTCTACTTTTGCCAATGCTTGTGCCCCATACATATTGAGTTTGATGGCATTGAGCAATAAATCACGATTCCAACCTTTGGCAACCGTTTCCTGTGCATAATAGAGCGTGGCATTGTCATCCAGTCCCTTGTTCAATAGCAGTAGATTGTGTGACCATGGCAAAAGTGCTACGGAGCGTAGCAGTTTCTCGCCATGTTCAGCATAACGCTCATAGAATTTCTTCATGTTCCAAAGTTGGCGCGGTGAAACACCCATCTTAGGATAGCGTTCTTTCAGGTCTGCAGACAGCCTTCTTACTACACTATCACCATACCCACTTTCAATCTTGCGCTCATGAAGCATTTGACCAATCTCCCAATAGGCAGTAGAGACATAGCCATTGACATGTCGGGCTATCTCCGTCCGTGCATGCTCAATTACTGCGACAGCATGTCGCAGTATCTCAGCATAATCACCACTCCCTATTAAGAGCTTGTTGTTTTTATTGTCTGTTGCCATTTTATCAGTCTATATTATCTTGTCTGAGAAGGTCTGTCACTTCCACTTCAAGCAGTTTGGCCATCTTCATAAGATTGCCCAAATCTGGCTGACAAGTATTAGTACACCATTTTGATATGGTTGTTTTATCCTTTCCCAGTTGTTCACCAAGCCATTTGTTTGTTTTCTTCTTTTCAGAGGAACAACTTTTAGCCTGTTTAATTCTTTATTTGCCATATTCTGATGCAAATTAGAATGCAAAGATAATTATAAAACATCACAATTTCGCATAAACGCTGTGAGATTTGCGATTATTTTAGTAACTTAACTTTCTCAGGTGTTCATATCACCTGAGAAAGTTAAGTGAAATAACTTCAAAGGAAATTTGTGATTTCTTTTATATTGCCCAGCGTAATTGTGTTCAAGAAGAAATGGATAGCCGAAAATATTCGAACTTATGTGACGATAGTATAGATTCTTTTAGAAATGAAATTTATGGAATAAAAAATAGAATATTGAAAGATTCAAAATAGGCCGATGCGGTTTTGAAAGAATTGTGCGGTGATTGTAATGACAGCTTTTGGAAAGAGTATTATGCTCATGTAGAGCAGATACTAAGTGTGGCTATGCCTATAATCCGAAAGATTCAAGAAAATACCTATGTGATGGATAGTTATCAAAGACTGCCTCTGTCGGATGGCAATAATGTCTATTCTATTCCTTTTTCATTGAACTCAGCTTTGGAGACAGATGGAAGTTCGATATATGCTTCGGTAGAAAAATATGTATTGCTTGATGCTATCAACAAATCGTGGATGAATTCCCTTTGGGTGTCGGTCTTCCATTTCGGAAAGAATGAGTTGAGACTTTATTAAGGTTGGTTGATCTTTGCATAGTTTGTAGCAAATCTTGCAAACTTTGCAGAGACTAAGAGTTGGTACGGAGCGGGTCTAACAATGATATTTTGTGGGGAAATTTGCAAAAACATAGCAAAAAGTTTGGACGATACCGGATGTTTTCTTATATTTGTACTGTTTAAAAGACAAGTGTTATGCGAACAGTTCAAGATTATATAGCAATAATTAGGCAAAATAGTTCCAAGATTACTCAAGATTTTGGAATCAAGACCTTGCGTATTTTTGGTTCCGTATCCCGAAATGAGCAAACTGAGCAAAGCGATTTGGATGTTTGTGTAGAAACAGAAACTCCTAATCCATTTTTATTGGCCGACTTGAAAGAATTCTTAGAGGGCTTGTTCAAGTGCTCAGTTGATGTAGTGCGTATTCACAAAAACATGAATCCTTTCTTTAAATCAAGAATTGAACGGGATGGAATCTATGCAATATCATAGCTCATCATTATTTTGAGGTTGACGCAGATCAGATTTGGTGGATTATAGAAAATGAGTTGCAACCTTTGAAAAAGGCAATTCAAGAAATGATAGAGTCTTTAAAACGGATGCTTGAGGACTAATGTCAAGCATCCGTTTTATCATTTCATGCATCCAGAAAGCCATTTTGTACATTTTAGCCATAGATTTCTTTTTGTTGCATAATTAATGTTATTCTTATTCGTCGAACTCACGTTTAAATATGGTATTACTTTTAATACTTTTAACGCAAAGTATTTGCTTAGAAGTATTATTATTCATACCTTTGCCTACGTGATCAAAACATTCAATGATATGAAAAAATACAAAGTCAAAGATGTTTTGCAGATGTTGAAGAAAGATGGTTGGTATTTGGCAAGGACAAAAGGCGACCATAGACAATTCAAGCATCCTTCCAAGCCTGGAATCATAACGATTAGGGGTAAGGAAAGTGAAGTGCTGAATCAATTTCTTCTTAATAGCATCTGGCACCAGGCAGGTTGGAAGTAATACTTCCACAGCCTTGGTGCATTCGCTTTTTGAATTAATTATGATTTTAAAGTAGCACATTATGGAAAAGATTATTGTTAATGTTGCGTGGTGCGACAAGAATTTTGGCGGTTCTCTTGGTAGTAATGTACCAGGTGCGGTAGTTTTTACTGCCCCAACCTTTGAAGCTTTGCAAAAGGAGGCAAAGGATAGTTTGGAGTTTCATGTTGAAGGCCTTGTGGAAAATGGAGAAGATGTTCCCGAATGGCTGAAGAACGGAGATTATGAGTTTGTGTATAACTATCTGGATGCAACTACTCTTTTGAAGGCATATTCTCCATACGTTTCTCTAGCGGCAATTAGTCGTGCTTCAGGAATAAACCAAAGTCTTTTATCACACTATGTAAATGGATTGAAGAAACCACGTGAGCAGCAGCGTAAACGTATTGTAGATGGTCTTCATAAAATAGGATCAGATTTGCAATCAGTTATGTGTGGATAATTTTAGCAAAACGGATGCTTGAGTAGTAATGTCAAGCATCCGTTTTGTCATTTCATACACCAGCAAGCCATTTAAGAATACGGTGAATGTTGGTAGCGCTTGTAACGGATTTTCTTAATAGTTGCAAAAATAAACAATATTAGAACAGAATTTGTTGTTTATAGGTGTAGTGATACTGTAAGTTGCTTTCATTCAATGGTTTAATAGGATTGGCTCGTTGCAGAAGCTATGATTCGAGCAATCTGTGCTTTCTATCAAATGTATCTTTGCTTACTATCAAACGTATTTTTGCTTTCTGTCAAATGTCAATATGATTGCAGTCAAATATAATTTAATTCAAAGGTTAGCTATGTGATAATTATAATCCCCATGAAATTTCTATGGAGCCAAGAGTGGACTCTATGGAAATGTCATGGGAAAATATCCATTTTTATTAGCAACATGCCAAGAAGGCGTTGATTTTATTTTACTTCTGTCAATTTACCAGTTTGTGAGTCGATGATGTAGCCATGTAGATTCACATCCTTTGGTACGAGAGGATGAGTGCGTATGGTGTTGATGGTGTTTCTAACAGAATCTTCTGTGTCGTGGAATCCTTCGAGCCAATGGTCGAGATCGATGCCGCATAGTGCGATGGTGTCGATGACATCCTGATGGATGCCACGCTTTAGCATCAGCTTCTTCATATCCTGTCCGTTCATGTGGCAAGCACCACAGTTGGAGTGGGCGACGACCATTATTTCCTCTACGCCAAGTTCGTAGATTGCGACAAGAAGGCTACGCATGGCTGAATCAAAAGGACTGATAACGAGGCCACCTGCATTCTTGATAAGCTTGGCGTCGCCATTCTTTAGTCCCAAGGCTGCAGGCAGAAGTTCTGTCAGACGAGTGTCCATGCACGAAAGGATGGCAAGTTTCTTGTCTGGGTATTTGCTTGTTAGATACTTCTCGTAGCCTTTGTTTGCTACGAATTGCTCATTATACTTGATAATCTCTTCTATAATCATAGTTGTATAAATTTAGATGGTTGTGTTATTGATAAAATAAAGCACCATAACCTTATTTGAGTAAGATTATGGTGCTTGGGGTATATATAGTTTATTATAGTTGCTGCATACGAGCAATGTATTTGCCGAGGATGTCGAACTCGATGTTAACGATTGTTCCAACCTTGATATCGCAGAAGTTGGTGTTTTCGCGAGTGTAAGGGATGATAGCCACGGTGAAGGTGTTGCTGGTAGGGTTGCATACCGTTAGCGAAACACCATTTACTGTTACCGAACCCTTATCGACTGTAAAATATCCACGGCGAGCCATTTCGCGATCTTCCTTGTATTCGAAGGTGAAGTATGTAGAACCATCAGCATCTTTCATGTCTACGCATGTGGCTGTTTGGTCAACATGACCCTGAACGATGTGACCGTCCAATCTGCCGTTCATCATCATAGAGCGCTCCACATTCACATGGTCGCCTACCTTAAGCAATCCGAGATTTGAACGCTCAAGAGTTTCCTTCATAGCAGTAACAGTATAGCAGTCGTCGTTGATGTCGACAACAGTTAGGCATACGCCATTGTGTGCCACACTCTGATCAATCTTCAACTCTTTGGTGAACGAACATTTCAAAGTGAAGTCGATATTCTCCTGCTCCTTCTTAATGCCAACAACGGTGGCCATTTCTTCTACTATTCCAGAAAACATGATGCGAAATAAAAAGTTGGTTTATATAAGAATAATATATGTAAAAAAAGAAAGGGGTCGTGGCGATGATGTGATGAAAACTCCGAATCTAAAAGATTTGAGTGCTCCTCTCCTTTGTAATCCACCGACTTTGCAGCTCGGGATATGAAATCCCTTTGTGGCCCGCCATTGGTAGAAGATGCAACATCGGTTTTCAATGTTATTTGATGAGTATCCCTATCGAATCGACACAACCCCTAAGTATTTGCAAAGTTAATGCAAAATATCAAAACTGCAAAATATTCAGCCCTAATATTTGCTTTCTTTCTTGCATGCTATGGTGTATCCTATGGCTCCACCTATTATAAATAAGGTGGGCAGACTGGATAGTAGGTTGCTGCGCAAATCGAATAGTCCGGTCTGATTAAATATCAATGCTGTCAATGCTCCTACATATACCATGCCTAAACAAATTTTCTTTAGGCGTGGCTTTATCCATTCTTTAGCTTTTATACTATATTTCATGTTGTATGTATTGTTGTTAGAATGCTATTGCGCTGCAAAATTATGAAAAATAATTGGGTAATAGAAGAAAAAGAAGGTGGAGAAGGTAAGAAATATATTAAAAGCTGTTAAATGTTAGGGTGCGGGATGATGATGGTGGTTGATATTACAATAAAAAATAGTACCTTTGCACCGCATTTTGCAAAAATAACATTTAATTATTATTTAATTGATTATGAATCAATACGAAACCGTTTTCATTTTGACTCCCGTTTTGTCTGATGAACAGATGAAGGAAACGGTCGCTAAATTCAAGAATCTTCTCACCGATAAGGGTGCTGAAATTTTGAACGAGGAGACCTGGGGACTTAAGAAGATGGCTTATGCTATCGACAAGAAATCAACAGGCTTCTACTGCTTGGTTGAATTCAAGGCTGAGCCATCAGTTGTTAACAATCTCGAGACTGGCTTCCGCCGCGACGAGAAAGTTATTCGTTTTATGACTGTTAAGCTCGACAAGTATGCTGCTCAGTATGCTGAGAAGCGTCGTGCTAAACTTGCTAAAAAAGAGGAGGCTTAAACCATGGCAGAACAGAACAATTCAGAAATCCGTTATTTGACTGCTCCTTCTATCGATACAAAGAAGAAGAAGTATTGCCGTTTCAAGAAGAGCGGTATCAAGTATATTGACTACAAGGATCCAGAGTTCTTGAAGA
>HF994149.1:8135-8424 GCA_000436915.1 Prevotella sp. CAG:1092 | reverse complement strand
TAGCACAGGCTGTTAAGCGTGCTCGTCAGATTGCATTGCTTCCTTTCGTAACCGATTTGATGAAATAATTTAAGGAGGAGACAATAATGGAAATCATACTTAGAGAAGATATCATCGGTCTTGGCTACAAGAACGACATCGTAAATGTAAAGAGCGGCTACGGCCGTAACTATCTTATCCCACAGGGCAAGGGCGTTATCGCTTCTCCTTCTGCTAAGAAGCAGTTGGCTGAGGATCTTAAGCAGCAGGCTACTAAGCTTGCAGCTCTTAAGGCTGAGGCTGAGAAGAA
>HF994149.1:7840-8128 GCA_000436915.1 Prevotella sp. CAG:1092 | reverse complement strand
AAGGCTGAGGCTGAGAAGAAAGCTCAGGCTTTTGAGGGTCTTTCACTCGAAATCGCTGCCAAGGTTAGCGCTACTGGTGCTCTCTACGGTTCTGTAAACGCTGCTACTGTAGCAGAGGAACTCGCAAAGAAGGGTATCGAGGTTGACCGCAAGATCATCACAATGCGTGATGCTAAGAAGGTAGGCGACTACGAGGCTACCGTTCACTTCCACAAGGAGGTTGAGGTTAAGGTTCCTGTAAAGGTTGTATCTGATGCACCTGTTGCAGCTCCAGCCGAGGCACCTGTT
>HF994149.1:0-7729 GCA_000436915.1 Prevotella sp. CAG:1092 | reverse complement strand
AGGCTCCAGCAGCTGAATAATTTAGTACTGTAAAGCAACAATCCATAATCCCGATTCATTCTTCGTGGAATGTTTCGGGGTTTTTAGTTTTATTTTAATGCTATTTTGTTGTTGATACTGTATATTTTCACCTTTTAGCATACTTTTTTTATATTAATAATAATCTATTTATTTTTATGAAAGCATTTGTATTCCCTGGACAGGGTTCACAGTTTGTTGGTATGGGCAAAGAGCTCTACGACAACAACGCTACAGCAAAGGCTCTTTTTGATAAGGCCGACGAAATACTTGGTTTCAAGATTACCGATATTATGTTTGCTGGTACTGACGAGCAGCTAAAGCAGACCAACGTTACACAGCCTGCTGTGTTCCTTCATAGTGTAATCACCGCTATCTGCCTTGGCGACGAGTTTGCTCCAGCTATGGTTGCAGGTCACTCACTTGGTGAGTTCTCTGCACTTGTTGCTGCTGGTGCTATCAGCTTCGAGGATGGTGTAAAGCTTGTTGCTGCACGTGCTAACGCTATGCAGAAGGCTTGCGAGGCTAATCCTGGACTTATGGCTGCCATCATCGGTTTGCTAGACGAGAAGGTTGAGGAGGTTTGCTCTCAGATTTCTGCTGAGGGTGAGGTTGTTGTTGCAGCTAACTACAACTGTCCTGGTCAGCTCGTTATTTCGGGTACTGTAGATGCAATCAACAAGGCTTGTGAGGCTTTGAAGGCTGCTGGCGCTAAGCGTGCATTGCCTTTGAAGGTTGGTGGTGCTTTCCACTCTCCACTCATGCAGCCAGCTAAGGATGAGCTTCAGGCAGCTATCGAGCAGACTGTATTCTCAGCTCCTAAGTGTCCTGTATATCAGAATGTTGACGGTAAGCCACATACTGACGCAGAAGAAATCAAGGCAAACCTCATTGCTCAGCTCACAAGCTCTGTACGCTGGACATCAAGCGTTCAGAATATGATTGCTGACGGTGCTGACGACTTCACAGAGTGTGGTCCTGGTAAGGCTCTTCAGGGTATGATTGGCCGTATCGACAAGAACGTCAAAGTAGCTGGTATCCAGTAATAGAAGAAGGGCAATAAAAGTTACTTGTAATTTTTTGACTACCCTTCATAGTTATGGATAAGAAGATAGTAATCTATCAGATATTCACCCGCCTTTTCGGCAACCGCAACACCACTCGCAAGGTGGCTGGTTCGGTTGCTGAGAATGGAGTGGGAAAGTTGAACGACTTCGATGCTACCGTATTGCGCCATATCCATGACATGGGTATCACTCATGTATGGTACACTGGCGTTATCCGCCATGCCACTCAAACTGATTATTCCACTTACGGCATTCCTCGCCAGAATCCTCTCGTTGTAAAGGGTGTGGCTGGTTCGCCATACGCCATAGCCGACTATTATGATATAGACCCAGACTTGGCAGAAAATGTGGATGAGCGTATGCAGGAGTTTGAACATTTGGTGGAGCGTACGCATAAGGCAGGCATGAAGGTGATTATCGACTTTGTTCCTAACCATGTGGCTCGCGAATACCATTCTATAAAGAAGCCTGCTGGAGTTAAAGATCTTGGCGAAGACGACAATCAAGGGATGAATTTCTCACCGCAGAATAACTTCTATTATTCCGATTATCAGCTTGATTTGTCGGGAGTTAGCGCTTATCGTAATCGTGAAGATAAAGAGGCTGACTATATAGAGAATCCTGCTAAGGCTACAGGCAATGACCGCTTCGACAACCGTCCTAGCGACAATGACTGGTATGAGACTGTGAAACTCAATTATGGTGTAGACTATTGCAATGGTCGTGGTCGTAGCTATCATTTCGACCCTATCCCAAACACATGGGCTAAGATGACCGACATCTTGCTTTTCTGGGCTTCAAAGGGTGTAGATGGTTTCCGTTGCGACATGGCAGAAATGGTGCCTTCATCATTTTGGCGTTATGCCACTACCGTCGTTAAGAATCGCTACCCACAGATTGACTTCATAGGCGAAGTTTATGACGGCAACCAATATCACACCTTCGTAGATTCTGGTTTCGACTATCTCTATGACAAGGTGGGAATGTATGATTGCATACGCGATGTAATCTGCGGTCGTCGTCCAGCTTCTGCTATTACATATCAATGGCAAACTGTTGGCGACATTGCTCAGCACATGCTCTATTTCCTTGAGAACCACGATGAGCAGCGTATAGCTTCCGACTTCTTCTGTGGCGATGCCAAGAAGGCTATTCCGGGAGTTGTGGTAAGTGCTTTGCTTATGCGTAATCCTTTTATGCTCTATGCCGGACAGGAGTTTGGCGAAAAGGGCATGGATGCCGAAGGTTTCTCTGGTAGGGATGGACGCACAACGATATTCGACTATTGGTCGCTCGACACTTTGCGCAATGGTTATTTCGACCGTCGCCATATCTCCAAAGATGCTAAGGCGTTGGCTGTGCAGTATCAGCAGATATTGCGCATCGCTAATAGGGAGAAGGCTGTATATGATGGCGAATTCTTCGACCTTATGTATGTGAACCCCGCTTCTCAGCATTTCAATCCTCGTGTTAACTATGCTTTCTTGCGTAAGGCAGCCAACGAGGTGTTGATGGTGGTAACAAACTTCTCTGCCGACAGGATGAATCTTAAGGTTATGATTCCTGAGCATGCTTTCAATTTCTTGAATATTCCTGAAACAACAGTAGAGGCTGTAGACCTGCTTACAGGCGAACAGCAGACTATTACATTGCAGAAGGATGGCATGTTCCCTGCTGATGTTAGACCTTACAGCGCACGAATCTTTAAATTCAGCATAATGAAGGAGACTGCAGATTATCTGTTTAATGAGCACAACAAGGAAGAATTCCCTCCAGCTCATACAGCCGAACACCTGTTGAACCAGGTGATGGTAAGAATGTTTGGTTGCGAACGTTCGCGCAATGCACATGTGGAGCGCAAGAAGAGCAAGATAAGCTACATCCTCGACCATAAGCCTGCTCGTCAAGAGGAAAAGGCTATTGAACAGCAGATGCAACAACTTATTGATGCCGACCTGCCTGTAACCTTCGAGGTTGTAGACAAGGACAACTTGCCAAAGGGTATCGACAAGTCGCGTTTGCCAGAGGATGCTTCACAGCAAGTTCGTCTTGTTCGCATTGGCGACTTCGACGTTTGTCCTTGCATAGGCAAGCATGTCCGTTCAACAAGCCAGATAGGACGATTCGAACTCCTTGGCACCAACTGGGATGAGCAGACTCATTCGTTCCGCATAAGATTTAAGGTGGTGCAATAATCTCTCACACTTAGTATTTTATATAAAATTGCGTAACATAAATGCTATACTGACAATCACCGGATCCGACTCTACAGGCGGGTCCGGTGTTCAAGCAGATATCAATACCATCTCTGCTTTGGGTGGGTGTGCAGTTTCGGCAATCACCTCTATCACCATGCAGAACACCCTTGGTATTCAGAAATTCTATGATCTGCCAGCCGAGATTGTTGCTGGACAGATAGAAGCTATCGTCAACGACGTTCAGCCTGCTGTTATCAAGATAGGATTGTTGCGCTCTGTGGCTGTAATCGATGTTATTGTCGATGTGCTCCAACGCTATAAGCCACGCTATGTGGTCTACGACCCAATATTCGTTTCGAGTAAGGGCGAGAAGCTTGTTGGCGATAATGTAGTCAACGAAATTCGTCGTCGCTTGCTTCCTCTTTGTACTATTGTTATTGAGCAACGAATGGCCCACCATGGTCAGAACAATGCTTACTCCAGCGCCATAGCTTATTATCTGTCGCAAGACAAACCTATCGACGAGGCTTTGGAGAGTGCAAAGGCTTATGTAAATAGTCGTAAACCTATGCTCGATGGACTCTATGACCGTTCGTCGGAATTATATTCTGATTTTATTAATAATGTGGAAAAGCATTTCTTCACCAATAGTGATGTGGCATATTATGCTGACGTACTGAATGTTTCTCCACGCTATCTTGCACAGGTGTGTAAGAAGATAGCCAATAAGTCGCCGAAGCAAATCATCGACGACTACCTTATTGCTGCCATTCGTCAGCAACTACTTTCTACCACAAAATCCATACAGGAAATAGCCTTCGAGTATGGGTTCTCGTCGCAGTCGCATTTCAATAAGTTCTTTAAGAAGTCGATGGGGTGCACTCCTATGCAGTTCCGCAAGAATAGCTAATTGCTAATTGTTGGAATCTAATAAGATTGCAGTAATTGCCATTTGTTCAAATTGATTATATTGTTGTCAATTTGCGAACAGAATTATTGTCTGCGTTCTTTTTGTTTTACCTTTGCTCCCGTATTGCTAAGGCAGGTGTTTTGTGTACCTGTTTTTAGTTTTATGCAATACTGAATAACGAATTAAGTAAAACATTAATATAATTAGAACAATGACAGAAAACAGACAAGAATTGAACCGCAACTTGGCTCAGATGCTCAAGGGTGGTGTTATTATGGACGTTACAACTCCAGAGCAGGCTCGTATCGCAGAGGCTGCCGGTGCATGTGCAGTTATGGCTCGTGCATGTGCAGTTATGGCTCTGGAGCGTATTCCTGCCGACATTCGTGCTGCAGGTGGTGTTTCTCGTATGAGCGACCCAAAGATGATCAAGGGCATCCAGGAGGCTGTTTCTATCCCTGTTATGGCTAAGTGCCGTATCGGCCATTTTGCAGAGGCTCAGATTCTTCAGGCTATCGAAATCGATTATATCGATGAGAGCGAAGTTCTCTCACCTGCTGATAATGTTTACCATATCGATAAAACTAAGTTTGATGTTCCTTTTGTTTGTGGAGCAAAGAATCTTGGTGAGGCTCTCCGTCGTATTGCCGAGGGTGCAACAATGATTCGTACTAAGGGAGAACCAGGTACAGGCGATGTTGTTCAGGCTGTTACCCACATGCGCATGATGCAGAGCGAAATTCGTCGATTGGTTTCTATGAGCGAAGACGAACTCTTCGAGGCTGCTAAGCAGTTGCAGGCTCCTTACGAGTTGGTTAAGTATGTGCATGAGAATGGCAAGTTGCCAGTTGTAAACTTCGCTGCTGGTGGTGTTGCTACTCCTGCCGATGCTGCTTTGATGATGCAGCTTGGTGCAGAGGGTGTGTTCGTAGGTTCTGGTATCTTCAAGTCGGGCAACCCTGCTAAGCGTGCTCAGGCTATCGTAAAGGCTGTTACCAACTACAACGACCCTAAGATGTTGGCAGAACTTAGCGAAGACCTCGGTGAGGCAATGGTTGGTATCAACGAGCAGGAGATTGCACTCCTTATGGCAGAAAGAGGAAAATAATGAGAATAGCTGTATTAGCATTGCAAGGTGCTTTTGCTGAGCATCGTCAGAAGTTGGAACAGCTTGGTGTAGAAAGTTTTGAGATTCGCCAACTTAAGGATTGGGATCAGCCAAAGGATGGTCTTATTATCCCAGGTGGTGAGAGCACTACACAGGCTAAACTTCTCAACGAGCTTGGTTTGATGCAACCAGTTAAGGATGCCATTGTCGCAGGACTTCCTGTTTATGGGACTTGTGCAGGCTTGATACTCCTTGCCAAAAATATCGAGGGCGAACCAAGCCATCGTATTGCCACTATGGATATCACTGCCTTGCGTAATGCCTATGGTCGTCAGCTCGGTAGTTTCTATATCGAGGCTCCGATGAAAGGCATCGAGGGCAACATCCCAATGACATTTATCCGTGCACCATATATAAAAGAGGTGTGGGGCGATGCTGAAGTGTTGGCAGAAGTAGAGGGCAAAATTGTTGCTGCTCGTCAGGGCAATCAGCTTGTCACAGCCTTCCATCCTGAGCTCAACGATAGTTTGGAAATACACAAGTATTTCTTGAGTATGATAAACAACAAATAATAATCTTCATCATTCAGCATACGCTGATAATTACAAGATTGTAATTGTAAATTGAATTTGGTGTATACTAAAAAGGGATGCTACTTTGCATCCCTTTTTATGCTTGATAATTAGCTATTATTCAAGTGTTTTATTTTATTCCCCTCGCATTTAGTGCTGCTGAATATTTTGCTGCATAGGCAAGATGTTCTTTATATGTGCGGGCAAAATTGTGAGTGCCACTGAAGTCTTCCTTTGCACACATGTAAAGATAATCGTGGTGAGTGAGGTTGAGCACTGCATCGATACCAGCAACCGATGGTATGCGGATAGGACCAGGAGGTAAACCTGCATAACGATAAGTGTTGTAAGGGCTATCGATAGTGAGCAACTTATGGTAAATGCGTCGGAGGTCGAAATCCTGCCATGCATATTTTATGGTTGGGTCTGCTTGCAGAGGCATTCCTGAAGGATATTCAGCGTTGCGAAGCATCAAGCGGTTGTAGTACATTCCTGCAACCATAGGCTTTTCGCCATTGTTGGCAGTTTCTTCGTCGATGATGCTGGCAAGAGTTATCACCTCGTTAGGTGTGAGCTTCAGAGCCTTAGCCTTTGTGGTGCGTTCTGCATTCCAGAAATGCTCATTCTCTTTATCCATACGATCGAGGAATTTCTCTAATGAAATATTCCAATAGATGTCGTAGGTGTTTGGAATAAACATACATGCTATTGTTGTGGTGTCGTAGCCATATTTCTTGCATGTAGCCTCGTCGGTGAGTGCTGTTGCAATCTCAGTACTGTCGAGCATAAGATGCTTAGCAAGTTCTGCAGATAGTCGACCGATAGTACGCACCGAAGGAATGGTGAGGCTAACAGGAGTCTGCATACCATTCTTAATATGGCGGAACACCACGAATGATCCTTCGCCAGGTTTGATAGCGTAGCGTCCTGTCTTCACGTGGTCGGCATAACCGCTATGGCGAGCCATGATGGTGAAGGCATTTAGACCATGTATGGTGGCGATGTCTGAGAGTTTGTGGTACACAGAGTCGGCGTTGTCGTCGTCGTCAATATAAACATATTGTGTCTCATCTGTCTTGCTGAATGAGGCAAAAAAATAGTAGTAGACAATGCCTACTAGAGCCATACCGCATAGTATTGTCGGTATGAGAAAACGTCTTGTTTTGCTTGCTTTCATAATAATGCTTGTCAATAAACAATGCAAAGGTAATGCAAATGAGCGAAATAGCAAAACAAAATTTGCATTTATGCTCTGCTATACATATAATGTAATTTAATTGCAGTAATTCAACATAAATAAAACGGAGGGTAATATTGTGGGTGAATAAAAATAGTTATACCTTTGCATCGACCAAGGAGGAAATTCTGATGAAGAAATGAAATAAAGAGTGAAGAAGTAAAATAGAAATTCGAAGAACTTTAAATAGACATATACGAAGAACTAAAAATAGGAAAAAGATGAAATACAATACTTATATCTTCGACCTCGATGGTACATTGCTTAGCACATTGGGCGACCTTGCTGCCAGCTGCAATTATGCTTTGCGCAGTTGTGGAATGCCAGAACGTTCGCTTGACGAAGTTCGCCAGTTTGTAGGTAATGGTGTGAAAATGCTTATGATAAGGGCGGTGCCTGGAGGTGAGGAGAATGCTGACTTTGAAAAGGCGTATGCCACATTCCGTGAACACTATATGCACCACAATCTTGATACCACAGCCCCTTATCCTGGTATCATGGATATGCTAAAACGCTTAAGCGAGGGTGGGGCGAAGTTGGCAGTTGTAAGCAATAAGTTTTATGCAGCTACGCAAGAGCTTGTTGCTCATTTCTTTGGTGACTATGTTAAGGTAGCTAT
>HF994148.1:8876-9793 GCA_000436915.1 Prevotella sp. CAG:1092 | reverse complement strand
ACTAATCGCTATTTTATCCCGAATTGGGGTTACTTTTGTAAGGGTTATAAATAAAAAACAGTAAAACATGATAACAATAGCACCCTTATTCATTACTACAGTTACTGGCCTGTTGGATGTGGTCAACGACTTTTTATGGACATACATAGTCATCACGCTGTTGGTGGTTTGTGCCTTGTATTTTACCATCCGCAGCCGTGGTGTGCAGTTCCGCCTGCTCAAGGATGTTTGGCATGTGATTGCCGACCGGCCTTTGTTTGGTGAAGTGGGTAGTAATACCGTTGCCGTTGATGCTCATCCAGAAAAAAAGAAAAAGAAGATAGGTTCGTTTCATGCTTTTGCCGTATCTTTGTCGAGTCGTGTGGGTACGGGCAATCTGGCGGGTGTGGCCTCTGCCATTTTCGTGGGAGGTCCTGGTGCTGTCTTCTGGATGTGGGTGATGGCGTTATTCGGAGCCGCCACGGCTTTTGTCGAAGCCACGTTGGCCCAGTTGTATAAGCGCAAGGGAGCAGACTCATTCTATGGAGGACCGGCCTATTATATGCAGATGGGGTTGCATAAGCCCTGGATGGGCGTGGTGTTTGCTGTGCTCATTACCCTTACTTTTGGTGTGGCCAATCAGGTGGTGCAGAGCAATACCTTGTGTGCAGCCCTTGCCGATGCTTTTGACACGAATCAGGCATGGATAGGTGTGGTGTTGTCGGTGTCCACATTAATCATCGTCTTTGGAGGCATTCGCCGTATATCCCATTTTGCCAGTATCGTAGTGCCCTTTATGGCCATTGGCTACATCTTGTTGGCATTGGTGGTGGTATTGCTCAACATCACCCGTCTGCCCGACATGTTTTTGCTGATTGTGAGGAGTGCCTTCGGGCTTGAGCAGGCTGTGGGAGGAGCCATAGGCATGGCGGTGATGC
>HF994148.1:5776-8805 GCA_000436915.1 Prevotella sp. CAG:1092 | reverse complement strand
TCTGCACCCAACGCCGCAGCCATAGCCACCACCTCCCATCCTGTGAAACAAGGGTTGTTGCAGGCATTGGGTGTGTTTGCCGATACATTGGTCATCTGTTCGTGCACGGCATTCATCATTCTTCTTTTAGGCGAGTGGAACTCCGGGCGCGACGGCATCATCCTCACCAAATACGCATTGGAGAGTGAGGTGGGGCAGGCAGGTGGACTATTCATCACAGCGGCGATATTCCTTTTTGCCTACAGTACGATCATTGCCAATTATTTCTATGGAGAAACCAATATCCGTTTCATGACGAAGAAACGTGGAGCGGTTTATTTGTTCCGCATCATTACAGGTATGGTAGTGATGGCCGGGTCGTTGGTCACATTGCAAACGGCATGGAGTGTCGTTGATTTGGCTATGGGTCTCATGACCATATTCAATCTTGTGGCCATCTTCTTGCTCTCGCCCCGAGTGTTTGCCTTGCTCCGCAATTACATCGAGCAGCGCAGAAGCCACAAAGACCCACGATTTACAAAAGACATGTTGCCGGATATCGCGAAAGATATCGAGTGCTGGTAGCAGATGGCAAAACGATATAAAAGCCACTAAGGAAAAACTTACGGTGGTCGTTAATAGCACACACCTCCATGTGATATAAAAAAGATGTGCCCCAACCGTTTGTAGGGCACATCCTTTTTAGATGATTGTATCAAAATAGCTGAATGGCTATGATTACAGGGCGATGTTCTTCACTACGACATTCTTGCCGGCAGCCACGCGGACGATGGCCATACCGTTGCCGTTTACCTGAAGGTGGGCAGAGCCGTTGACCTTTGTGGTAGCTAATGTCTGGCCGTCAACAGAATAAACATTGACAGTGGCACCCTCGGGAGCGTTGACATAGATGTTTCCGTTTGCGGCGTAGATGTTGATGTCGCTGTTGTCGCTGTTGATGCTATCGATACCGCTGGGATCATTCACAGCTGCACGGGCAGCGTTGATGTAGGCACCTGTGTTGGCATCAATCATCATACAAGTTACCTTGCAGTTGTTCACATCGCTCACATAAGAAGCGTCTTTGTTCACGTTGATGGTGATGGTACCGGTGTATTCCTTGCTGCCTTCAACGCTTGTGGGGATAAGACCCAGCTGACCGTTGTAGTTGGTTGAAGGATAGAGGGCACGAGCCACATCGTTGAATACATATCTCACGATAGACTTGCCATAGGCACCGTCTTTCTGCCATTCACCGAGGTCTTCGTCGGTCATGCTGTAGAGGTTGTTCTGCTGGAAACCGCTGAGGTTGTCTTCGGTCACTACGCAAAGCATACCAATGTTCAACTTGTCTTGAGAGAGTGCGAATTTCACGCTGTAAGGAATGTTCAGGTTGCCGGTAGTCTCGTCGTATTCTACATCGATGTTGATGTCGGCCTCAGTCTCCTTGGCAAATTCTTCGTTGGCGATGTCCAACCAGCAAGAGCCATCCTTGGCATTGAAGGTATAATCAACCACGCCGTTTTCTGTGTAGCTCACCATTGGCGAAGCGATGGCACCACGGTTGATGCGTCCCTGTGGAGCAGCTGTCATGCCGAGGAAGTAGGCCGTATAGTCGGTCATACCGCTTTCAAGGTTGTCACCGGTGTAAGTGTGGTAGCACAAAGGAATGAAGCGGTCGCCATATACCTCGGTGAGTTTGTCGATGGCCAAGTGTCCGAGCGGACAGTTCTGGCAACCCTGGCCGGTGTTCTCTTCCAATACGATGCGCTTGGTGGGAGTGAAAGCAAGGTTCTTGATGCTTGTTACAAACACATCGCTCAGGCTGCCCAGTTGGATGCTGATGCTGAAGTTGTTAACCGTACCGATGGTCAGCGGCAGCGGTTTGCTGAAGGCAAATTCATATTTGTCGTCCACTTTCAGAGAGAGGCCGCTTTCGGCAATCTCGTCAACCACATTGTTGTTGGCATCGAGCAGCTGGAGCTTGATGTCGCTATAGGTTTCCGTACCGTTTTTCACGGTGATGGTACCCTTGATCTCCTGGCTCTCTTTGGCCACTACCGATTCGGGCAAGGTGAGAGCGATGGTGAAGTCTTGGTTGTGAACCACCTGGATGTCGGTGACGAACACGGCACTCTGGTTCTCGTTCTCATTGACAAAGGCAATGTAGATGTTCTTGCCTGCATATTTGTCGAGTTTGAATGAGTAGTTCTGCCATTCACCACTCAGTATGCCTTCGTTGGCGCCGGGAGAAAGCACTTCGTCCATCACCACGTCGCCTTCGTTGATGAATTTCTCGATGGTAGCATCGGTCAGGTCGTTGTATGTCACTTCAGTGGCATAGACAATCACCTTCAGCTTGTCGGTCTTGGCCTTGCGATAGCTCTGCGCATTGAACGAGAGGAAGCACTTGCCGTCGGGGATGTAGAGCTGCGGTGTAACCATCCAGTCGTTAGACTTTCCTGCAGGGTCGTACATCGAGTGAGACACGGCGCAGGGGTTGCTGTAGTCGTCGTCGGCAGCATGCCACCAAGGTGTGGTTGTGGCATTGAACATCCAAGCCTGCATTTCCTCTACCGGTGTGTTGTGGTCGCCGTCATACAGCATCATGTTGGTCATGCCAAGGGCGAAGTTCTCCTGATAGATGTGAGTGTCGTCAGAAACTACGGTGCGCTCATAAAAACCCTCGTAGGTAATCTCGATCTTCTCGTTCTTGCTGACACCGCTGAGGTCGGTGATGGCACCTTCTTCAATCACGATGCGGTAGGTGTTGCCCTTGTAGAGGTTTTCAGTGGTGGTTGGATACACCATCACCTGCTTGTAGGTGCTCTCGGTGTTGCCGGCCTGCATGTTCAACTGGGTGAACGGCTCTTCCTCGTCGTTGCGGTAGAGCTGTGCTACGGCACCCTCAGCCACCTTCACGTCGGTATCGAAAGTCAGAACCACAGGGTTGGTGGTCATGCTCAGGTGACCCACGGTGCTGTTGTTCTCGGGAACCACTGCTGTCATGGCTACAGGTGCAGTGCCATGGCCAGTGTAAGTCAGTGTGA
>HF994148.1:3309-5768 GCA_000436915.1 Prevotella sp. CAG:1092 | reverse complement strand
CAGTGTAAGTCAGTGTGATAGCCTCGTTGGTGCGCTCCCGGTCGCCGGCCACGCAGATGGTACCGGCAGGGATTTCTATAGTGTATTTCTTGCCGGCATCGAGGGTGACGGTTCTGAAGCCGATTTCCACGGTAGAATTGTTGCTGCTGTTGATGGCAAACTTCAGTGCGGTCTTCACGGTATTGCCCTCTTCGTCCTTCAGCACGATATCGTTTTTGTTGCCAAGCACTTCCACGTTGCGGGTGAACTTGATGCTGACGTTAGACATGTTGGTGAGTGACGAACCGTTGCGTGGAGTCACGCTGTAGTCGCTGAGCAGGTTGACAGCTCCACAAGCCTCGGCGAATGTCACAGGCAAGGTGAGCATGTAGCTCTCCTGGCTGATGTCGGCGTTGCCGATAACCGTCTTGCAGTCGTCTGATGCGCACCAGATGTAACCGGTGGCATCATATCCGGTCTTCTTGTAGAAGTCGATGCCATAGACCTTGAGCAACTCATCGAGCGAGTACCAATAGTTGCCGTTCATCACAAATTGTGTGCGTGAAGGGCTGTAAGCCGGTGTAGAGGCATAGATGGTACCCATGTTGTCGATGGTCACGCAGCCCTTGTCCTGGCTCTCGGTGTTGTTGAAGCACTCAAACTCGCCGGTTTCCAGATTGTAGCGGTAGGGTACAACGGCATCGTTGGTCAGATAGGCATCTCCGCCCACCCATTTGCCGTTGGCAGAGATGTGGACACCGTCAATGTGGTGCAACTCAGCCACTTTGGGTGAGTAGGTCTTGCTGGCTTCGTCGTAATCAAAGCCGATAGGGTCGGTTGTCTTGTTGTCGCGATCGTAAACAAAGTAGAGCACATCCGAGGGATAGCTGTAGCTTACGCAACCCACGATGTAACGGCCATCGGCAGAGATACCGATGAAGCGTGTCATTCCCTGGTTCTGGCCGCCAAGGTCGGTCTTGGGCCAGTTGGTTTCCTTCACGGTACCATTCTCCAAGTCCCACAGCATAGGGACTTCGTCATAACCACCCTGTGTGCTTTGTCCCACGGCATAACGCCCGTCGGGAGTCACAGCATTGATGCGTCCGCCGATGGTGTTGGTAGCCAGTTTCACGGTGGTGAACTTACCGGTAGAGATGGTCCAGTAGCCGGGCTTTCCCTCCTTGCTGCCCACCACGATGTTGCCGTCGTCGGTCACGTCGGTAGCCGTGGCCTCACCAGAGATGTTGTTGAGCTCCGACTCAGAGAGCAGGTCTTTCACCTCTTGTGTCTCAAGGTTAATGAGTTTGGGGAAACTGTAGGCTGATGATGCGGCATCCGCTCCATAGGCTACTGCCCATTTGCCATTGTTTGACATGCTGTGGAGCAACGAACCATCGCTGAATGTATAGGCATTCAGTATCGGGGTGCCCGCCGTTTCTTGTGCCACGATGTTCTGGCACATGGGTAGTCCCATGCCTAGCATGAAACAAACCTTCATGAATAGCTTATTCACTCTTTCCTGTTTTTTTATGTAAAAAATGATTAATTGTCGGCGCAAAAATACATAAAATATCTGAAATTCGCACTGAATATCGTGTTTTTTAGGAAAAATAAATGTTGTTTGACAAAAATACTGTATTTTTGCAGCATAACAATAGTAAAATACATGCACTATGACGTTAAGAAAGTTATTTTTGTTTGTGGCATTCGCCATGGTAGCCATGGTAGCCAATGCCTAGCTTCCGTCAGTTAAGTTGAAGACTCTCGACGGCAAGACCATTGACACATCTACATTGAGTAACGACGGCAAACCTTTTGTCATCAGTTTCTTCGCCACATGGTGCAAACCCTGCAACCGCGAGTTGAAGGCCATCAGCGAGCACTATGCCGACTGGCAGGAAGAGACAGGCGTGAAGCTTTATGCCATCTCTATCGACCAGGCACAGAACATCAACAAGGTGAAACCTCTTGTTGACGGTGAGGGCTGGGAGTATGAAGTGCTGCTTGACCCCAACAGCGAGTTCAAGCGCGCCATGGGTGTGAACCTGATTCCCCACGTGTTTATCGTTGACGGCAACGGCAAGATTGCCGAGTCGCGCAGCGGTTATACCGATGGTGCTGAGGGACACATCATCGAGGTGGTGCGCAAACTGATTGCCGAGAAGTAATAACCATTAAAACATTTTTGCATGCAATTAATCAATAGACCGCTTGCCCTGCTCTTGGCAGGACTGGCGGTTACCACTGTAAATGCACAGGAGAACAAAGTGGCTGTGCACGGTAGCATACAGAGCGATATCCTGATACCCCAAGAAGACCATAAAATAGGTACGGGTACATATAATGATTGGGGATTGACCAATACCTACGCTGAGGTGGGCTTGACCAGCAAGCATATCGAGGCTGGTGTGCGTGCCGAATATCTGGAACACCCTCTGCCCGGTTTCGATGACCCCCGTTTCAACGGCTGGGGCGTGTCC
>HF994148.1:0-3300 GCA_000436915.1 Prevotella sp. CAG:1092 | reverse complement strand
GTTTCAACGGCTGGGGCGTGTCCAACATCTATGTCAAGGCACTGGGCAATGGCTTTGATGTCACCGTGGGTGATTTCTACGACCAGTTTGGCAGCGGCTTTGTGTTTCGCACCTACGAAGAGCGCAGCCTGGTTATCGACAATTCTATCCGCGGCGCACGCCTCAATGTGAGTGCCGTGAAGGGAGCCAACCTCAAGTTGCTCGGTGGCGTGCAGCGTTGCTTTTGGGATTGGGACACCGATGCCTGGTTGGGCGGTGCTGACCTGGAGCTCAACATGGAGCAGTATTTCAAGGGGCTGGCCGACAAGAACATCACCTGGATGATTGGTGGTTCTTACCTGATGAAGCACGAGAACGAAGAGGATGTGTTGGTACCTGGTACCAACTACAAGCTCAATATGGACCCCATGGTGCATACCTTCGGTGTGCGCACCCGTCTGCAGTCAGGTCCTTACAGTTTCATGGCAGAATATGCCTGGAAGACCCAAGACCCATCTAAAGACAACGACTACATCTACCGCAATGGTAGTGCCGTGATGGTTTCAGCCTCTTACTCGAAGAAGGGACTCAGTGCATTGGTGCAGGCCAAGCGCAGCGAGAACATGTCTAACCGCATGAAGCGTGGCTTTGTAAGTTATCTTGGTGGTAACTGCCGCCTGAACCACATGCCCGCTTTCTCTTACCAGCACACCTATGCCCTGCCTGCCCTTTATCCCTATGCTACACAAGACGCCGACGGCGAATGGGCATTCCAGGGTGAGTTTGGCTACACCTTCAAGCGTCGCACCGCTCTTGGTGGCAAGTATGGCACCAAACTGAAGGTCAACTTCAGCTATATCCGCGGCATCGACAAGACGCCTACAGAGTCGCTCATTGAAGGAGTCAACTCTACGATGGGTACTGACGGTTATCACTCCAAGTTCTTCGGCTTTGGCGGTGTATATTACAAGGACATCAACGTGCAGTTGGAGAAGAAGCTCTCCAAGTCGTTCAAGTTGAACCTGATGTATATGAACCAGCTCTACAACAAGACCGTTGTTGAGGGTGAAGGTGGTGTAGTGAAATCCAACATCTTTGTGGCAGAAGGTAAATACCAGTTCAGTCCCAAGATGACATTGCGTGGTGAAGCCCAGTATCTGCAGACCAAGCAAGACCAGGGCGACTGGTATTATGGTTTGCTCGAACTCTCTGTATTGCCTTACCTCATGTTCACCATCAGCGACCAGTATAATGCCAATGTGCCTTATTACACGGAAAATAAGCAGGTTGATGACAGTAAGGGCACTCATAGCCAACATTATCTTTTGGGCTCTGTCACTGCCACCTACAAGGCTCACCGTCTGCAGCTGAGCTATGGCAAGACCCGTGCAGGTTACAACTGCTCTGGTGGTGTGTGCCGTTTCGTGCCCGCAAGCTACGGTATGACAGTATCTTATAATTACAACTTCTAAAAACATAAAGACGAATGAAATTTTCAAAGATATATGCCCTGCTGATGGCTTCGGCAATGGTGTTGGGTGGTTGCGACCAGGTAGATGAGAATGACCGTCTGATAGAGTTGCCTGCTGTTGAAAGCCAGCGTGTGGTGCTGCTTGAAGAGTTTACTGGTCAGAGATGTATCAACTGTCCTGCTGCCCACGAGGTGGTGAAAGGACTGAAAGAACTGTATGGCGAGCAGCTGATTTCTGTTTCTATCCATGCAGGTTCACTTGCTGTGGCAGAAGGCTCCATGCCAAACATGGTGGGTCTGATGCAGCCTGGAAGTGATGAATATGCCAATAAATGGGGTATCACCACTTATCCTTCTGGTGTGGTAAACCGCAGGAGTGGCAAACTTTCTGAGACTGAATTTCCCAGTGTTGTCCGTGAGGAATTGAAGCGTTCCACACCGCTTTCGCTCCAGGTAGATGCCAAAGTGGAGAACGGTCAGTTGGTGTGCCATGTCGATATGATGTCGAGTGAAAGCATCAACGGCAAGTTGCAGCTTTGGGTGACTGAAAGTCATATCATTGCCATGCAGATGGACAAGACATTGGGATTGATCAAGGATTATGAGCACAACCATGTGTATCGTGCCTGCATCAAGGATACCGAAGACCAGGGATTATGGGGTGAGGATGTGGCCATCAAGGAAAATATAGCCATGTCGTTCAACCGTCAGATTGCCGTGAAAGACAACTGGAATCCTGAGAACCTCTCGGTGGTAGCCTTTGTCTATAACGACAAAGACGGTGTTTATCAGGCCGCAGAGTGCAAGGTGGTTTTGCCCTCAGCTGAATAAGTAGTATATAATAATAAGGTGGAAATTTGGTTTCCCACCTCTTTAAACTTGAAATAACAAAACAATAGGAGAAAATAACATGAAAAAAATCTTTACTATCGCAGCTGCATTGGTTTGTTCCATCATGGCCAATGCACAGACTTTGACTTTCAAGCATGATGGCAATGTCATTCCCAATGGTGGAGAAATTGTTGTATCAACCTACGATGAGACTATGATGGAGGTTGGTATCCTGCAGTTTACTCCCCATATCAAACTGAATGGCACAGAAGCTGCAAGCAAGGATAATCCTGTTACTGTGCAGGTAGAGCACCTTGACGGCGAAACATTGGAACTTTGTGCTTTTGGTGCATGTCTGCCCTATAAGCAAGTGGTTTCGGCTACAGCCACTACTGCCGACATGGGCACCGGTCTGCCAGCCAATACCGATACAGACATTCAGCTGCACTCAAGCTGGATCATGGACAAGACTATAGCCACCAGCAAATGTAAGGTGAGCGCATGGTATGGAGATGATGCGTCAAAAGCCATCAGTTTTATTCTCTATATGAGCAACGACCCTGAAGTGGTTGCAGGTATCGACCATGTGACAGCCGACGGCACCATCGCCTTGAATGGCCGCACATTGAACTATTCGTTCCCCACAGCAGCTGCCCACACCTTTGAGATGTACACCATGGATGGCAAGAAGGCCAACAGCGTAGTGCTCAACGGCAATGGTGCAGTGAGCCTCGATGGTTTGGCCAAGGGTATGTATATCTATACCATCAAGAACGGCAAAGAAACCGTCAGCGGCAAGGTAGTATTGAAATAAAATAATGACAATCAAACACCCCTTTTTGACGAAGGTACCTTCGACGGCTGTTGAAGGTACCTTCGTTGACTGTTGAGGATACCTTCGTGGGGCGGTGAAGGTACCTTCGTTTTTGATGCCCTGTTTCCTATAGTTTTGTCTTGATGATGTTGGAGAAGCTTTTGGCCAGTCCTCCGGCACTTGTTTCCTTGTACAATGAGGGGAT
>HF994147.1:1043-1711 GCA_000436915.1 Prevotella sp. CAG:1092 | reverse complement strand
TATTAGGGAAAACGAATTCGGATATTACACAGAACTTGAACGGATGACCTTCCCAACAACATATGGAGGGTACAACTTAGGTGGAAACGGTCCAGCCTTCGATGACTATGTGTCAAACCTTGCAAGCATAGCAGAATTCTATGATGAAAGGTTTTGCGACAATATGTATAGGTCAATGACGCATGAGTCGATTAAAAATTTTGATTGGACTTATTCAAAAAAACGAAGTGATGAGGATCCTGACACAATCAATAAAAGCGCAGAAAAAGTGGCAAAGATAATAAGGTTGTTTGGTAGGCAGTTTGATGAAATATTGGCATATGTAGACAACATTAAAAACTACAATGTGGTTACATATGACAATTTAAACAACTTACCAGATTATTTCTTTAGCGACACGCTTGATGCGGACGGTTGGGACGTAAAGCAAATAATCCCATTGTCTTTGTTTGAATATGTTGGTAATAAATCAGAAGCCGTTGATATTTCAGACAAGACAACTGATGATGACGAAAAGTCAAACGAATTTGATGGGAAGCCAATTCATAGAATTTTCTCGAATGACACTTCTTTAACAGTTAAGCCGTATTCAAAAAGCCTTGACGCATTTGGTGATGGCTATTTTTTTGGATGCAATTGCAATGTTAAAGAAACATTGACTGAAAAAA
>HF994147.1:763-1007 GCA_000436915.1 Prevotella sp. CAG:1092 | reverse complement strand
CGAATTCATTAAAAAGAAGAACGTTGTTGGCCATGATGACAAATCTGTTACTGTACGAGTTATCTCAAAGAACAAAGATGTTGGCTATAAGAGTTCTAACAAATACGATTACTTTGAGAGTTCAGAAGAAAATCAGTTTAACGTAGAGCCAACAGAGGTAAATGGCGTAAAGTCAAGCGGAGATATCATAACAAGTTACATAACGTCTGTAAACGAAAATGTCATTACAAGTGACACGTTTGTT
>HF994147.1:0-691 GCA_000436915.1 Prevotella sp. CAG:1092 | reverse complement strand
ACTCTTCTGAAAACGAGTGGACGATGTCTAAAGTGAACACTGAATTCATGAAAAGGCTGATATTGAGTTCAAGCAGCATATGGAGGCACAAGGGAACGCAAGACGGTGTTGAAATGATTTTGGGAATGTTTGGAATGAAAAGCAAACGCTGGTACGATTCGCTCCCAAACTACGAGAAATCTACTTACGCATTTAATTTTGGGGACAATTTGCATATAAAGCCATATGACTATGAAATAAAGGAGTACACTTCTTTTACGAAAAGGATTGAAGACCCGTACATAGAAGGACTTGGTGATTATAAATACGATTGGTTCAACAAGTGCAAGAATATATCATATGGAACGGATGATTATTCAAATTACCAAGGAATACCAGTCAAGTTTAGGGAAACAAGAGACGGTAAAAGATACCTTTATCCAAACTTTCAAAAAAATGAGTTATACGATGGTGGAATATATTACCAAATGAACGGTGGCTGGATATCAACATCGCCTTATTTGTTCAATAATGAAAACAACATTGTAGTCAAGAAGGAAAACTCAAAGATTTATGAAGAGACACTTAGAAACATAAGAAGCGTTGAATCATTGCAAGAGTTATTCGATTTGCCAATTCAAAGCTTGGGTAACGGTGACGTAATTTATGTCAAAGACTTGTCAGGAAATTTTGCAGTCGTTGATGGGCGTGT
>HF994146.1 GCA_000436915.1 Prevotella sp. CAG:1092 | reverse complement strand
CATTAGACTTTTAGCGGACACCAATAATTTCTTATTTGTTTATACGATAGATTCTCATTATCTTTGTAGAATCATTAAAACACTAACATTATGGAGGAAACAGGCAGATGTTATTACACTTTATATTATTTATACCTCTGAATATTATTTATACCTCTGAATAAATCAATTCTCCATTAATCCTCTCAGATTTCATTACGTATATCCTTTCAATACGAGTGGATACTTTTGGCACTTCAATATCTGTAACTATGCGTGATGGATGTTGAACTAGGGATATGTGGGGAACAAATCTTTGTGTATTATATAAAACTCCATGAGCTGTTAGACTATCACGCAGCCTATCAGCAAGGGTTGTTGTTTGCTCTTGCTCTTTAATCCCACACCATATAACTCCAGCTTTAGTAGGAAACATCCCCAAGTTTTCTAAGGTTATAGTAAAAGGCTCAAAGGCAACTTCGTATACAGCCTTACGAATCTCCGGCAAATCGTATTTCTCGCCTATAAAAGCAAGCGTCATGTGAAGATTGCCGTAAGGACAATAGTTGCCCTCAACACCTCTGTTCTTTAAGGCATTTTGCAATCCAACAAGCTCTTGCTTAAACTCGTCGTCGAATCGTATAGCAATAAATATGCGAGCCATATTACGTAACTTTTTGGTTGATTACTCTCTCACGAAATGAGGAAAAGCCTCTTCACCCAATTGTGGTGCATATTCAAAGCCTTCGTAGCTGAAGGCGGTTAAATCATCTGTCGTAAGGAGTTGGTTGTTTAATATAAATCGCACCATAGCTCCACGGCACGACTTTGCCCATACTGCCTGCATCTTCAGTCTACCATCCTTTTGTCGAACATAGAATAGAGGCTGTATCACTTTCACCTCCTTGCATACTCTCTTCCAATCAAATAGATGTTCATATTCTTCGGTAGAGAGATGAATAAGAATGCCGTCGTCGGCTTTTACGCTATCTATAAGCACATCCGTAAGTTTGTCTTTCCAAAATTGGTTTATTGGCTTGTCGTTGGTAGCTTCAAGCTTCACGCAATGCTCCATGCGATAAGGCACGATGCCATCCATAGGACGAAGCAAACCATACAGAAAGCAATTTATCCACAGGTGCTTTTGCGCATAGTCCAAAGCCTCATCATAGAGAGTGTTAGCCCGCAGATGCTTATAAGCCTGACCATTATAAGCAAGTATGGCTGGTAGCTTGTCGGCAACCATAAAGTTTTGATAGCGCTTCCAGTTCTCGGCAGCTATCTTTGAGCTGCAATCCAGTTGCTGGCCAAGCTGCACAACATCCATCCTTGCCATTTCCGCAGCCAACTTGTCGGCAACAGATTCAAAGAGTGGAGTAGAGCATGGGGCTTTATCAGCCTTGTCATACATTATTTTAGCATTTGCTAATAGTATCTGCATATTTCTTATATCGTTTTAGTTTCCTTAAAATATTGTTCTAATCCTCTACAAATGTAATTCTTATCTTTTACAATATCTATATATGTTTTATTAAAATACATTAATACTCATCTATAACAGCCTATTATTATTTCATAGATGTAAAAAATGATTCTATGATTATTCTCGTATTTTTGCTCTTTTTGGGCAAATATCTTAAAATAGTGATAGAAGCTATATTCAATCGTCATAACAGCTTGTTTATCAAGCTTTTGAAACAGTCTTCCTTCGATTTATGCTTTCTACCAAATCTACCTATGCTTTCTATCAAAGATAAATTTGATTTCTTTCAAATCTAACTTTGCTTACTGACAAATGAAAAAATATTTCAAATCTCCTTTGAAATATAAAAGTATTATATTACCTTTGTAGTTAACTATCGAAACAAAACTAAAAAAATCAAATATAATTATGATACAATATAAATTACTTAAGTCGAAACTGACTGGTGATGTATATGCACAACAAGTTGAATCACATCCATTTACTTCAAAAGATCTTAGAGAAAAACTGAAAAAGGAATATGGCTCTATTGCTATTGCGGTTTTAGACGACACATTCAGCATTATTACAGAAGAGTTGGGCGAAGGCAAAACCGTTTCGCTCGACGAATTTGGCACGTTCTCTATTCGACTTGGAATAACCAAAAAGGCGGTTAAGGATTTCAAAGAGATAAATACACAGGATATAAAGATTAAAGGAATAAGATTTAAACCTTCAAAGGTGCTTAAACGCGGATTGTATAGTGAGGAAATACACCTTCAAAAAGGAGATACTAAGAGACGTAAGAATACAACCGACGACCGTTGGGTGGCACTATACAATTACATACTTGAGCAAATGAACACATATGGGAAACCACGCGAAGACATCGTCATCACAACAACTTTGTACCGTCAGCTCACAAACTGCACCGACTATGCAGCACGAAAAGAGCTCGCTCAATTCTGCCAAGAAGGTTCGCTACATAGAATTCCTACAGGCAAAACATTATTATATACGTTGGCGATATAATATTTAATATTATTATAACTATATTGATAGGGCATACTAAATTATAAACTTTTATAATTTAGTATGCCCTAGTTCTGGAGTTCTTGTTACCACAATATTATTTCATGTGAGTACAAATATTATGGCAACTATATTAATATCTCGTATTCTGTTTTAATTTCTTATTTAAATCCAAACATCTTTGTGGTATTGGGAATACTGTTGTAAACCCAGTAAATTCGTTTTCTAAAGGCGTCCTTTGGTCGTATGCCTTGGTATATTTGCCAAAACGGATGAGATCTTGACGTCTCCAACCTTCCCAAACCATTTCCAGCAGACGCTCCTTTAGAATGTTGTCCAAATTAGCTTCCACATGAGGCATTCCGACTCGATCTCTTATAGCGTTCAGTTCCCTTGAACCGTCCTCGCCATTGCGTACTTTCGCCTCGGCTTCCATCAACAGTACATCACCATATCTGAAAAGGACGATGTCGTTGTCAACCTGCCGTCCGTCCGAATAGGCGGTTCGGTCAACCTCGTATTTGCCCACACGGGCACCTGCCGTCTGTTTATATGGACTGTCACTGAGGTTCAGCTTCAGCTCAAGCGGCATGTACACCAACGGCTTCCCGTTGTCCAAATATATCTTCTTTCCGTCAACAAGCACGGTATCTGCATAGAAGTTTGTCTTGAATCTATTGTCAACATTGTCCGTTCCGTAACCGAAAGCCTTGACGGTTGAAACAGTTGCACATGTGCCGTTTTCGGAAGAACCGCCATAAGCTCCGCCATGTTTGTAGTGGCGTGAGCGGTAAAGATAGTGGTATTCGTTCAAATATAAGTTCTTGTCCAAAGGGATTGTGAAGATGTTCTCCTTGGTGTCCAACGGAATAGTAAAAATATTCTCCTTTGAACTTTCGTTGTGAACAGCGAAGTTTGAAGCGTAATCGCCTTCTAATTCATAGCCTTCTTGCCGCAGTTGCTCGCAATACCAGATGCAGG
>HF994145.1 GCA_000436915.1 Prevotella sp. CAG:1092 | reverse complement strand
TCACATTGCGCTCGTTTGCACTATCTTTGCCAAAGATAGGGTAAATAATCAATAAGAATAGCTATGGCACAATTCATAAACCCCTTTACCGACATAGGCTTTAAGCGAATCTTCGGTCAGGAGATATCAAAACCTCTGTTGCTCGACTTCCTCAACAACTTATTGGCAGGCGAGGAGCATATCGTGAACCTTAGTTTTCTCGACAAAGAGCAGCCTGCTCTGTATGAAGACGACCGTTCGCTAATATATGATATCTATTGCGAGACAGATGAGGGCAAGAAGATTATTGTGGAAATGCAGAATAAGTCGCAACCTTATTTCAAGAACCGCAGTATCTACTATGTCTCTGAGGCTATAGCTCGTCAAGGCGAAAGAGGGTCGGGATGGAACTATAGCATAGATGCTGTGTATCTTGTTGCCTTCCTCAACTTCTGTCCTATGGACTTTAAGGAGAAGTTCAGAACAGACGTAGTGTTGAAGGATAAGGAAACAAATGATGATTTTTCTGACAAGATACGCATGACATATATGCAGCTACCTTTGTTTAATAAGGAGGCCGATGAGTGTGAGAATGAATTTGAACGTTGGATTTTTGTATTGAAGAATATGGAAACATTGACAAGACTACCTTGGGCTGCACAGAATGCAGTATTCAAGAAGCTGGAAGACATAGCTGATGTTGCTGCTCTGTCAAGACAAGAGCGCATGAAATATGATGAGGGACTGAGAAAGTATCGCGATACTATCTCTGTGCTTCAGGGTGCTCGCGAGGATGGATATGCTGAAGGTCAAGCAAAAGGTTATGCTGAAGGTCAGGCTAAAGGCTATGCAGCAGGACAAGAAGAAGGCTATGCGGCAGGACAAGAAGAAGGTCGTGCCGAAGGTCGTGCCGAAGGTCTTGAACAAGGATTAGCTCAAGGATTAGCTCAAGGTAAACAGCAACAAGCCCTTGCTATTGCTCAGAAAATGAAAGCTATGGGTTTAAGTAATGATGATATTTTAAAGGTAACAGGAATATCATTAAATGAATTTTGATTTGTAGAATTTGTTTAAAGCCATGACGGCAACATAAACAATAGAAACAGCTTAATGTATAGTTTGTTTTGAAGTTTATGTTGTCGTCATTATATTTTTAGGAGATAACGATAAAAAGTTTGTTTTCTCGGTAGCGTTTCTTAATATTTGTCGTATATATAAGTATGAACAACGAAACTTACATATCTTTGGCAAAAGAACTTCGCCACATTGCCGTGGCAGAAGCAAAACGGTATCTGCAAGATGCTGAGGATGTGGAAGATGTTGCTAAAGAGGTGATGTTGCGAATTTGGGAGCGACGTGAAGGCGTAATACCAGAAAAGAAGATGATGTATTCATATACTGCAACTTTGGTGAGGAATATCTGTCTTGATAAAGAAAAGAAGAAACGACGACATCCGATACTACGGTTGCTATGGTATGGAAAAAATAATGATGAAGAAAAAGAATGCGACACCCTAACTTTTGATACTCCGCATAGGAGAATGGAACTGTCGGAAACGGCAAACCTCTATTTGCAGGCTCTTAACAAACTTCCATACACATGGCAACGAATATTGCTGATGAGAGGAGAAGAAGAGAAAAGCTACGCTGAGATTGCTGAAATTCTTGGAACCTCAGACTCTTCTGTTAGAGCCACGCTATGTAAAGCAAAAAAGAAAATAATGCAATATCTTAACCACGACTTATAATGATGAATCACAATTATATACAATATCTGTTGGATAAATATATGCAGAGCAAGACGACTCTTGAAGAGGAGCGCCTACTGAAGGATTATTTTCAGTCGCATCAGGATATTCCTAACGAATGGAAAGCATTCAGCATATTATTCAATGGCTTTGCAGGAAAGATGGGCTTAGATACAGGAAGTGGTCTTGGAGCTAAAAAGCGGTCTGTTAAGCGAGTTGGATTTTGGATAGCAGCAGTTGCGGCTTCTGTGCTTATTGCTATTTTGGTTATGCCTGGTATAGATGATAAGCGCGCAAATAAAGATCAGACAGTAAATGTTGCTGATAATATAACGAAAGCTTCATCGGTGCCTGTTGTTAGCGATTCAGAATCATCTTCTGCTGGCGATGAAGTATATTCGGCATCAAAGAGTGAAAAACATGTAGTGGCATATAGATATCATAAAAAAGAAAAGAAGGCTGTCATTGAAGATGAAATGATGAATGGAACAAATGACACACCAAAGACAGAACTTGGGCGAGAGCTTTCGGAAGATGAATTGATGGCACGATATATTGACGACAACTTCATCACGATAGAGGAGAAAATGCGAAGACAAGAGGCAGAGAACACCTTTTCTGCATGCTTAAACTCTGAAGAAATGGGAGAGGCAATGCCTTCTATAAGTTTGTAGCAGAAATAAAAGATAGTAGAAATAGAAATGTCGTAATGAGCATGAATAAGATAATCAAAATCATATCACTTCTTTTCTGCGTGTTTTCATTGATAAGTATGAAAGCACAGAATGACAGTAGGGTGGCGCAGATTCCAGAAATCGTTGACCTATATGAGCAGTTGGAAAATATGTTTCCGTATAGCGACTATGTGAATCTTACACAGACGGAAGTCTCTTATTGGGTGAACAACAATATGAAACAGACGGAAGACTTTGCTCAAGGTTTGAAGAAAATGGAATCTGCTATAAAGAAGATAAAGGCTATATATGGAGACGACAACATAGTGGTGGAGAGCACGAATAGTGATGATAGTTTGGTGTTTGCTTGTCGCCCGAATTATCATGATTCTGTGCAAAGCAACTATATGGAGATAGTCTATAATCGAGAAAAAGTACATTTCTATTATGGTTCTTCGCTGAACGATAAGTCGGCAAACTATCATGAAGCCAACGACAATATTGTTGCCGATATAGACAATATGTTGAAAACATTTATGATGAGGTCGGGAGTAACAAAAGATAGCATCGTCTTTGATGGACCATCATATAAATACCAACTCGTGACCTTTACTAATTTTCAGCAGATGATGCAGCATGCAGAAGGAGTGGTATATAATATCCCTAATGCCAAACACTCAGATTGGCTACAGTTCTTTAACAAGATGAAGAGCTATGCAATAAAGGCAAATGTGAGAGTGGCATGGAATGATGTATACCGAGAATATGAATCTGTGGAGATATGGGTAGATAGAGAAAATACTATACCTGTGGTTTTCGCAGCAGCCATGAAAGGTGACACACTAAAGGTGTTGAGGCTGGAAGGAACAGAAGAATATAATGTCATTCTACCGCGCGTATGGTCCGAAGAATCGCCTGTATTCTCTCCGAAAAGAATAAAAGCATATACTAATCTAAACTAATAATATTATGAAACGAACATTATTAATAATATCAGCCTTAGCACTAATGTGCATAGGCGTTAGAGCGCAAAATTTGAAGGCTACTGTCAATGGTGCGCCAATTGAAATGATAGAGGTCGAAGGTGGTACCTTTATGATGGGCGACCATATGGAGCAGAGAGCAGATGCTTTGCCACTCCACGAGGTTTCGCTCGATACCTATTATATTGGTAGAACAGAGGTGACACAGCAACTATGGACAGCCGTGATGGGATATAATAATAGTTATTTCAAGGGCAAATATCGTCCGGTGGAGACTATAGACTATGATGAAGTGCAAGCTTTCATCATTAAGCTAAACAAACTTACGGGTATAAATTTCAGATTGCTTACAGAGGCAGAATGGGAATATGCTGCACGTGGAGGTAATAAGAGTAAGGGATATATATATAGTGGAAGCAACGACCTTGACGAGGTGGGCTGGACAGTATATAATAATGTGATAAATGCTACACATAATGTAGCCAATAAGGCACCAAACGAGCTTGGAATATATGATATGACAGGCAACGTATGGGAATGGTGTAGCGACTATAATGGAGCATATACCTCAGAACCACAAAAGAATCCTACAGGACCTACATGGCAGAGTTGGCATCAAGCCCGTGGCGGAGCATTTCATAATAATGCCGAGAGTAACGAAGTGTGCTATCGCGACAGACTGTATCCTTCGAAGAAAAGATTTACTTTGGGCTTCAGGTTGGCTATGGATGCCACAAAAGACAATATAAAGAAGATGGTGAAGGCGAAGACCTGGGATTTGACAGAAGACGTTGTCGCAGAGGAAACCCCACACAATCAAAAGTTGAATAAGACGATGATAGATAATCCTACAGTTCAAGATCTTGCAGGTGTGTGGCAATATATATCCTTTGATGCTAATGGCAAACGTAAATATCATGTTGCATTAAAGTTTCTGAATGCAGATGGTACATTCCAAAACTTGCAATTCTCGCAATCAGGAAATGGACAGATAATGTATAAAGGAGCAGGAACATGGAAACTAAAAGATGGCTGCATAGTACAGAAATACGAAAAGGGCTACAACAACGAATTCTTTGATGGCAAGACCATAACCATCAAACTGATGTTGGGTGATAATGGAAATCTGATGCATTTGCTATGGGTAGACCCTATGCACGGCGGAAAGGTTGCCGAATGGTATGAAAAAGTTGATTAATTGAACTTAATAAAAACATCCCTAATATGAAAACTATACTTTTTAACCTATTGTTGATACTTGCCGTGCCAGCCTTTGGTCAGAAGTATCATATAGAAGGCTTTATCAAAGACTCTTTTACAAAAGAGGGTATAGATTCTGCCAAGATAACGTTGATGACGATGGATAGCATAGAGGTGGAAGCCTTCTATGGCGAGCCTTTTGGATGGTGGCAGGTTTATCGCGACATAAAAGCTCCAGGAAAATACATCATGAAGTTTGAACATGACGGATATTATACTGCCTACAGGAACGTGAACTTCAAATATGTTAAATATAGACATACTGGCGATTCTTTTGGCGAAGTGTTGATGCACAAGATGAAGATGAAAAAGGAAGTGACACTTGGCGAGGTTAAGGTTACTGCCAGCAAGGTGAAGATGGTGATGCGTGGCGATACCATAGTTTATAATGCCGACGCCTTTCAGCTTAGCTCAGGCTCTATGCTCGATAAGTTGATAATGATGTTGCCTGGCGTGACACTCGATACAAGTGGACAAATCTTTGTGAATGGAGAAAAGGTGGAAGCTTTGCTCGTGAATGGAGAAAACTTCTTTCATGGCGACCCAAAAGTGGCATTAGACAATCTGCCATACTATATGGTAGATAAGGTGAAGGCATATAGAAAGACTCCTGAGCGAGTGTTGTCAGATGCAGAAGTGGACAGAATGCAGAAAGTGAAGTTGCCACTCGTAGTGGATGTGGGACTGAAGAAAGAGTATAGCACCTCGTGGGTGGGAAATATGGTTGCTGGTGTGGGTACCGACAACCATCATGAGGCTCGTATGTTTGTTATGCGATTTACCCCTAATTCTCATGTTGCAGTAATAGGAAACACCAATGACGTTCGTGGTGATAGCTATTATAGTTCGAACGGCAATGGCAAGGGCCTCAGAGCAATCGTGGAGATATCACTACGCAAGAGGTGAAGATTGATGGACTGTTGAAAAACGAGAAGAAGACATGGAAGCTTTCAGACAACATATCCTTCAAAACCCAGAAGCAAAATGACGTGACGAAATCGTCGACTACAACCTTCTTTGCAGATAATGTATATAGTAGAGCCGTGAGCAGTAGTCGTAACAAGAATTTGAATATAGGATTTTCTGGCAGCAATAGTTATAAACCATCAAGAAACTTCTCGTTGGAGTTTACGCCAAGAGTCAGCTACACCCATTACAACAATCGCTCCGTAGGAATGAGTGCCGACTTTAATCATCAACTTTCAGAGCGATACCTTGGTGAAGCACTCGATAGTTTGTTTGGCAATGGTGCTGCTACTGAATATCGCAATATCATGATTAGTTCGCTACGAAATAACTATTATGCAAAGGGTGATGAATTTAGTTCGCAAGGTAATCTGGTTGGAAACGTACGACTAAGACAGGATATGTTGCGATTCTCGTTGTATGGAACATATAATAATAAAACGGCACGTAGTCTGCAAGATTACGAGCGAGTGGAAAATGATAATCCTATGACGAGATACAAAGATATGCCACAAAGCAGCTATAGATATAATGCTAAGCTGTCGTATGATTATGTTTTGAGTTTCTCTTCTGGGCGTATAGCTATTGTTCCAGGCTATGGCTATAGTCAATCATACAATTCGGCAAACAATGAACATTATATCCTTGACGGTTCCGACGAAGCGCAATGGAATATTGACCGACTACATCTGAATGAAAATGCTATAAACCAGTATATCGACAACTATAATAGCTATACTTCCAGACAATGGAATAAGACAAATGATTTTATACTCGGCATAGACATCAGCAAATACTTTAATCAGAAATCAGACCTTACATTCTCACCAAGCATTAATGTTAGAAGAGTGTATGATAAGATTGCCTATGAACGAGCACTTACAGATACTATTATTCACCGTACACGAACATCTGTAGAGCCTTCGTTTGATGCGCGTTTTGATGTCAATAAAGACAGCTTAGAGCGCGTTTTGATGTCAATAAAGACAGCTTAGAATATCATTGGAGGTTTAATTATAGTCTGACGCAGGCTGCACCTTCGTTGATTTATTCTGTCAACTATCGCTATGATGCAACACCACTCGTGGTGAGAGAAAGCGGATTTAATCTTCCTAATTCTCGTCTTCATTGGTTTATGCTTAGCTATAGATGCTCGTGGTTTAAGAAACAACGATTCTTGGATGCTAACATGTCGTATACTTTATACGATAACACTATTCGCCAGTCTATGACATAAAATTCTATGACCGGAGTGCGTACATATAGACCTACGACGATAAGCGGAGTATGGGTAATCCATTGGTATGCGCAATATGCAACACCTATTGATAAGAAAAAGCTGTGGCGATTTACCACCCAAACATCTGTATATTTGAGAAATGATAAAGACTATCTGGCAACAGCAGATGCCGTTGTGCCAACTCTGAATGCAATAAAGAATTGGTATGTCTCAGAGCAACTCTCTTTAGGCTATAGCCGCAACTTCTATTCGCTGAATTTGTCAGGCAAGGTGGTGCTGAATCATACTAAGAGTCAGAACTTTAGTACATCTAATGCCGTCGACTATCAATATGGCATAAGCGGTCAGATGCCATTGCCAATGACGTTGGAACTGTTTGCTAACTTGAAGATGTATAGTCGTCGAGGATACGCAGACTCACAGTTTAATACCGACCAGCTAATAGCAAACATAAAGTTGGGAAGAAATATCCTAAATGGAAAAATGAGAGTAGATTTTGAAGTATTCGACTTATTCAATAAGATGTCTGGCTATAGCTATACTATTAATGCGCAGATGCAGCAATAAACCTATACTAATTTGCTTCGCCGATATGCTATGTTGAGCCTGACATACAAATTTAGTCAAAAGAAGAAACATACGAAATGATAGAATTATCAGCTTTTAGCATGCTTGAAAAATCACCTATAGACGTGGCGGCTTACACGACTATAGGTGAAAGCCTATACGTATATACGTGTATATATAGGTGATATCGCTGTTAAATTGACTTAAAGAAGATAGAAAAAACAAGTTTAGGTGTGATAAGTGGAAAATTATTGCTAAATTTGCACGCAATAAATTTTTTAGGTAATTATGTCATCATTTGTTGCAGATAAAATTGTAATGGACGGTCTCACTTACGACGACGTCCTTCTTATCCCTGCTTATTCAGAGGTACTGCCTAAAGAGGTAGAGTTGAAAACCAAGTTCTCTCGTAACATCGAGCTGAATATCCCATTCGTCACAGCTGCGATGGATACTGTTACTGAGGCTTCTATGGCGATAGCTATCGCACGCGAAGGTGGTATCGGTGTCATCCACAAGAACATGTCGATTGCGGAACAGGCTCATCAGGTAGCTATCGTAAAGCGTGCCGAGAATGGTATGATTTACGATCCTGTTACTATCCGTAGAGGTAGCACAGTAAAAGATGCTCTTGATATGATGCATGATTACCACATCGGTGGTATTCCTGTTGTCGACGATGAAAACTACTTGGTAGGTATCGTAACTAATCGTGACCTCCGCTTCGAACGCCATTTGGATAAGAAGATTGACGAGGTTATGACAAGCGAGAACCTTGTTACCACTCATCAGCAGACCGACCTTGTTGCTGCTGCTCAAATTTTGCAGGAGAACAAGATTGAGAAGCTTCCTGTTGTAGATAGCGAAAACCACTTGGTAGGTTTGATTACTTACAAGGACATCACTAAGGCTAAGGACAAGCCTATGGCTTGTAAGGATGCTAAGGGACGTTTGCGTGTTGCTGCTGGTGTAGGTGTTACTGTCGATACCTTGGAGCGTGCAAAGGCTTTGGTCGAGGCAGGTGTTGATGCTTTGGTTATCGATACTGCTCATGGTCACTCTAAGGGTGTGGTTGAAAAACTTCATCAGGTTAAGGCTGCATTCCCAAATGTTGACGTAGTTGTAGGTAATGTTGCTACTGGCGAGGCTGCCAAGTATTTGGTAGAGAATGGCGCTGATGGTGTTAAGGTAGGTATCGGTCCTGGTTCTATCTGTACCACACGTGTCGTAGCCGGTGTAGGTGTACCACAGTTGAGTGCTGTTTACGATGTTTATTCTGCATTGAAAGATACTGGCGTTCCATTGATTGCTGATGGTGGTTTGCGCTATTCAGGTGATGTTGTTAAGGCATTGGCTGCAGGTGGTAGCTGCGTTATGATTGGTTCATTGGTAGCAGGTACTGAGGAGAGCCCTGGTGATACTATCATCTTCAACGGTCGTAAGTTTAAGAGCTATCGTGGTATGGGTTCTTTGGAGGCTATGGAGCAGAAGAATGGTTCTAAGGACCGCTACTTCCAGAGCGATACTAAGGATGTTAAGAAGCTCGTGCCAGAGGGAATCGCTGGTCGTGTACCTTACAAGGGAACCGTTCAGGAGGTTATCTATCAGCTTATCGGTGGTTTGCGCTCAGGTATGGGCTACTGCGGCTCAGCTAACATTGAGAACCTTCACAATGCTAAGTTCGCCCGCATCACTAATGCTGGTGTTTTGGAGAGCCATCCACACGATATCACTATCACAAGTGAGGCTCCTAACTATTCTCGTCACGATTAATAAATCGAATTTTTGGAGTTAGATATTAAGTTTACAAAGGAAAGTTATGATGAGAAGTTTGTCTTCCCATCATAACTTCTTCTAATAAAGCCCCTTCGTAACTTTTTGTCTTAGCTCCTATATACATTATTATATATATAAGAAGAAATGAAATCGAAACTACTCTTTGGAGCTTTGCTCTTTGTAAGCACTATAGCTTTTGCACAGTCTAACGACCCTGTAATAATGAAGATTAATGGTCAGCCCGTTAGTCGTTCGGAATTTGAATATTCTTTCAATAAGAATAATTCAGAGGGCGTGATAGACAAAAAGTCTGTAGCTGAATATGTTGACCTTTTTGTTAACTATAAGCTTAAGGTTGAGGCTGCCAAGGAAGAACATTTGGATACATTGAAGTCATTCCTCGATGAGTTTGCTGGTTATCGCGATCAGCAGATACGTCCTGCTATGATTACCGATACTGATGTTGAGGCTGAGGCTCATAAGATATATACCGAGACACAGCAGCGCATTGATGGCAATGGTGGTATGGCTAAGTTGGCTCATATCCTCGTGTTGGTGAAACAGCGTGCTACTGTTAATGAGCAGAAGGCAGCTAAAGAGAAGATTGATTCCATTTATAATGCACTACAGCATGGTGCAAACTTTGCTGAGTTGGCAAAGAATTGTTCCGACGACAAGGCTTCTGCCGTTAATGGTGGCGACCTTTCGTGGATAACAAAGGGTATGACCCTCAAAGAGTTTGAAGATGCTGCCTGGGCTTTGAAGAAAGGCGAAATGAGCAAACCTGTGCTCTCGCCAGCAGGATGGCATATCATACTTATGGAGGATAAGGGCAACTTCTTCCCTTACGAAAGTCAGCGTGCTGATATTCTAAGATTTATTGAGCAGCGTGGCTTGCGTGAAAAGATTATCGACAACAAGCTCGATTCGTTGAGCAAACAGGAGAATACTACTCCAGCTAAGCTTCTTGAGTCTAAGCGCTTAGAGATGGAGTCTAAGGATTCTGATTTAAGAAACCTCATCCGCGAATACCATGATGGTTTGCTCCTCTATGAAATTAGCAACAGAAATGTTTGGGATAAAGCAGCAAAGGATGTAGCTGGACAAACAGCTTACTTCAAGAAGAATAAAAAGAAATACAAGTGGGATGAACCACGCTTCAAAGGTATGGCTTATCACGTGAAAGACCAAGCCGACGTAAAGGCTGTGAAGGATGCCGTTAAAAACTTGCCTTTCGATGAGTGGGCTGATAAATTGCGCAAAACCTTCAACAACGATAGCATACTTCGTATCCGTGTAGAAAAAGGATTGTTCAAGAAGGGTGATAATGCTCTCGTTGACCGCGAGGTGTTTGGTGTAGACACTATCGTTAAACCTCTTAAGGAATATCCTATCGACGCAGTATATGGCAAGAAACTTAAGGCTCCAAAGGAAATGTCTGATGTCAAGGCACAGGTGTTGGCAGACTATCAGGACATGCTTGAAAAGGAATGGGTAGCTAATTTGCGCAAGAAATATACCGTTTGGGTTGACGAAAACGTCTTGAAGACTGTAAATAAGCATTGATATTAATATATGAATAGATATTTGAATAGATTAGGAATCTGCGCCTTTGTGGGTGGCTTGAGCCTTTCTGTAGCTTTTGCTGCAGGAGGTAAGAGCTTGTTCCCTAATATGGTTAAGGTTTCTGATGACACAAATAACAAAAAAGATACTACAGAGACTGCAATCCCTGAGAGCAGTATCGTTGACGAGGTGATATGGGTAGTGGGCGATGCTCCTATATTGAAGTCGGATGTTGAAATGGCTCGTATGCAGGGACAGACCGAAGGTGTTGTTTGGAATGGCGACCCTGACTGTCTTATCCCAGAGCAGTTGGCGGTACAGAAGTTGTTCCTTCATCAGGCAGAACTTGATAGTATCGAGGTTTCAGAGAGCGAGATTGCAAGTGGCGTAGAGCGTCAGATTGACGATTGGATACAAGCTATAGGCTCTCGTGAGAAACTTGAGGAATACCGCAATCAGTCTTTGACTCAGATTCGTGAAGGAATGCACGATGAATATAAAAATATGCTCCTTACTCAGAAGATGAAGAGCAAGTTGGCAGAGGATATCAAGGTATCGCCTGCTGATGTTCGCAACTACTTCCGTGAACTTCCTGAGGATAGCATCCCATTTGTTCCTACAGAAGTTGAGGTTGAGATAATAGAGCGCTCGCCAGTTATTAAGACTGAGGAGATAAATAGAGTGAAAGACCAGTTGCGCTCATTCACTGAGCGTGTCACAAATGGCGAAACAACCTTCGCTACTTTGGCACGTCTGTATTCTGAAGATCCTGGTACCGCACGCCGTGGTGGCGAACTCGATTACGTAGGTCGTGGACTTCTCGATCCTGCTTTTGCTACTGTAGCTTTCAACCTCACCGACCCTAAGAAGATTTCAAAGATTGTGGAGAGTGAGTTCGGTTATCATATCATCCAGCTCGTAGACAAGCGTGGTGATAAGGTAAAGGTGCGCCACATATTGCTCAAGCCAAAAGTCTCTCAGGATGAGATTGATAAGTCGCTTTCGCAGCTCGACTCTATCAGCGATGATATCCGCAATGGTAAGTTTACCTTCGAGGATGGTGCAACCTTCATTAGCGACGATAAGGATACACGCAATAATCGTGGATTGATGTCGAACCTTACAGAAGATGGTGCAACCTCACGTTTCCAGATGAAAGACCTTCCTACAGAAGTGGCTCGCGTAGTAGACACTATGAAGGTTGGAGAAATATCAAAGCCATTCACACTCACTAAGAGCAATGGCAAAACCTCGTGTGCAATAGTGAAACTCAAGAGTAGAGTAGAGGGACATCGTGCCACTATCACGGAAGACTTCCAGGTGATGAAGCATGTGGTGATGGCAAAGATGCGCCAGAAAGCACTCCACGATTGGGTGGTAGACAAGATAAAACATACCTATGTTAGAATGAACGATAGGTATAAAGATTGCAAATACGAATACCAAGGATGGGTTAGATGATAACGAACAACAGATTTTCAAATATCAGCGGGCATAGAATGGCATTATTAGCCGTTCTATGCCTGTTTGGGTTGAGTATATTGTGTGCTGCAGGACCTAAAAAGAAACATCGTAAGAAGTCTGACGACCGTGTATATCTCATACATGCAGACGAACTAAAATACGATTTGTATGGCTGCAACCCAGGTGCACAGATTGCCAAAGGAAAGGTGGCTTTTAGACATGATGGTGGCAAACTGTGGTGTGATAGCGCATATTATTATGAAGCTTCAAACTCGGTAAAGGCTTTCGGACATGTGAAGTTCGTACAGGGAGATACCCTTTCGCTAACTTGCGAACGTGGCGATTACGATGGTCAGGAACTTATGATGCATGCTCGTCATAATGTAGTGCTTAAGCATCGTCGTCAGACTCTCTATACTGATAGTCTCGACTACGACCGTCTCTACGAATATGCTTATTTCTACGATGGCGGTAAACTCGTTGATGGCAAAGATCAGTTGTCATCAGATTGGGGCGAATACAATACCAAAACTCGTGAGGCTATATTCTATTATGATGTCAGAATGCGTAGTCCGGAGCGCCTTATCGAAACCGATACCTTGCATTATGATACCCGAACTTCTACGGCTCATATCACAGGCGAATCGCAGATTACTACCAAAACAAGCGTTGTAAATACCACCGATGGATACTTTGATACCAAGACCGATAGGGCAAAGCTCTTTCAGCGTTCTACCATAGTTGATGGTGCCAAGACAATTACTGGCGATACACTCTTCTATGACGATAAAACTGGTATAGGCGAAGGCTTTGGCAATGTGGTATATGTAGATAAGGAGAACAAGAATGAGCTCAAATGTGGTCATCTGAAATATAATCAGCTCACGGGCTATGGCTATGGCACTAAAGATGCATTGGTGAAAGATTATTCTCAGAAAGATACTCTCTATATGCATGCCGACTCGCTGAAGATATACACATATAATATTAATACCGACTCTGTATATCGTGAGGTGCATTGCTTTGACAAAGTAAGAGCTTATAGAATAGATGTCCAAGCCGTTTGCGATTCTATGGTGTTCAACTCTAAGGATTCTTGTCTCACCATGTATCGCGACCCTATCGTTTGGAATTCCAATCGCCAGTTGATAGGAGAGAAAATTAAACTCTTTATGAACGATTCCACAATCCGCGAGGCTCATATCCTTGGTCAAGCATTCTCGGCAGAACTAATGCCTGATAGCATACATTATAATCAGGTATCATCTACAGATATGTATGCCCATTTCGTTGATGGCGCTCTGCGTCGTAGCGATGCTGTAGGCAATGTTTGCGCTGTCTATTTCCCTGTCGACGATAAAGATACTACTCTCATCGGACTCAACTATACCGAGACCGATACCATGAAGATGTATCTATCGAAAGAACGAAAGATGGAGAAGATATGGATGCCAAAGGCTGTAGGCACGCTGTATCCAATGACCCAGATACCACCATCAAAGCTTAAGCTTCAGAATTTTGTGTGGTTCGACTATATCCGCCCTACATCTCCTATGGATGTCTTTGTGTGGCGTGGCAAAATTGAAGGAACAGAAATTAAGAAGAAGGCACGCAAGGAAGTGCCATTGCAGAAACTTGAATAATTATGAGCGATGTAATACAACTGCTGCCTGATGCTGTAGCTAATCAGATTGCTGCAGGTGAGGTGATACAACGTCCGGCATCTGTAATAAAGGAATTGGTTGAAAATTCCATTGATGCTGGTGCTACCCGTATCGACGTGCTTGTCGTTGATGCAGGTAGAACCTCTATTCAGGTTATCGACAACGGAAAAGGAATGTCGGAGACTGATGCTCGCCTTGCTTTTGAGCGTCATGCTACTTCTAAGATTCGTCAAGCCAACGACTTGTTTGCTTTGCAGACAATGGGATTTCGTGGCGAGGCTTTGCCTTCTATCGTAGCAGTGTCGCAGGTGGAATTAAAAACTCGCATGGCAGATGAAGAAGTTGGCACACATCTCTCGATAGCTGGCAGCAAGGTTACTGGTCAGGAGCCTTGTGCTTGCTCTGTGGGCTGCAACTTCATGGTTAGCAACCTCTTCTATAATGTTCCTGCACGCAGAAAGTTCTTGAAATCCAACTCTACAGAGCTCAACAACATCGTTGCTGCCTTTGAGCGTATAGCTTTGGTTTATCCAGAAGTTCATTTCACTCTCCATAGCAATGGCTCTGAGCTTTTGAACCTGCCTCGCTCTGGTATGAAGCAGCGTATTGTTGATGTCTTTGGCAAAAAGATTAATCAAGACCTCTTGCCTGTAAAGGTCGATACCACGGTGTGCAATATCTCTGGCTTTATCGGCAAACCACAGTCATCGCGAAAAAAAATGCCAAACCAATACTTCTTTGTCAACGGCAGATATATGAAACATCCATATTTTGCTAAAGCCGTGATGACAGCCTACGAACGTTTGGTTCCACAAGGTGAGCAAGTGCCTTATTTCATTTTCTTTGAGGTAAATCCACATGATATAGATGTGAATATTCATCCTACAAAGACTGAAATAAAATTTGAAAACGAACAGGCTATATGGCAAATCTTGGCTGCTGCAGTTAAGGAGAGTCTTGGTGTATATAATGATGTGCCAACAATCGACTTTGATGTGCAGGGCAAACCAGAAATTCCTGTCTTTGTTCCTGTCGACGATGTTAACGCACCACAGGTGGATTATGATCCTAACTATAATCCTTTCAACACATCGTCTGCCGACTTAGGAACATCTATTCCAAAGTCTAATGGATATACTTTCGAATCAAAGGTTAATGCAGGCTCATTCTCTAGTAAAAAAACTTTAGGCTCGCATGTGCCAGATCAATGGGAACCGCTATATCAAGGCTTAGCAAAAAATGAAAATGCTGATGATATCGCAGAACCACAAACATTGTTTGGGGCACAACCTGAAGCAGAGCAAAACTCAAAGATTTTTACTTCTGGCATTATCGAAGATAAGTCGCCATCGCACTATCAGTATAAAGGTACTTACATCATGAATGCCGTGAAGTCAGGACTCATGATTATCGACCAGCATCGTGCACATGTGCGTATTCTCTACGAACAGTATCTTGCACAATTAGCAGCTCAGAAGTCTGCCACACAAACAGTTCTCTTCCCAGAAAGTTTTCAGCTATCAGCCTCACAACGTATTGTTTACGAGAAGATAGCAGAAGAAATGGCTACTATGGGCTTTGATATTCAAGACCTCGGAGCAGGCAACTATGCTATTAATGGTATTCCTGCCGGACTCGAAGGCGTAAACCCTGTAAGGCTTGTTGTAGAAATGGTTGATACAGCTGCAGAAAATACAGTGAGTATAAAAGAGGATATAGACGAATCGCTGGCGTTGTCCATGGCACGTAATGCAGCTATTCCTCAAGGACAAGTTTTATCTAATATTGAGATGGAAAACATAGTAAATTCATTATTCCTATGTAAAAATCCTAACGTAACACCAGATGGCAAAACTATCCTTTGTATCCTCAAACAGTCTGAAATAGAGCACCTTTTGGGGTGAAAAATAGACTAAAAGCTATTGAATGTTTGAAAAAACATAAAAAAAAAGCATTACTTGTGCATTTTTTTAGCAAAAAAGGTAAAGATTCAAAAAATATTGCTACCTTTGCCGAAAATAAGTAGGCACTATGCCTGATAAAAAGAAATTGTTTTAATTAAAATTTATAAGAGTATGAAAAAGTTATTGATGGCACTGGCTTTTGCTGGTGTAGCTCTTGGTGCTAATGCACAAGACGCTGATCCTGCACTCAAGTACAGCGTTGCTACTAATTCATTCTGGAGCAACTGGTTTGTTCAGGGCAACCTCGCTGGAAGTGCATTCTGGGGTAACCAGGAAGTAGGTAATGATTTCGCAAAGAGTCCATTTGAGGGATTCCGCAACAACCTTGGCTTCTCTGTAGCTGTAGGTAAGTGGTTCACTCCAGGTCTCGGTCTCCGTACCAAGTTTAATGGTGTTTGGGGTCGTTCTGTAGTTTCTGAGGATAAGAAGACTAATGCTGATAAGTATTGGACTTTGAACGAGCAGGTATTGTTCAACTTGAGCAATATGTTGTGTGGTTATAGCGAAACACGTGTTTGGAACTTTATTCCTTACGCTGGTGTAGGTGTAAACCGTAACATGTCTGCTAACGCTTATGCTCCTGTATTTGGCGCAGGTATCTTGAACGAGTTCAAGCTCAACAAGAAGTGGGCTATCAACCTCGATGTTAACTATGCATTGTCTACATCTGACTATGATGGTTTCACAGGTTTGTTGCCAAATGCTAAGCCAGAGGATGGCCACTCAGTAAAGGGCATTTTTGCTAACCACGACCGCGTATTGAACGTTGAAGTCGGTGTTACATACAACCTCGGTAAGGCAACATGGGAGAAGACTCCAGATGTTGACGCTATCAAGGCTCTTTCTCAGTCACAGATCGACGCTCTCAATGCTCAGCTCAACGATGCTAACTCTGAGAACACTCGTTTGAAGAATATGTTGGCAGAGGAGCAGAAGAACAATGAGACTCAGAAGGCTACTAAGGCATTCGTTAACACTCCAGTTTCTGTATTCTTCAACATCAACAAGGCTAAGATCGCTTCTCAGAAGGATCTCGTAAACGTTAAGGCTCTTGCTAAGTATGCTAAGGAGAACAACCTTAAGCTTGCTGTTACTGGTTATGCTGATGGTGCTACAGGTAGCGCTGCTTACAACCAGACCCTTTCTGAAAAGCGTGCAGCAACTGTTGCTGACCAGCTCGTTAAGATGGGCGTAAGCCGTGATATGATTACAACTGTTGGTAAGGGTGGTGTAGACGAGTTGTCTCCTATCTCATTCAACCGTCGTGCTACTGTTCAGGTTGCTGAGTAATCAAATCTCGCTGATATAGAATAATATCTATAATCAATATTGGGTGTGTCGAATCTTCGGCACACCTTTTTTTATTCATCTTTTTCTATATTGTGAGAAAAAAGATGCTTGAAAATTTGGAGAAACAAATATTTCTTCTTACCTTTGCATCGCATTTAAAAACAAGGGCGTTTAGCTCAGCTGGTTTAGAGCATCTGCCTTACAAGCAGAGGGTCGGCGGTTCGAATCCGTCAACGCCCACAGGGGTGTTTCCTGTGATCTCTTCGGAGGTTGCAGGATTTTTTCGTTTATATACCTCTCGTCTTAAATGCAATTTGGGATCATTCGACAAACATAGGGATTATTAATTACGGCAAGCCTGGAAGGCTTTACCTTGGTCTTTGCATTATTCAAACATTCTTTCTTCGGCAAACACTAGCGAGTCTTTTACGTGGACG
>HF994144.1:27435-31866 GCA_000436915.1 Prevotella sp. CAG:1092 | reverse complement strand
TTGAATAGGGTTGTTACGTCTCTAAAGTTAACACCTTTGATAGGCCAGTCAGGAATGCATCTAAGGTTGTCTAACAATAACTGGTTGTTCATCTTTTAAGTTATACTTTAATTATTAAAATGTTTATTATCAACTGTTTATATTATTTGTCGTTTCACGTGAAACATTGTGGCATCTTAGTTGTTTCACACTTCATGACTTGCTTCAATCTTGCGACGAGGTTGGCTAAAAACTATCGTCCCATCATCACGAGTAGCACGTTAATGTCGCTTGGACTTACTCCCGGAATACGGCTTGCTTGTGCCAAGGTTTCTGGGTTTATCTTTTCGAGCTTTTGGCGTCCTTCGGTAGAGATTTCTAATATATCAGAGTAGTTGAAATGACCTCTGATTTTGATATCTTCCAAACGGTGCATTTTGTCTGCCACCATTTTCTCTCGTTCGATATATCCTTTATATTTTATTTTAATCTCGGCAGCTTCTGCGATTTCTTCTTTCCTATTCTCTGGTTTCTCGATTATTTCGTTAAGCTCAGGAATCATGGTTTTTAGCGCATCGATAGATATTTGCGGACGAGATAGAAGATCGCTAACTTTGCATCCCATGCGAAGTGGAGTGGTGTCGATAGCTTCGAGCTTGGCGTTCATATCTGCTGGTTTTACCGAAGTGTTGTAGCAGAAATGCTCCAACTGTTCGATAGCATCTTTCTTTTCTTTCCACCAGTTATAACGTTCTGTTGTTGCAAGTCCGATGTTGTAAGCACGTTCTGTGAGTCGTGCATCGGCATCATCTTGACGAAGCAGAATTCTATACTCAGCTCTTGAAGTGAACATACGGTATGGTTCGTCAACACCTTTTGTTACCAAATCATCGATTAGCACTCCGATGTAGCTTTCGTCGCGATTCATCACAAAAGGTTCGCCTCCACCGCACAATATAGCTGCGTTGATGCCGGCAACGAGTCCTTGTCCGCCAGCCTCTTCATATCCAGTTGTGCCATTCACCTGTCCTGCGAAGAACAATCCCTTAAGAATTTTCGATTCTAACGAGTGGTTTAGCTGTGTTGGGTCGAAGTAATCGTATTCTATAGCATATCCTGGTCGATAAGCCTTTATGTCTCTAAGAGCAAGAATCTTCTTCAAGGCGTTGAGTTGCACATCCATAGGCATGCTTGAAGAAAAACCATTTAGGTACATCTCGTTGGTGTCTGTGCCTTCAGGTTCCAAGAATAAAGGATGCTGATCCTTGTCTGGGAATGTCATGAGCTTAGTTTCTATCGAAGGACAATAGCGAGGACCTGTGCTCTGAATCTGTCCGTTGTAGAGTGGGGAGTCGGCGATGGCTGCGCGAAGAGTGTCGTGAACATCCTTATTAGTATAGCATGTCCAACAAGGCAACTGCTCCAGCTTGCGGGCTTTTCCCATATAGCTAAACTTATGGAAGTCGTTTTCGCCAGGTTGTATCTCCATATCTTCAAAATGTACGCTACGCTTGTCGATTCTCACAGGAGTACCTGTTTTCATTCTTGCAGCTCTTATGCCCCATTGAGTGATGCTTTCGGTAAGTCTGTCGACGGCAGGTTCTGCGCATCGGCCGCCAGGAAGTTGACATCTACCTATATGTAGAAGTCCGTTTAGGAATGTTCCTGCTGTGATGATAGTAGCTTTGGCATTGAAAGTTACGCCCCATACTGTCTTGGCGCCCACACATTCTCCATTTTCTACTATTATCTCGCAAACTTGGTCTTGCCATATATCGAGGTTTGGAGTGTTGTCAAGAGTGGAGCGCCATTCCCAAATAAACTTTCCTCTGTCGCATTGAGCTCTTGGCGACCAAACAGCAGGGCCTTTGCCGCGATTAAGCATTTTGAATTGTATGGCGGTATTATCCGTGACGATACCCATTTGTCCTCCCAATGCGTCGATCTCTCTAACAATCTGTCCTTTTGCTATACCTCCTACGGCAGGGTTGCAACTCATCTGCCCGATTTTGTTCATGTCCATTGTTATCAGACAAGTCTTGGCGCCCATGTTGGCAGCAGCTGTTGCAGCTTCACATCCTGCGTGTCCACCTCCGATAACTATGACATCATAGTTGAAAATCATCATATATATAATATCTTCTGTTGTTGACATGTTGAAAGAGTTGGCAATAATGTTAGCATGAATTTACAAAGAGATTATGATTAAGGTGAAATCTGTTTGTATACCTACTGTTTTGTCAACTCTACTATACATTCCTAATTCTTTTCGCTGCAAATGTATGAATAAAATTTGGATTTTTCTTAAAATCTCTTTGATTTATCATTAAAATATAGTATTTTTGCACACAAATAGCACATCTGTTACCTATTTTTATAGGGATAGTTGTGCCCTTAAGTGTTTACTATAAAAGATGAATTAGTTCAGCAGCAAATAATTTTCTAACATTTAAATAATTAAAAATCAATCATTTATGTGGTTAATCAATTCTTCTATTGGTAGAAAGGTAGTGATGTCGGTTACCGGTATCGCACTTATTCTATTCTTGACATTCCACGGTTGCATGAATGTGGCAGCACTCTTCTCTGGAGAGGCTTACAACACAATCTGCGAGTTGTTGGGCGCTAACTGGTATGCTGTTGCTGCAACTTTGGGTTTGGCGGCTTTGGCAGTTTGTCACATTGTTTATGCTTTCATCTTGACAGCACAGAACCGTCGTGCTCGTGGTGATGAGCGCTATGCTGTGACAGCAAAGCCTGAAAAGGTAGAGTGGGCTTCACAGAACATGTTGGTACTTGGTATCATCGTAGTTCTTGGTTTGTTGCTTCACCTTTTCAACTTCTGGTACAACATGATGTTTGCTGAGCTCTTGGGTACAAGCTTCAGTCACGACCCAGCTGACGGCTTCGCTTTCATCCAGGATACCTTTGCTAATCCTGTTTATGTAGTTCTCTACATCATCTGGTTGGTAGCTCTCTGGTTCCACCTCACTCACGGTTTCTGGAGTGCTCTTCAGACACTCGGATGGAATGGTAAGACTTGGTTCTGCCGTTGGAAGACTATCGGTATTGTTTATGTAACAGTTCTGATTGCTCTCTTCATCGTTGTAGTATTGGCATTTGCTGCTGGCGTTGCACCATCTTTGTGCTGCTGTGCTGCTTAATTAATGTAATCATTTAAGAATTAAAAAGATTATGGCTAAGACATTAAATTCAAGAATACCTGAAGGACCAGTAGCTGAGAAATGGACCAACTATAAGGCTCACCAGCGTTTGGTTAACCCAAAGAATAAATTAAAGCTCGATATCATCGTAGTAGGTACGGGTTTGGCTGGTGCAAGTGCTGCCGCTTCACTTGGCGAGATGGGCTTCAATGTGTTGAACTTCTGCATCCAGGACTCTCCACGTCGTGCTCACTCTATTGCTGCTCAGGGTGGTATCAACGCTGCTAAGAACTATCAGAACGACGGTGACTCTGTATATCGTCTTTTCTACGATACAGTAAAGGGTGGTGACTATCGTGCTCGCGAGGCTAACGTATATCGTTTGGCTGAGGTTTCAAACAATATCATCGACCAATGTGTTGCTCAGGGTGTACCTTTCGCACGTGAGTATGGTGGTATGTTGGCAAACCGTTCTTTCGGTGGTGCACAGGTATCACGTACATTCTATGCTAAGGGTCAGACAGGTCAGCAGTTGCTCCTCGGTGCTTACTCTTCACTCATGTGCCAGGTACATGCAGGCAAGGTAAAGCTCTACACTCGTTATGAGATGGAGGATGTAGTACTCGTTGACGGTCGTGCTCGCGGTATCATCGCTAAGAACCTTATCTCTGGTAAGCTCGAGCGCTTCTCTGCAAACGCAGTTGTTATCGCTACTGGTGGTTATGGTAACACATACTTCCTTTCTACAAACGCTATGGGTTGCAACTGTACAGCTGCTATCCAGTGCTACCGTAAGGGTGCTATGTTTGCTAACCCTTCATACGTTCAGATTCACCCAACATGTATCCCTGTTCACGGTACAAACCAGAGTAAGTTGACTTTGATGTCAGAGTCACTCCGTAACGATGGTCGTATCTGGGTACCTAAGAAGCTCGAGGATGCTAAGGCTCTTCAGGCTGGTACAAAGCAGGGTTGGGATATCCCAGAGCAGGATCGTGACTACTACTTGGAGCGTCGCTATCCAGCATTCGGTAACTTGGTACCTCGTGACGTTGCTTCACGTGCTGCTAAGGAGCGTTGCGACAAGGGCTTCGGCGTTAACAACACAGGCTTAGCAGTATTCCTCGACTTCTCTGAGTCTATCCAGCGTCTTGGTATCGACGAGATTCGTCAGCGCTATGGTAACCTCTTCGATATGTATGAGGAGATTACAGACGTTAACCCAGGCGAGTTCGTACGTTCAGAGGCTGGCTTCGACTACTACAAGCCAATGATGATCTTCCCTGCT
>HF994144.1:17767-27382 GCA_000436915.1 Prevotella sp. CAG:1092 | reverse complement strand
GACTATGAGCTTCAGACAACAATCCCTGGCCTCTTCGCTATTGGTGAGTGTAACTTCTCTGACCACGGTGCTAACCGTCTTGGTGCTTCTGCTTTGATGCAGGGTCTTGCTGACGGTTACTTCGTACTTCCATATACTATCCAGAACTACCTTGCTGACCAGACTATCTGGCCACGTCTCTCTACCGATCTCCCTGAGTTTGCAGAGGCAGAGAAGAACGTTAATGCAGAAATCGACCGCTTGATGAACATCGGTGGTAAGCGTTCTGTAGACTCTATCCACAAGGAGCTTGGCCACATCATGTGGGAGCACGTTGGTATGGGTCGTACCAAGGAAGGTCTTGAGGAAGGCTTGAAGATGTTGAAGGCTCTCCGTCAGGAGTTCAACACCAACCTCTTCGTTCCTGGTACAAAGGAAGGATTGAATGTAGAGCTTGACAAGGCTATCCATCTCCGCGACTTCATCATCATGGGTGAGCTTATCGCATACGACGCACTCCATCGTGAGGAGTCTTGTGGAGGTCACTTCCGTGAGGAGCATCAGACAGAAGAGGGCGAAGCTAAGCGCGACGACGAACACTTCTTCTATGTAGGTGCTTGGGAGTATCAGAACAACGATGAGACAGCTCCTGTCCTCAACAAGGAACCACTTGAGTACGAGATCATTAAGGTACAGACTCGTAACTATAAGAACTAATCCTTTGTGTTCATTCAATAATCAACAATTAAAGTAAGAAAGTAAATATGGCAAATATTTCATTCACAATTAAATATTGGAAGCAGAATGGACCTAAGGAAAAGGGCCATTTTGACAGTCGCGAGATGAAGAACATCCCTGATGACACTTCATTCCTCGAGATGCTTGATATGCTCAATGAGGAGCTTATCGAGGAAGGTAAGGAACCATTCGTATTCGACCATGACTGTCGTGAGGGTATCTGCGGTATGTGTTCACTATATATCAATGGTACTCCACACGGAAAGACAGAGAGCGGTGCTACTACATGTCAGCTCTATATGCGTCGTTTCCACGATGGTGACGTTATTACCGTAGAGCCTTGGCGTTCAGCTGGTTTCCCAGTTATCAAGGACTGTATGGTAGACCGTTCGGCATTCGACAAGATCATCGCAGCTGGTGGCTACAACACCATCCGTACTGGTCAGGCTCAGGATGCTAACGCTGTCCTCATCCCTAAGCAGAATGCTGACGAGGCTATGGACTGCGCTACATGTATCGGTTGTGGTGCTTGTGTAGCAGCTTGTAAGAATGGTTCAGCTATGCTCTTCGTAAGCTCTAAGGTTAGCCAGTTGGCTCTCCTCCCACAGGGACGTCCAGAGGCAGCTAAGCGTGCTAAGGCTATGATCGCTAAGATGGATGAGCTCGGCTTCGGTAACTGTACAAACACTCGTGCTTGCGAGGCTGTTTGTCCTAAGAACGAAAGCATCGCCAACATCGCTCGCCTTAACCGCGAGTTCTTGAAGGCTAAGTTGGCTGACTAATTTAGCAACAAATAATAGCTAAATAACTAAAACGGTTCCTGCAACATAAGATTGTAGGAACCGTTTTTATTTATGTTTGTATGAAATCGGGTCCTTTTAAAGGAATACTAATGATTTAGTTGTAAAAGTTGAACTAAAAAGCATCTTTATATTCTTATTTTTGCTTTTTATAGTTATTCTTCAAAGAAAAACGCTATTTTTGCATAATTAAATTATATAATAATGGCAACCAAAGATCTGAATCGGCTTAAACTCGTTTTGGTAGAGCTAAAGATGACAGCTACAGCGAAAACTTAGGAAAGGAATACGATAATGAGTAATGAAATACAATTTCTTCTATATAATATGCCGGATTCTGACGGCAAGATACAGGTGGTCGTAAAGGACGAAACACTTTGGTGTACTCAAAAGGCTATGGCACAGCTATTTGGTGTTGGCGTACCGGCTATCAGCAAACATCTGAAGAATATTTTTGATGAGGGAGAATTGGACAAGAATATGGTTGTTTCCAAAATGGAAATAACCACTCAGCATGGCGCAATGGAGGAAAAGACTCAAACCCATAATGTCGACTTCTATTCTCTTGATGCAATTATTGCTGTTGGCTATCGTGTCTCTTCTCTAAAAGCCACTCGTTTCCGCCAATGGGCAACAAAGATTCTTAATGAGTATATAAAGAAGGGGTTCGCTATGGATGACGAGCGGTTGAAGCAAGGAACTGATGTGTTCGGAAAGGACTATTTCCGTGAATTGCTTGAGCGTGTGCGTTCTATCCGTGCGAGCGAACGTCGTATTTGGCAACAGATTACAGACATCTACGCTGAATGTAGTACGGACTATGACAAGAATTCTCCAACTACACGAGATTTCTATGCGATGATACAAAACCGTTTCCACTATGCCATTATGGGGCATACGGCTGCAGAGATAATTTACTCAAAAGCAGACCATACGAAGGAGAATATGGGACTTACCACTTGGAAGTATGCACCAGATGGACGAATTCTTAAATCAGATGTAAGCATTGCCAAGAACTATCTACAAGAAAAGGAAATTAGACAACTGGAGCGTGCCGTTACAGGTTTCTTCGATTACATAGAAGACCTGATTGAGCGTGAAAACACATTCAATATGGCACAGTTCTCTGCAAGTGTAAATGAGTTTCTTACCTTCCGACGCTATCAAATATTACCTGATAAAGGTTGCATATCTGCGGAACAAGCCAAGAAGAAAGCGGAAGAAGAATATGCTATTTTTAATAAAACTCAGCATATAGACTCTGATTTTGACAAGGAAGTGAGAGGATTGTTGGATAAGGAATAAATTACAGATATTATCGGTGAGAATGTATTTATGGTAAGAATTAAGAATAACAAACTATTGTTGGCGTTGCTATTGCTACTGCCACTATCTTCGCAAGCTCAAAAGCTACAGCAAGAGAATACGAAAAAGCCAAGGCGTGTATATTTCATGCCTATCACATTCGGTGAATTCCGACTGATGCCAGATACCACTATTGAGAGTAGCTTTAATATTGGTATGATAAATGGTGTGACAAAGCAGCGAGGCTTGTCGCTTGGCGTGGTTTCTAATATCAACCACAATCTGCGCGGTATACAGATGAGCGGTATCACCAATATCAGCTCGGGCGTAGACAAAGGTTTGCAGCTTTCTTCGGCAGTAAATGTTTCGGCAGGATATATGCGAGGCTTGCAGGTGGCAGCCTACAACTATGCCGACACTCTGAATGGTTCGCAGATAGGATTGCTGAATGTTGCCGTAAGCCATCCACAAGGTGTGCAGATAGGACTCTTGAATTATACCCGCGACACTATAGCCAAGAAGATAGGATTAGTAAATATCAATCCTAAGACCACCATCGACTATATGGCTTTTGCCGGTACCACCTCGAAGATTAATGGCGCCTTGCGATTCCGCAACCGCTCTACATATAATATTATCGGTATTGGTAGCCACTATATGGGATTAGACTCTAAATTCTCTGGAGCCATATATTATCGTCTTGGACAATACTTTAATATAACTCCACGTCTATCGCTAAGTGGCGACGTGGGCTATTATCATATAGAAACCTTCAACGACCATGCCGATAAGCCTAAGCGTCTATATTCGTTGCAGGCACATCTTAATGCCGACTATCAGCTAAACCGCTATATTGGCTTCTATGGTTCGTTAGGCTATGGCGACACACGCTATTATACCCATCATAAGCACTATAAGAATGGTATGATAGCACAGTTAGGCTTAACCTTCAGGTATAATCGCAGCCATGCCAACCTCTTACCTTCGCTTGAGCCTGCCGACACCTGTGGCTACCTGAATATCCACGACGACCACAACGAGAAGCACCCATGGATAGCAGCATTACAAGCCACGGGCATCAACCTCCTTGTGCATGGTTTCGACCGCTTTGTTATGAACGAAGAGTTTGCGAAAGTAAATATGCACACCATCCACAAGAACTTCCAAAAAGGTTTTGTATGGGACAACGACCAGTTCTCAACCAACCTTTTTGCCCACCCATATCATGGCAATCTATATTATAATGCCGCACGTAGCAACGGACTCAACTTCTGGGAGTCGGCACCATACGCCCTTGGCGGTTCACTAATGTGGGAATTCTGTGGCGAGATAGAGCCACCAGCCATCAACGACCTTATGGCAACAACCTTTGGCGGTATATGTATAGGTGAGATTACACATAGAGTTAGCAACGTGATACTAAACGACCGCAAGCGAGGCTTCGGACGTTTTATGCGCGAGTTTGCTGCTACCGCCATCTGTCCTATGCGTGGCTTAAACCGTATCATAAGTGGCGAGGCATGGCATGTGTCGCCAAATGCAGAACCATACCATGACTATAAGCGTTTCCCTGTCGACTTCTCCGTAACAGCAGGTACTCGATATTTGGCAGACGATGGTTCGATGTTTCGTGGCGAATGGAATCCATATATAGCCCTTAATCTGGAATATGGCGACCCATTCAACAGACGTGAGAATAAGCCATACGACTATTTCTCAGCCGATGTTAAGTTTGGTCTTTCTGCCAATCAGCCTCTCATCAACGCCCTTCACCTCATGGGACGAATATGGAGTGCACCTATGTACTCAGAGCGCAAAGTGGATGCCGAGGTAGGTATCTATCAGCATTTCAACTACTACGACTCAAAACCTGTAAAGAATGGCAGTAATCAGACTCCTTACCGTATATCTGAGGCAGCTTCGTTCGGTCCTGGTATGATGATTAGATTCCCAGAAACAGGAGCCATGAAGCGACTTGAGCAACGAGTGTTTATAAGCGGAATACTCCTCGGAGGTACCAAGAGCGACTACTATAATGTGATAGACCGCGACTATAACATGGGTTCAGGATTCTCCGTGAAGACTATGACATATATGGACTTCCGCCATTTCGGTCGCTTTGAGCTGAAATCCGACTATTATCGCATATTCACCTGGAAGGGCTACGAAGGCAAAGACCTTGAAAACATAAACCCTCTATATCTAAATGCGCAAGGCGACAAGGGTAATGCCATTCTGCTTGTGATAAATCCATATTGGGAGATAGAAGTAAACGATGTGCTTGGCATACATGCCTCTACATCATATTTCGTTCGTAGCACACATTATCATTGCCATCCAGATGTCAAGACCAGCACTTTCGAGTTTCGTTTGGGATTGACATGCCATTTGTAGAAGTTCATAATCCATTAGAAGAAACAATTATCTATGACCACATCCGAATTCATACAACAATATCGCAACGATGATGTACGCCAACTGGCATTCCTTGCATCTAAGTATCCTGAGGTAGATGCGGTCTTTGCTCTCGACCAAATACGCGGTTGGCAAATAGCTCAAACCAAGCTCCCAAGATGGGCTGCGGTAGATGGTTTGCAATATCCGCCACATATCTCGATGGAACAATGCTCGTCTGAGCCTACGGCTGACTATAAGGCTGCAGTTGCACGCCGATTAGCTTCCGAAAGCCTTAGAACGAACGAAAAAGCCCTTTTCGTGGATATTACGGGCGGTTTTGGAGTAGACTTCTCGTATATAGCCTCGGCTTTGAATATAAAAGCCGTATATGTGGAGCGCAACGAAGTGTTGTGTAATCTTGCTCGTTACAACTTTCCATTATTAGGATTAGATAAGGCAATAGTTGTTTGTGGCGATGGCGAGGAATATGCCAAGAAGCTTGAAAAAGCCACTATGGTATATATCGATCCTGCACGTCGCGACGAGCATGGCGCACGCACCTATGTCATAGAAGATTGCACACCAAACATCCTTGAACTGCTGCCTATGCTCATGCAGAAGGCCGACTATGTGGTGGTGAAGCTGTCGCCTATGCTCGATTGGCATAGTGCTGTGGCTGCAGTAGACGGTTGTCTTGATGGTAGTAGTTGCGTCACAGAAGTTCATATAGTGTCTCTTGCCAACGAATGCAAGGAATTGCTTATGGTAGTAGCCCATGGCAAACAGAAGCTAAAAGTGGTATGCGTAAATGGTAATCAGCTGTTTGCCTATTGTCCTGATGAAGATGTAGCGCCAGTTTCGTATTCTGATTCAGAAGCAGATGCGATAGTTGGCAGCTATCTCTTTGAGCCAAATGCGTCTATCATGAAGGCAGGTTGCTTTCAAGCTTTAGCTGCGAAGTATGGTGTAAGTGGAGTAGGGCGCAATTCCCATTTATTTGTTTCTACGGAAGATGTGGCAGAATTTCCTGGTCGTAGATTCATTGTAGAAGCTATGACAACGATGAACAAGAAAGAGCTGAAGCGCACACTTGCTAATATAACTAAGGCAAATATCACTACTCGCAACTTTCCACTCTCGGTAGCAGAACTCAGAAAACGATTGAAGCTTAAAGATGGTGGCGATGTGTATCTATTTGCCACAACATTAGCTGACGATAGTCATGTAATATTGGTTTGTAAGAAAGCAAATTAACGGAAAGAAGTAAAATAACTGAAAAATGATAGCAATATTTGGTCGTTTGACGAAATATTGCTATTTTTGCATGTTTTAAGTAGGTGTTCATAATTATTTATATAATAACAGCATCACCTACCATAGCATCTATAACCTCATATAACAGTTACGTAGGAGTCGCTACGCGCCTTTATATCTGAGATTATAACTACCATACTATTTAATACTCTTAAATATAAAAATAATTAAGAACACCTACTTATATAGTAGATTATATATCCAAAAACTTTGAATATCATGTCATTAATAGAAATCAAGAAGGTTGAGACAAAGAAAGAACTGAAGACGTTTATAGACTTCCACTACGACCTATACGAAGGCAACGAGTATGATGTGCCCAATCTTTTCAGCGACGATATGAACACCCTTAGCAAGGACCGCAATGCTGCTTTCGACTTCTGCGAGGCAGAATATTACCTTGCTTACAAGGACGGTAAGGTTGCCGGCCGTGTTGCTGCCATCATCAATCATAAAGCCAACGACAAGTGGAACCGTCAGTCTGTACGCTTTGGCTGGATTGATTTTATCGACGACCGCGAAGTCTCTAAGGCTCTACTCAAGGCTGTTGAAGACTATGGCAAGTCGAAAGGCATGAATGAAATCGTTGGTCCGCTCGGCTTCACAGATATGGATCCAGAGGGTATGCTCACATGGGGCTTCGACCAACTTGGCACCATGTCTACCATCTACAACTATGCCTACTATCCTGAGCATATCGAGGCTTTGGAAGGCTTTGAGGTAGACAACAATTATGTGGAGTATAAGGTTGGAGTACCTGAAAAGATGCCAGAGCGCTATGCTAAGATAGCCCAGATGGTGGCTAAGAGATATAACCTTAAGGTTAAGAAGCTCACCAAAAAGGATATTTACCAAGGAGGCTATGGCATACGTATCTTTGAGCTTATCAACGAAACATACAAAGACCTATATGGCTATTCTGAGCTTACACCACGCCAGATAGAACAATATATCGATATGTATCTTAAGCTTGCCGACCTTGATTTCATTACCCTTATCGAAGATGGTAATGCCAACGACAAGCTTGCTGGTATCGGTATCACCATACCGTCGCTTGCCAAGGCTTTGCAAAAGTGCCATCGTGGTCGCCTATTCCCATTCGGCTGGTGGCATGTGCTTCGTGCGCTCAAGATGCATAAGACCGAGGGTGTAGACCTCTTGCTCGTAGGCTTCTTGCCAGAATATCGTGCTAAGGGAGCCAACGCCTTGCTATTCTCCGACCTTATTCCTCGCTATCAGGCTTGTGGCATAAAGTGGGGCGAAACACAGGTGGAGATGGAAACAAATACCAACGTTCAAGGACAATGGGAGGCTTTCGACACCAAACTGCATAAGCGCCGTAAATGCTACAAGAAGAGCATTTAGGAGTGAAGAGTGAAGAGAGAAGAGTGAAGAATCCAATAGAAAACAATTATGTCAGAAGATAATATCAATAACCTTTCGTCGGCAGCCGAGCAGCCTGTGGAATATAACGACGACAACATCCGACACCTTAGCGACATGGAGCATGTGCGCACACGTCCGGGTATGTATATCGGACGTCTTGGCGATGGCTCTTTGCCTGAAGATGGTATCTACGTGTTGCTCAAAGAGGTGCTCGACAACTCTATCGACGAGTTTAAGATGCATGCTGGCGACAGGATAGAAGTAGACATCGAAGACAATCTTCGTGTGGCTGTACGCGACTATGGTCGAGGCATTCCGCAAGGAAAGCTCGTTGAGGCTGTAAGCGTATTGAATACTGGTGGTAAATATGATAGCAAGGCTTTTAAGAAGAGCGTCGGACTGAATGGTGTCGGCGTAAAGGCTGTCAACGCCCTTAGCTCACACTTCGAGGTGAAGTCGTTTCGTGATGGTAAGGTGCGCCATCTTACCTTCGAGAAAGGTATTCTTATCTCTGACAAGACTTCTAAGACTCAGGATGAGAATGGTACATACATCTATTTTGAGCCTGATAACACTCTCTTCAAGAACTACTCCTTCCATGGCGAGATTGTAGAGGTGATGTTGCGCAACTATACCTACCTCAACTCTGGATTGACCATCATGTATAATGGTCGCCGCATAAAGAGCCGTAATGGTCTTGAAGACTTGTTGAACGACAATATGACCAACGACGGCTTGTATCCTATCGTTCATATCGTGGGCGAGGATATAGAGATTGCTTTCACCCATGCTAACCAATATGGCGAGGAATACCATTCGTTCGTAAATGGTCAGCATACCACTCAGGGCGGTACTCATCAGAGTGCCTTCAAGGAGCATATTGCAAAGACTATAAAGGAATTCTTCGATAAGAACTATGAATATACCGATATCCGTAATGGTATCGTGGCTGCCATAGCTATCAACGTTGAAGAGCCAGTCTTCGAGAGCCAGACCAAGATTAAGCTTGGTAGCACCCAGATGGCGCCAGATGGCGAGAGCATCAACAAGTATGTTGGCGACTTCCTGAAGCGTGAGGTCGACAACTATCTGCATATCCACAAAGAAGATTGTGCCGATATCCTTGAGCAGAAAATCAAGGAGAACGAGCGCGAACGTAAGGCCATGGCTGGTGTCACCAAGTTGGCTCGTGAGCGTGCTAAGAAGGCTAACCTCCACAACCGTAAGCTTCGCGACTGCCGCATCCACTATTGCGATGTTAAGAATGAGCGCAAAGAGGAATCGTCGATATTCATTACCGAGGGCGACTCTGCGAGTGGAAGTATCACCAAGAGCCGTGATGTAAACACTCAGGCGGTATTCTCACTTCGTGGTAAACCGCTCAACTGCTTCGGACTTACCAAGAAGGTAGTATACGAGAACGAGGAATTCAACCTCCTTCAGGCAGCTCTCGATATAGAGGATGGTCTCGACACCTTGCGCTACAACAAGGTTATCGTGGCTACCGATGCCGATGTTGATGGTATGCACATCCGTCTGCTCATCATCACATTCTTCCTTCAGTTCTTCCCCGACCTTATCAAGAAGGGACACGTATATGTGCTGCAGACTCCTTTGTTCCGTGTGCGCAATAAGAAAACCAAGATAAAGAACAAGCAGGCTATAGAGCAAGCTGTAGCTACTTCTAAGAAGAGCG
>HF994144.1:15386-17744 GCA_000436915.1 Prevotella sp. CAG:1092 | reverse complement strand
GAAGAGCGAATTCGTTACCCGCTATTGCTATAGCGACGAGGAACGTCAGCAGGCTATCAAAGACCTTGGTCCAGACCCTGAGATAACACGATTCAAGGGATTGGGAGAGATTAGTCCTGAGGAGTTTGTGCATTTCATAGGTCCTGACATGCGCCTTGAGCAGGTTACTCTCCACAAGACCGACCAGGTGTCTAAACTCTTGGAATACTATATGGGCAAGAATACTATGGAGCGTCAGAACTTTATCATCGACAACCTCGTGGTTGAAGAAGATTTGCCTGACGAGGAGTTGGCGTAATGGAATATAAACGGCAATACTCCTAACTATTCATCCATAATTCATCGCCCCTAATTCAACATTCAACTCTCAACATTAATGAAAAGAATTTCAATTATATCGCTATTGTGCCTTATCACGGCACTCACAGCCTCTGCACAGCTAAAGCTAAACTTCGGCTCTGATAGTCCGATACGCAAGCTGCAGATAGCCGAAATGGCTGTTACAAACCTTTATGTAGACTCTGTCGACGAGCAGAAGCTTGTAGAGGATGCTATCGTAGGCATGCTCCAGAAGCTCGACCCTCACTCTTCATATTCTACAGCTAAGGAAACAAAGGCGCTTACAGAGTCGTTGCAAGGCTCTTTCGATGGTATTGGCGTACAGTTTAATATGGTCGACGATACCTTGATGGTTATCCAGCCTGTATTGAAAGGCCCTTCTGAGAAAGTAGGTATCCTTGCTGGCGACCGTATCGTAACTGTCAACGATACTGCCATAGCAGGTGTAAAAATGGCTAAGGAAGAGATAATGAAGCGTCTGCGCGGTAAGAAGGGCACCAAGGTGAAGCTTGGCGTCATTCGCCGTGGTATTGACGAACCTTTGTCGTTTCTCGTCACCCGCGACCGCATTCCTGTAACAACCGTAGATGCCGTATATATGATACGACCTAAAGTTGGCTACATCCGTATCGGAAGCTTTGGTGCCACAACATACAAGGAGTTTATGGATGGCATAGATAAGCTTAAGAAGCAAGGCATGCGCGACCTCATCCTCGACCTTCAGGAGAATGGAGGAGGATATCTGCAGGCTGCTGTTGATATAGCAAACGAATTTTTGCTCAAGAACGACCTTATTGTATATACCGAGGGTAGAGCAGCAGGACGCAGGGAATATCGCGCTCAGGGCAACGGAAAGTTGCTTGACGGCAAAGTTATGGTATTGGTCAACGAATTCTCAGCTTCTGCAGCCGAGATTGTTACAGGAGCCATACAAGATCAAGACCGCGGAATGGTTGTTGGTCGACGCTCGTTTGGTAAAGGCTTGGTTCAGCGTCCTATCGACTTCCCTGATGGCTCTATGATGCGACTAACAATAGCTCATTATTATACACCTTCTGGCCGTTGCATACAGAAACCATATAAGAAGGGCGACCGCAAGGGATACGACCTTGAACTCGATGAGCGTTTCAAGCATGGCGAACTATATAGTGCCGACTCTATACATTTTGCCGATTCCTTGAAATATAATACTCTTCGTCGTAAGCGTGTGGTATATGGTGGTGGTGGTATCATGCCCGACTTCTTTGTACCTCTCGATACAACGAAATATACCAAGTATCATCGCCAGCTTACCGCCAAGGGTTGTGTAATCAACGCAAGTCTTCGCTATATTGATGCCAACCGCAAGCAGCTGAAGTCGAAATATACTTCGTTTGATAAGTTCCTTTCAACCTTCGAAATCCCTCAGTCGGTTATCGATGGTATATATGCCGAAGGCAAGAAGCAGAATGTTGAGCCTGCCAACGACAAGGAAGTAGAGCAGACAACAAAGTCGCTACGTCAGCAGCTTAAAGCTCTTGTGGCACGCGATATTTGGGATATGAGCCAGTATTTCCAAATAATGAACGAAACCAACGATATCGTGCAAAAGGCGGTAGAGTTGATAAAATAAACAGTAACCATTATAATAAAATGTGTATCTGTATACATAATTAAAACGCAATATGGGGCGACCTCTTCCGCCCCATATTGCGTTTTAGCTTTTATAGTTGCACCCTCACTCTTTTTCTTGCAGCTTACTTCTTCCTCTGCCTTTCCATTTTCTCCTTTATTTTCTCCTCGTAGAGTGTAATCAGCGTATCGAACTTAACGATTTCTTCATCCGTGGCATTCGTTGCTTCGAGGTAGTCGATATGGTTGCGTATCAGATAGAATTCACTATTGGTCTTTATATATCCTCTGTCCTCTACTTTCTTAACCCTTTCCAATCGTTTCTTGTCAAAGTCACGTAAGTCCTTGCCGCAAGCGGCACGAAGACGAACGTTGAGGATGGGGTAACTTGGATCATCAATTTCCATA
>HF994144.1:11560-15360 GCA_000436915.1 Prevotella sp. CAG:1092 | reverse complement strand
CATCTTGATTAAATGATTTGAAAAAGAATTTTAATTTTCTTATGTTTTTATTATTGTAATAAGTTAAAACTATATCTTCAATTTTATTTAAATCTTTAATAACTCTATCTTTTGAGGATTGATTTCTAAAGTCATCTTTCAAAGCTTTTTCTTTATCAAATTTCAAATGAGCTAAGCACCATTTTTTATAAAATTCCAAGTCTTCCATTATTTGATAGTTTTAAATTATTGATAAATTCCTGTATACGGAGCTATATCATAATTGTTTTTTTCGTTGCCTTTCCATTTTCTCCTTTATTTTCTCCTCGTAGAGTGTAATCAGCGTATCGAACTTAACGATTTCTTCATCCGTGGCATTCGTTGCCTCGAGGTAGTCGATATGGTTGCGTATCAAGTAGAATTCACTATTGGTCTTTATATATCCTCTTTCCTCTACTTTCTTAACCCTTTCCAATCGTTTCTTGTCAAAGTCACGTAAATCCTTGCCGCAAGCAGCACGAAGGCGAACGTTGAGGATGGGGTAACTTGGATTATCAATTTCCATATCATTTGCAAATGATTTAGCAAACATCTTTAACATCCTTATATTTTTATTCTTATAATAAGTTAAAATGCGTTGCTCTAAGTCGTTTAAATCATTTATCAAGTCTATCTTATATGAATTATTAGGAGCATTACCGATGAAATATTCTTGTTCATAATGAACAAATACCAAGCACCACTCTTTGTAAAAATCTAGATCTTCCATGACAAAAATGTTAATAAGCTTCAGTATATGGAGCAATGTTACCAAAATAAGTATTTGATAAAGGAAAACGAGGAAATCTTCAGTCGGGTAGTAGCATTGTAGAAGTTCACATTGGTAGCTGCACCCAATGTGGTATTATTAAGTTTGATAGTTAATGTACAATTGTTGTTATCGTAGTATATATTTGCGAAACTTGTGGTGTCAGCCACAGAAATATTCTTTGCAGCTTTATGCGAAGCATTGCCAATATCCCTGCGACTGACCACGTTTCCGCTCTCGTCGTATGAGTAGCGAGTTACAATCTGTGCAATTGTCTCTTGTGAAAATATGAGAAGCAAAACAGATAAAATAAAAGAGGGTGTTTTCATATCGATTATGTTTGTAATGAAACCTATAATCTCATTGCCAAAGCCTTGTTTTCTTCGGCTTCCATAATCTCACGTTCACCTGGACCTTTGTCGTTGATGCCACAAAGGTGAAGTATGCCGTGGATGATTACGCGATGAAGTTCTTCATCATAATCCTTGCCAAACTGTTCAGCATTGGTTTTTACAGTATCGAGCGATATTACGAGGTCGCCACTTATTATGTCGTCCTCATCATAGTCGAAGGTGATGATGTCGGTATAGTAGTCATGACCAAGATATTCGCGGTTTACCTCGAGTATCTTCTCATCGTCTACAAACATGTAGCCTATTTCTCCGACTTTTCGTCCATGCTGGGCAGCAACAGCCTTTATCCAAGCTGTAGTTTCCCTTTTCTTTATCTTGGGCATTTTCACGCCCTCTGCGTTGTATGTAATCATAATGTTACAGAATTAATTCTTTGGCAAAAGTAGCAAAAAAATATGTAGCTACCATGCTAAATTATAATTATTTGCTTTTTGGCAGGAATTTATCTACATCTTTGCCGAAAGCTCGCAATTCTCTTACCGCACTCGACGATACACAAGCCAATTCCGGTTCAGAGTATAGCAGGATAGTCTCTATATTGCCCACAAGGCGGTTTATTTCCGCCTGGTCGCGTTCAAACTCGAAGTCGCGTACATTCCTTACCCCTTTAACAATAAAGCCTGCTCCGACTCTTTTTGCCAAATCCATGGTGCAGTCGCTAAAAGCTACTACCTCTACCTTTGGCTCGTTGGCATATACATTCTGTATAGCCTTTACCCTTTCATCGGTAGTGGTAGTATATTTTTTCTTGTCGTTTACGCCTACTCCTATCACGAGCTTATCGAATAGCGGCAACGCACGGCGCACTATCGAGTCGTGACCAATGGTGAAGGGGTCGAAGCTTCCTACGAATATTCCTGTTCTCATAGCTCTTCTATATGCTTTTTACAAATATCTCTGCAGTTTTCCAATATCTCCATCAGCTCCTTCATAGTTGAGGCTCTTAGCATGGCGATACGTATTTGGCGGAAGTCTGGTATTCCCTTGAATACAGGGCTGGCAGCCAGATGGCGACGAGTGTGCAATATACCGCGATATTCGTCGATACGCTCCACATTTATCTTTAGCTGTTCCTCCAATAGGTCTATCTTCTCGTCTACGCTTAGCGGCTGAGGCTCTTTGCCCTCCAAACAGTCGTTTATCTCCTTAAAAATCCAAGGGCGACCGAAGGTTGCTCTGCCCACCATTATTGCATCCACGCCATAGTTGTCGAAGGCAGCCTTAGCTTCCTCAGCATTTGTTATGTCGCCATTACCGATGATAGGTATTTGTATGCGTGGATTCTTCTTTATCTCTCCGATGAGAGTCCAGTCGGCATTACCAGTATACATCTGGCTACGTGTGCGACCATGAATGGTCAACGCCTTTATGCCGCAATCCTGCAACTGCTCGGCAAGGGTAGGGATGATGAGGTTTTCGTTATCCCATCCCAAGCGGGTTTTTACAGTCACAGGCACATTAACAGCCTTTACCACCTCGCGCGTGATATCAAGCATCAACGGAATGTTTCTAAGCATTCCTGCGCCAGCACCTTTGCCTGCAACCTTCTTTACAGGGCAACCGAAGTTGATGTCTATCACATCAGGCTTTGCCTGCTCAACTATCTTGGCAGCCTCCACCATGTCCTCAACCGAGCGACCATAAATCTGTATGCCCACAGGGCGCTCTTCGTCGCAGATGTTGAGCTTGTTCATGGTCGACTTAACCGACCTTACCAAAGCCTCTGCCGACACAAACTCCGTGTACACCATGGCTGCGCCAAAGCGTTTGCAAAGCATACGGAAGCCTATGTCTGTAACATCTTCCATAGGGGCAAGAAATACGGGGTGTTTGCCGAATTGTATGTCTCCTATCTTCATCTATATTTTTTATCTATACAGAGGGTTATTGGTTATTAATAGCGGAAAGTATATGTTATTTTGTTGCCGTTGGCATCTGTAACGGCAAGAGTCTTTATCGAACCGTCGGCATTAGCTTTGGTGTCGAATGTGTAGCGAGCACCTTTCTTTCCTTCAGCCTTAGCCAATACATACGATTGGCGTGCAAGCTTGTAGAATGATAGCAACAAGTATGGGTCGCAGTTGGCAACACCCTCCATAAGCTGGTTGGCATCTACTGTTGTCATGCGGTTGCTGATGTTGCTGAAAGACAGCTTATACATCTCGCTCTTATGCTTGTGGTCAGAGTAAATGCGTTCTACACCTATGCTATCAGCCTTGTATATGCTGTCTACATCAAGTTTGCTTTTACCATTATAATAAACGCCTATAGCCTGTGCAAACTTATTGCCGATAGAATTCTTTACCATAAAGCCGTTGGCAAAGCTATATTCGTAGCCATTGTTGCTAAAAGCCTGGTATGCCATGGTCTGCTTGATATAGTTGCGAGTGTCGTTGAATGTGTTCACCAACGAAGCCTCGTTTGAGTCAAGAGTCATGAGCATGCATGGCTGATATATGTAGCTATTTACGTTTGGCAAGAAACGATCCAAGTAGCTACCATTAAGCTTCACGTTGTTGTATGTGAATAAGGTGTCGGCATACGAGAATTCGTATTTCGACTGAGTGGCTGTGACGGTATTATCATTATCGTTGTAAGCA
>HF994144.1:1044-11551 GCA_000436915.1 Prevotella sp. CAG:1092 | reverse complement strand
TTATCGTTGTAAGCAAATGATATCTCGCGCTTCATATCGCCAGCCGACATAGATATCGTGAGTGGGCGATGGCGTAGGTCGTATGTAATGTCGATATTGCTACCATCGCTACCGCTAATATTCTTCACCTCGGCTGCATTACCTAAGGCACCGTCTTGGCGTGTAGCAAACTGTACGTATCTTAATGTAGCCTTAGCGCGACTTGCATCCTCAGAGTCTACAATCTGATATGTAGCAAAGCGACCTTTGCCTGTTGTGTTCTCAGAGAAGTTCACACCATAGCTAACAAGTACATTTCCTTTGCCCGAAGTTTTACCATTTATAGTCACGAAGCCTTCATCGCCTTCTGTCTGCACTATTTTCCATGGCGAATAAGATACAAACTTCAGCGAATCGGAAGATTCGTTGGCATAGCTATAGCCAATAGGATAGTTGCCTGTATAAGGCAAAATGACCTGAATACTGTAGAATGATGATGGTTCCTGCTTCTCGCAAGAAGCAACCAAAGCAACGGCAGCCATAGCTGCAAAAATAGTTTTGATAATCTTCATACTAATATTTAAAGCCTCCCCCCCAGCCCCTCTCCAAAAGAGAGGGGAGTGATTAGCCTATTTGGTTAGGATATGGAATGATGTTGGCTTTTTATTGATTATATATTATTAATAATGTTATGCTACTATTATGTTATTTTTAATAGTTTATATGGGTAACTACTCTCCAATCTTTTGGAGAGGGGGTGTGGGTGAGGCGAGTCCTACACCTGTATTCCTTCTTTCTACCGACAGCTCTATGCTCATCGACGGATTAACGTTGTATCTTACCGATGCACCTATGCGGTCGCCCAGTTCCTGCATGTTGTATAAGGCGTAAGGCATGCGATGATTGTTTACAAGCGATTTCTGCCCATATATGAAAGCCTCCCAATGTTCATCAAATCTGTAGCCTATTACAGCCGATAGTCCTGCGTCGCGATATGAGTCGTGTGCCCAGTTTATATTGCTGAAATATCCTCCTGCAGCTATAGTCAAGCGGTTTGTAATAGGCTTCACATACATAGCCGAGATGTCTTGTGTGAATCCTACGCCACTATACGAATGCTTGCCAAATTGCACAAACATGGATAGTCCCAGGTTCATGTTTAGTCCTTCGTGCAAATCCCATGGCATGGAATATCTCCAACTGTAAGGGCTAAATCGCCATGAGTCTACTTGTCCGAAACTATTTATCCTTGGCAGACACAATGAATCTTTAGGCGTAGCATATATGTTGTCCATATATTCCATGCCTAAGGTCTGTGCGCCAATTGCTGGTTGGCTAATGGTGTCAACCTTCATGTCGCTTTGGGCATGAGATAGCTGACTTGCGCACAAAGCGACAAAGATTATGAGTGTCTTGATGATTTTCATAGCTGCAAACTTACACAAAAATATTTGAATAAGAATCTAATCTAATGGTTTTTAACTTGTTTTCAGACAAAGAAACAGCTTGCTATCTTATTGCGTGGCAATATGCATGTCCTGTATACGTTAACTGCCACAAGAGAACCATATACTTGGCGCTCTTGTGGCAGCAATATTAAACTTAGTCTTCACTCTTCGTTCTTCACTCTTCACTCTTCACTCTTCACTCTTCACTTCTTCCTTTTGTAGATACTCCTTTACAGTCATGTCGAATTCTTTCTTAAAGCATTTAGAGAAATACTTTGGATTGTTGTAGCCTACACGTACAGATAGTTCTGTAAGCGAGATGTTCGGATTCCTGCGTGCTATGCGGCATGCTTCTTTCAGGCGTATTGAAGTGATGAATCCCGATATGTTCTGACCTGTTAGGGCGCGAAGCTTGTTGTAGAGCGTAGAACTGCTCACCATCATATCTGATGCAAAGCCTTCGCGGTCGTAGTCGGCATCGTCGAGATGAGCTTTCACACATTCTATAGCTTTCTGAACGAAAGTTTCGTCAGGGTTGCTATAATGTTGCTCTTCTACCACGAATTCTGTCTGAGCGCTAAACTTACGTCTGATGCGTTCGCGGTTTTTGATGATACTTTGCACACGTACCAGCAGCTCGTTTAGCTTGAACGGCTTAGTCATATACTGGTCGGCACCAGTTTCGTATGCCTTGTTACGGTCTTCGTCGCGAGTTTTGGCTGTAAGCAGCAATACAGGTAGCAGACCGTAGTCGTCGCTTTGTTTGATGCGTTGTGTTAGCTCTATGCCGTCCATCTGTGGCATCATCACGTCTGAGATTACGAGGTCGAGGCTTTCCTTCTGTATTATGTTCAGAGCTTGCACACCATTCTTTGCAGTAAGCACTCGGAAATGTTGTGCTAATAGTTGCTTCATTAGCGATAGCAACTCTTCGTTGTCTTCTACCACGAGAATGGTGTATCCGTCGGCAACTTCAATATCACCAATAGCCTCGTCGTCGTTGTTGATTGTAGCAACGTCGTTAAGCCTATGACTTGTAGCCAGTTCTGAATACTCTATTTCTTCATCGCTATATGCCGATTTGTCGGTAGGTATTTGGATGGTAAATGTTGTTCCTTCGCCCTCTACGCTTTGGCAATTTATCTTGCCATGGTGTAATACCACAAGGTCGTGGGTTAGCGACAAGCCAATACCTGTACCTACGGTATTCATACGTCGATAGTCGCCATCGAGGAATCGGCTGTACAGGTGTCGCAATTTCTCTTTTGATATACCTATACCTTGGTCGGCAACAGATATGATCATAGTCTTCTGCTTTAATTGTAATTCTACAACTATCTGCCCTTTCTCATGGCTGTATTTCACGGCATTAGACAACAGATTGTAGAGAATCTTGTCCATTTTGTCAGCATCGAACCAAACGTCAATCTTGCTGCTATCACGATAGTTGAATACCAACTTTATTCCGCGAGCTTCGGCCACAGGTCGTATGTTGTCGCATGCAGCTTCTATGAATTCTGCTATGTTTTGTTTGCGCACCTTTAGCTTCAGCTGTCCAGCTTGCGATTTCCTTACCTCCAGTATCTGGCGTAGTAGTCGCGTTAGGCGATTGATATTGTTTTGCATTATGCCATATTGCTCGTCGTGTCCAGGAGCCTTTTGGCGTAGCATATCAATGGTTGCAGAGATTACCGTGAGCGGAGTTAGCAACTCGTGAGTGATATTGGTAAATACCACAGCCATCTGTAAGCGGTTTTTGGTTTTGATATGGTTGCGATACCATCTGATAGAGCCATAGATAGACAGTATTAGAAGTACTATATATGTCGCATATGCCCACCACGACAGATACCAAGGTGGCAATACCTTTAGCTTGATGGTATATGATAGTTCTGTCCATCTGCCATAATTGTCGCAAGCTCTCAGATGTAGGGTATACGAGCCTGGCGAAAGGTTTTCGAACGAAGCCATGCGCTGATAGTTGTCAGTATATCTCCAATCGTTGTCGTAGCCTTCAAGCTTATATGCATATTTGTTTCGAGCTTGGCTTGAATATGTTAGGAGCGAGAATTCTACAGACAATCTCTTTATATCGCTTGGAACCTCAATTGTTCGTGTATAGCGTGGTGCGATGGGTGATATACGAGCTCTTTCTGTAGAGTCGAGATCGGTATATGATACACCATCTGCGATGATATCTGTAACAATAAGCTTTCGCTTAGAGGTGTCGTTGATGTTTATATCTCGTTTTGGTATAAACGAAATAATTCCGTTGTTGGCACCAAAATACATTTCATCCTTGTATTTGAAAACAGAATTAGGGAAGAAAGATGCATTTTGCACTCCGTCTTCTTCTGTGAAATGTGTTACAAAAGTTTTCCCTTTATCATCGAATATAAGTCGGATGATACATTCGTCGGAATTCAACCACAGGTGTCCATAGTTATCTTCGCTTATAGCAAAAACCTTGTCGCCATCTATGCCGTATTTCTTATTTACAGGTTCGAAGCAGTCTTTTTCGGTATCATATCGGAATAATCCGCCGCTATTACTAATAGCCCACAAGATATTACGAGAATCGATGAAGCAGTTGGTAGCATCTTCTACTGCATATTTGTGGTTTTCCGGATAATATCTATGGAATGCGAACGAACCATCTTTCTTAGGTGTAACCTTTATGATACCTATATTTTCAGTTGCCGCCCAAATATTGCCCTCTTTATCTTCGGTAATACCTCTAACATCGCAGAAAGGATAGTTGCCGTTTTCGTCTTTCATCACAAGAGCCTCGCCCGATCCATCGGGTCTGACAAAACTAAGGTATGCACGTTGGCCTACCCATAAGTTTTTGTTATGGTCTTCGAAGAGTGTGTTTACCACGTTGTCTCTAAGCCAGCTATTTGGATTGCTATAAATGGCTTCTGCAGCTTTGCCATTTCCCTTCACCATTATGCCGTTACTATTTGTGGCAAACCATAATTGTCCGTTATATCTGCGTATGATAGACGTTATACGAGTAGACAGACCTGTATTGTTGAGCTCTGCAAATCCTGGTATGTCGGTATTATATAGGGTTTTGCCATCTTTCTTGTTGTATAGTACAAGACCATTAGGGCTTACACCCAGCCAAAACCATGTGCCGTCAGCTGTATATATAGAAGATACGGCACCTATGTTTACATGGTATTTGATATTGCCAAGTTGTGAGAACTGGAATATTGCTGACGAGGATGCAAATTGGTAAATATGACCAGAAAATGTTGCTGCCCAAATATTTCCCATGTTGTCTATGTTGAGGTTGTAACATAGTCCAATAGGATTTGTACCTGCATAGGTATAACAATTTGCTTGTAGAGTAATAGGGTCTATCAGACAGATACCCTCGCGCGAACTTGCCCATATCTTGTGTGATATGGGATCTTCTATTATCTTATAAAATGTATTGAATCCTGTTGCGTTGATAGTAATATTTAGATGTTCGGCACGAGGACCTTGTTCTGGATTAGGTATCATTTGTAAGCCTTCGCTCCATGAGCCTATCCACAATCTACCCTTGCTATCAAGATGTAGCGAATAGGCAGAATTAAAATTGTTTATCTTTTCGTATCTTTGGAACGTACGCTTCTTAGGATTAAATATCAATACACCATCGCTCCATGTGCCAAGATATAAGTTGCCATGTCCATCGTCGATTATAGATTTTACACTAATATGTCGGTCGGCAGACTTCTTTCCGTCACTATCAAGGTATATTGAGTTTTTTTCTGTATATGTATCAAATTTGTGTGTATTTTCATCATATCTTGTCAATCCTCCATCTGTGCCAATCCATACTGTGCCGTCAGTAGAAGTATATAATGTATATATAGTTCGATATGAATCTCCTTCTATAAATAAAGTGTTGAAGCTTCTTGTTTTCATATCGAAGCGTGCCAAGCCATTGCGCGTGCCCAACCACAATATTTTATTATTGTCTTCGGTTATGCTCAATACGGTATTGTTTGGCAATATGCCTGGCGAGAAAGCTGTAGAGCGGAAGTTATGGAAGTCATATCCATCCCATGATTTTAGTCCAGAGTTTGTACCGAGCCACATAAGACCTCCGTGGTCGAACATCATCCAACGGCACTCGTCGGCAGGCGACAAGTGGATGGTATTCACCAATCGGTATGGCAGATTTTGTGATACGGTTGTAAGAACGTAACAAAATAAGCAAGAAAAAATGTATAATAAACGTTTAGCTAACATTATATGTTCTTAATAGAGATTTATATGATATAGATGCAAAGATACATTAATTGAGGTAAAATATGAAGTTTTATAGTGTAGATTTTATTAGAAAATGTGTGTTTTTACTTAAAAAGGAGTATTTTCTGTTAAGAAAAGGAGTAATAATAGTTATTAAAGGTATGAAAAATGGTATTTAACGATTTGGTTCCCTTTAATAACGAATTTCCGTCCGTTGATATTTATAACATCGCTATCTTTGCAATCAGAAATAAGAAATAAACGTTTTCATAAGTTTTAGTTTAGTTAGAGATTTATACGATTGTGATTCTGTTTTTAGACTAACATTTTCAACATTCATTATGAAAATGCTCCATTCGCCCGTCTGTGATTGATAGGCAAATGGAGCATTTTTCATTTATGTTTATTTCGTTTTTTTATTTCTTGCTGCGATATTTCACAGGTTCTATGTTGTCGTTGCGCAATACGTCGGCAAACTCTTGCGGTTTGATAGTTACTGGTCCACGCATAAACTCAGGTATGTTGTAGCTCTTCATAAACATGCGATGGAAGTCAGGGTCTTGCTGAGGCAGCTCAAAAGCCTTGGTGGTGTTGCCATCAGCATCTACATGAGCAAAGAATAGGCGAGTATAGTCGCCATCGTTGCGACGTGATGAGAAGATTATCCACTTGCCATTACTTGAGAAGTTGTGGAAACTCTCTGCCTGTGGCGAATTAGTCTTGGTGAGTGGCCATACCTTGTTGTCGGCTAAGCGGAGCATGTAGAGGTCGGCATCACGATGCCAAATATGGAAACATCCCCACTCACCCATCGAGAACAACAGATACTTGCCATCAGGAGATATGCGAGGCAGAGTGGCGCTCTTGCCAAGCGATGCTGCATCGAATACCATTTCGCGAGGTCCAAACTGCATAGTCTCAGGATTAAACGATTTGCGATAAATGGAGTATTTGATCTCTTTCGAACGCTTTATGCACTCTGCTTCGTGAGGAATAGTGTCGCGGAACTCAAAGTGGGCACTAACATAATATAGCCATTTGCCATCTGGCGACCAAGTAGGATAGCATTCAAACTCTGTAGAATCGTTTTCGATATTCGTCACTTCGTTCTTGTCTACATCATATACTATAAGGTCAGACTGCGAGTCGAGCACCTCTATCTTATTGATGTCGCTGGTATGGAAACTCTGCATGGTTTTGTTGGTGCTATAGGCAATAAGCTTTAGCCAAGGGTGCCATGCTGGATAAACTCCTGCCGATAGGATAGAATCGTTTTTCATGTTCACCTTCTTCACCTTGCCATCATAGGCAACAACGGTTCCTCCATGATTCTGTCGAGCATGAAATTGCATGCGATTAGGATTGTAAGCCTGATAATTGTGACAGTTGATGCATTGTCCTTCGGTTTCTACAGACAGAAGCATATTGTTGTATATCACGCTCTCGTCGTAGTTTTCAAGGCAACGTTGGTTTATGGTTAGCTCTTCGTAGGTGACATACGAAGGTGCTATCAGACGATAGCTGATATAAGGGTCGATAGAATCCTTTGACACATGAATGGCGAAAGGCTTAAAGCGAGTCCACTTGTCGTCGTTCTTTGCAAACACCTCGACTGTGATGTCGCCACCTGCAGCCTTTGATGTCAGGTCTTTCCATTCGTCGATAGCAGGCATAGCCTTTTTGCCGCCACAAACAATCTCTTCGCCACTCGTAGCATAGCGAACCACTACGTCTTGAGCCTGCTGACATAGTTCCATAGATAGTGGAGCTATGTTTATAGGTATCGTCACGTCTACATAGTCGGGATACATCTTAGGCAGCTGCGAGCTGTCGGTATATTGTGTAGGAACCTCAGCCTGTCGGCAACTTGCAAGTAGCACGAGGCAGAGGGTGAATAATAATGTTAGCTGTTTCATTTGTTTAATAACTCTTCTGGTTTCTAATCAAGAAATATTCGTAATAGAAAGTGCCGCCATACTGAGGATACATTATTGGCTTCAGCTGCTCCTCTGTGAGTCCTGCGTTTTGCTGAGCAAGAGCCATAAAGCCTTCGTAGTTGGCTTTCACCTCTTCGTCGAATGGCATATGCGAAATGTCTACTTGGTTTTCAAGATGCCCATACAGATATGCAGCCTCTTGATAGTGGGTAGGCATGCGCTTACCTTGATGCAGCTGTGCATAGTGGAAGAATCGAGGCCAGAACATCTGGATATCCTTCTGTTGTAGAGCTGCCAGCAGGGTTTGCTCTTGATAGAGAGGGTCGTTGCTATCTTCATTTGAGAATTCGTTGAGAAGATAAATCTCCACAAGGGTGTTGTCGGAAGTCAGCACATCATTGCTCTTCATATAGTGGCGAATGGTAGAGAATTCCGAGTTCTTAGCTACGAGCTTAGGATTCTTTACGAACACTTCAAATTGCTCGCCATAGTTGGCATAATATTTAGTTTGCTTCAATATGTCGATATATTTTTGTGCAGCCTCCATTTCTCCATTTAGGATAGAGCATTTCAATAGATATTTTATGAAGTCTACTCTCCATCCATATTCCACTCCGTCTTCAAGACACCAACGATAGCAGAAGTTTATCTGGCCGTAGTTGTAATATATCTGTTTACCGCCAATCTGGGTCAGTCGCACTTCGAAAGGAGCGTCGCTATGTGCGTCGCCATTCTTATAACGGAACATCTCGTCGCCAGCACGTCCCAGGCGAGTTAGAGCCAAATTCTTCATCATCCACATCATTCGTGTAGGTTCTTCGTCGGCATCCATGTCGCGATATTCCGTTAATACTCCTTCCCAGTCCTTGCTGTCGATGCAATGACTCATCACTATCTCGTGGTGGAAGTTCTTGTCTTTATACCAGAAATGCCATGTGCCTACAGCCACTAAGACTACAAGTGCAACTTGCGAAGCCCAGAACAATAAAGGCTTGCGTGGTTTTTCTGCCACCTCTATGCGTATTGTCAAAGCCAGAATAAGCATTAATGCCGTCATGGCAATCCATGGAGTATAATAAGCCATGTGGTTTACGTCGGTACGGAACAAAGGTAGGGCTGTATACCAAATGTCGCTTATGTTGGTCTGCGAGAAGATTGTACGATAGCATACCAACGGTACTGCAACAAGCGAAAGCACAGCCACGATAGCGTCGATAACTTTTCTGCCTATCGACTTGTTGGCTACCAAAGCCATAACAGCCATCGTTAATGCTGCTATGAGCGAATAGATGCCAACGAAAGGGTAGGAGAGGGCTACCGAAATAGGCAACCATATTGTGCGCAGCCACCATTTTGTAGGCAGCACTCGATAAGCCCACACCATGGCGAAAGCCCAACTAAAGCCCATCGGAGCTATGAAGAAATGGCCGCGAAGCTTTAGGTAGTATATCCAATAGCCAAGGTCTACATCTGTTATCACCACCAACGCTAATGGCACAAGGAGTAATGCCGAATAGCGGTCGGCTATACGGAATGCGTGCTTAAAGAGCCACATCATGAGTCCTAACCACAGACACAACAACGTGGTGCCAAGGGCTGGGTAATAAAAATACTGAGTGAAATAAGTGCCGAGCCATGTCAGCAATCCGCCAGACACCACCATCTGCTGCTCGAAGAACATCTTTGAGTAGAGAAACAAGTTGAGTTCTTGCACCTTGAATAGGTAGTCCGACTCGTAGGTCACAAGGGCTATGCCTACGGCAATCAACGCTACTATCGGTAGTAGCCATGTCTTAAGAAATCGGTAGATCATAGTTTTTTTAGTTTGCCTATTTCCCAACTTCTCTACAAACTTGGAGTCGTTTTTTTTAAAACGTCGGTCTTGTTTGGAGAGATGTTGGGTTTTGGCTTAATTATAATGGTTAGTTTTTATTATTTCTTCTTAGGTCTTCTGCGTGCCCATCCTTCTTCCGAGAAGTCAGGCTCTTCGTCTTTGAACTTAAACTGTCGTCCCTTCATGAGTTCGCGCCAATCGCCATTAGCGCTGTCACGTCGACGCTCAGCCTTGCTCTTTCTTCCGCCACGCGAGTCGCCAGCCTGACGTCTGTCGCCACCTCTTCTGCTGCCTTCTCTGCTTTCGCCACGGTTTGCTTTGCCGTGTCCAGCCTCGTCGGCATCGTTGCATCTTACTGTGCGACCTTTATATTCCAAGCCGTTGATGGCTTTTATCACGCGGTTAGCATCGCCCTCAGGCACCTCGATATAAGAGAATTTAGAGAGCAAGTCGATATGGCCCACCTCCTGGCGCTGCTTCATGTTGCGGTTAAGGAACTGCATCACCTCACCTGGATAGAAACCGTCTGCCTTACCAAGGTTGATGAACAAACGCTTGTAGCCAGCTTCTGTTTCGTGCTTACGACGTCCGTTTGAAATCTTAGAGCGTTGTGCGCCTTTCTCCTTGCTGCTTCTTCCTGTAGGCTTCTCTATTTCTGGAGCATCCTTGTAGTAGTCGAGGAAACGGCCAAAGGTCATCGTAACCATCTTCTTTATCAAGTCTTCCTTGTCTACATACTCAAACTGGCGCATTATATCGCCCATGTATGGAGCAATCTGCTCTTCGTCTACGTCAGTCTTCATGATGGTGTCCATCTGCTTGTAGAGCTGCTTCTTGCAAATCTCCTCAGGTGTAGGCAACACTCCGTCAACAAACTCTTTGCCTATCTCGCGCTCTATGTTGCGCACCTTTGTCTTCTCCTTAGAGTGGATGATAGAGATTGATGTACCCTTCTTGCCGGCACGTCCCGTACGGCCTGAGCGGTGAGTATAGTTCTCTATGTCGTCTGGCAAACCATAGTTGATAACATGGGTCAAGTCGTCGACATCAAGACCGCGAGC
>HF994144.1:0-1013 GCA_000436915.1 Prevotella sp. CAG:1092 | reverse complement strand
TAGCCACGAGCAACTGAACAGTATGCTGGCGGAACTTCTGCATCGTCAGGTCGCGTTGCTGCTGGCTAAGGTCGCCATGCAGGGCTTCGGCGTTGTAGCCGTCTTTGATAAGCTTGTCGGCAACCTCCTGAGTCTCTATCTTTGTGCGACAGAAGATGATAGCGAAAATCTTAGGATAGAAGTCTACGATGCGCTTCAAAGCCAAGTACTTGTCGCGTGCATGTACCATATAATATATGTGGTTCACATGCTCCGCACCCTCGTTGCGCGAACCAACCACAATCTCCTTATAGTCGGTAAGATAGCTCTTAGCCACACGCTCCACCTCGCGGCTCATAGTGGCAGAGAACAAGAGAGTGTTGCGATCCTTAGGCACATTCTCGAATATCTCGTTTATAGAGTCGGCAAAACCCATGTTGAGCATCTCGTCAGCCTCGTCGAGCACCACATTCTCTATATTGTCGCATTTCACAACTCCGCGATGCATAAGGTCGATCAAACGACCAGGAGTAGCAACAATAATCTGCACGCCATGGCGCAAAGTGCGAATTTGTGTTTCGATAGATGCACCGCCATATACGGCAGCTACGTGCAAACCATCTATATATTTGGCAAATTCGTTCAGGTCGTCGGCTATCTGCAAGCACAGCTCGCGAGTAGGGCTGAGCACCAAGGCTTGAGGAGCCTTTAGCTTAGGGTTCACCTTCTGCAGAGTAGGAATACCATAAGCGGCAGTCTTACCAGTACCAGTCTGTGCCAACGCAATAACGTCGTTGCCGTGACCTAACAAATAAGGGATTACTTCTTCCTGAACAGGCATAGGCTGTTCAAAACCTAATTCTTCGATGGCGCGGCGAATATCCTCGCATACGCCCAATTCTTCAAATGTCTTCAAATCTTTTTTACCGTATTGAATGGTTATAAAAAAAGGAAGGTCGAATTCACCCTCCCAGCCATTAATAGGGTGCAAAATCCTTCCGAAACGCTTGCGGCAATTATGCTTTTTGTTAATA
>HF994143.1:23052-26002 GCA_000436915.1 Prevotella sp. CAG:1092 | reverse complement strand
CGCAGCCGCAGCTGCAGCAGCTGAATAATTTGAATGGATAAATTTCTTATTTGTGGTTTGGGCAACCCTGGCGATGAATACGCTAATACCCGCCACAATACTGGTTTTATGGTATTGGACGCTTTTGCTAAAGCGTCCAATATTAGTTTTCAGGACAAGCGTTATGGTTTCGTTGCCGAAACTTCCATCAAGGGGCGTAAGGTGATATTGTTGAAACCTACCACGTTTATGAATCTCAGCGGTAATGCCGTGCGCTATTGGCTCGGCAAGGAGAACATAGACAGCAAACGACTGCTTGTCATTTCTGATGATATTGCTTTGCCTTTGGGTGCTTTTCGTCTAAAGGCTAATGGCAGCAATGGTGGACATAATGGTTTGGGACACATCCAGCAACTTATTGGTCAAGACTATCCTCGCCTGCGTATGGGTATTGGCAACGATTATCCTAAGGGTGGACAGATTGACTGGGTGTTGGGTAAATACACAGCCGACGATATGAACACACTGCAGCCAAGCATCGATACTGCATGCGAAATAATAAAGAGTTTCGTGCTTGCAGGAATCGACATCACAATGAATCAGTTTAATAAACTCGGAAAGAAATAAATGGCTGAAACAGCAAGAATCGATAAGTGGCTTTGGGCTGCTCGTATTTTCAAAACTCGCTCTATAGCTTCTGATGCCTGCAAGAATGGTAGAGTTACTATCGGAGGTGTCAACATGAAGCCTTCGCGCAGCGTGAAGGTTGGCGATGTGGTGAGCGTCAAGAAGCCACCTATCACCTATTCTTTCAAGGTGCTTAAAACCATAGAACAGCGTGTGGGCGCAAAGCTCCTTCCTGAAATCTATGAGAATGTCACCGATCCTAAGCAGTATGAATTGCTTGAAATGAGCCGTATCAGCGGCTTCGTTGATAGAGCAAGGGGTACTGGTCGTCCTACAAAGAAGGAGCGCCGTGCTCTCGATGCCTTTGTAGAACCTGAATTCTTCGATTTCGATGAAGATTGGGACGAAGAAAGTGAAGAGTGAAGAATTTAAGTGAAGAGTGAAGAGGGAAGAGTGAAGAATTATATAGCCAAATGGACTATTTGATTCTTCACTCTTCCCTCTTCACTTAACTTAAAGCTTAATAAAAATCTTTTTCTTCCATAGCCACATAGCCATAATAGCATGAATGGCTACAAACATCACACTATAAACCACCGACGCCCAATATCCGTTGCCAATAATTTCAAGGGCAGCTTGGTAAGCGCCATCGCTTATTCCAAATACTTTGAAAGCTATGTTTATCACGTCGCTTGCCACATATAGGAATAGGGGATTCATACCGAAAGCAACAGATAGTGTTACCCACATCTTCATGGCTTTACCTTGTTTGCTGTCGCTACGCATATCTACGAAATACACTATCAATCCTAATGCCATAGCTGCCATTCCGCATGTTGCCAACACATAGCTTGGACTCCATATTCGTTTGTTCAATGGCAAACCAAACGACAGCAACCATCCGCATACTCCAATCATTGCTCCTGCCACCATTAGCCACAGCGCCTTGTCGCCATGTGTCTTCAATGATTGTGACGAGGTGGCAACTTTTCCACAGATAAAACCAATCATCGTATGTGCTATTGCCGATATTGTGCTTACAAAGCCTTCGGGGTCTACAGGGCTCTTCTTGTATAGATGGTCGCTACCAAATAGCCAGTTGTCGGCTTTTGCCAAGCAGTTTATAGCTGAATCTTCTGCAAATCCGTTGCCAACAACTAAAATCACTCCGTATATTGCCAATAGCGCAAAAGCAATCATCTTGAACATTCGCTGCGGAATTGCTATTGCCATTATCGAAACAGCGCAATAGCACAGAGCCAATCGTTGCATCACTCCCCATATTCTCAGATGTTCTATGTCAGTGGCTTTGCCCGACGAAGCCATGCCGAGCCAGTTTATCAGCAAGCCAATCGCAAACAGTAAGATTGTTCGCTTGGCAATCTTCTTTGCTATTGCCGCCGACCATGTGAAGTTCGACTTCTTTAAACTCAAGAATATCGAGAAACCCATTATAAATAGGAAGAAAGGAAACACAAGGTCGCATGGTGTCATTCCATTCCATTTCGAATGCTGTAGTGTTACGAAGATTTCCTTTCCTGCTCCGTTGTTCACCATTATCATGAGCATCACGGTCATTCCTCTTAGTATGTCGACAGCCATCAGTCGTTTGGGCTGGGCAGAAATATTGTTATTCATAAGCTTCTTGTCTTTTAATCTCTTTTACTTCCGAAATAGACTCCTTTTATTCCCCGTCAGCAATCATCTTCATAGCCATTTTTGCCATTTCCACCGCATTGCCAACGGCCTTAGCTGAATACTGGTTATGCTGTAGCGTCCATGGTTCTTCTATTGCGTACCAGTCAATCTCCGGACCATGAGGCAGAGCCATAGCAAAGAGCTCCGACGCTGTCTTGTTGGCATTCTTTCCGCCGCCCAAAGCTTCGTAGTTCGGTTTGGTGTCGTCCGCCATCTGTTTCTCTAAAGCGTCGAAATATATTTTCCACCTATTATAATAGAAGTCTTTCAATAGTCCTTGCCATTCCTTGTTGGCATAGTCGCGCAGTCCGCCCTTGTCGGCACACACTCTGTTGCCCCATGTCGTTATCTGCACACGAGCATTCCATTCATACAGTTCTTTCTCTTTAGCTGTGTTGCCCAGGTTGCGAGCCTGCTGCGTCCATCTGCCCAGACGGAACTCAGAGCGAGTGCCTAAGAGTGAATCTTGCATCATTATCATCTTCAAGAATCTGTCAGCATCTTTGCGGAAGTCTTTGCGTGCAAAGGCGTTATAGTCGGCAATAGTCTTGAGATACTGTCTTCGTCCTTGGTCGGCAAGCGCCTGACGAGTAATGTCTACAAGGTCGTGCAGATAGTTGTCGTTGCCCTTCATTCTGTCGGCAGC
>HF994143.1:21308-22973 GCA_000436915.1 Prevotella sp. CAG:1092 | reverse complement strand
TTTCGACCAACTCTTCACTTGGAAGTTGTTCAGTCCTGGACGTCCACAGAAAATACTCTCGTGAGGTCCTTGCTGATTGTTTCCAAGCGGACAGTTGTATATTGATTCTGCCAATATCATCCACGCCTTTTCTATGTCAGCATCTTGTTTTCCATATCGAGCCACAATATATTTCTTCACCCATTGCTCCTTTGTTGGCACATCGGCAAGCCAAGGCAGTTCGCTCATCAGTTCAAACATCACCGGATTGTTTTCAGTACCTTCCATGGTGAATCCTGTGCCTGTCATTGTTTGCGTCCATTTGCCATTGCGAGCAAGCTTATAGTTGCTGAGTAGCTGATCCATGCGGCCGTGCAAACCTACGTTGCCACCGAAGTTCTCGAGCATGCAGAACATCCACGAATGTCCATCGTAGCCATTCTCTCGCTTCCAGATAGAAGGAATGCCAAACATTGGGCGACATTCTGAGAATAGGTCTAATATCACGATATCGCCATTCTTTAGGTCTGCCATCATCTGTGGGCGAGGGTTTTCTGTCCATCCCTGCACCACCCATTTAGCCTCCTTATTGGTGCGCTTCATAGCATCCATCATCGCCTTGCCAGCCTTGGCATAGTCGATTGTGGCATCGTCGTTGCTTTCGTGGAAAGGGTCCATAGAATAATATTTCGACTTACCATACAGCTTTGTCAGCTCAGCATAGTAAGCATCAGCCACTTCATCAAACCTCTTGTCGGTAGGCATGAGGTTTGATGGGCGCACATATCCATTCCATGTGCCACCATCCGAAACGTCGAGACCAAGTTTCTGCTTAGCGTCATGAGGCATCATTCCGCTGTAGCCAGGCAATACGGGTTCCATGCCGAGCTGCTTCATTCTCTTTAGAATTTTTTTCTGCAAGGCTTCTTGCTGGCGATACCATGACATTGGCAGCGGACCGCCCCAACCTTCAAGGTTGTTCATCTCCCACCAAGCCAAGAATGCAGGACCAGCAATAAACTGTCCCACCTCGTCTTCCGAATAGCCCATCTTCAGCAGCATGTTTCTCCACACACATTCTGTGCCCACTATGGCAAGCGGCATGTTTACTCCGTGCAGCGCCATCCAGTCTATCTCTTCTTGCCAACGTTGCCAATCCCAGAAAGCCATGGAGTATGAGAATGTGCAATAATTGAAGCAATATCTCATCTTCATGTTTGTTTCGTGGCGTTCCTTTGTCTTTACTTTAGGCAATGCTGCTGGCAACTGCGCCTTCATGTTTCCCCATGTCAGGTGTATTCCGCAGTTGTATTTCAGATACCAGTTAATGCCTGTAGCAATATTCACCCACGAATTGCCCCTCACCACAACTTTGCCTCCTGCTTGGTCGAGTTCAAAGAAATCGTTGGCTGATTGGCGCAGTTCAATTTTAAATTTCTTCGATGCTCCTTTGTCAATACGCTCCAGGAGTTCGTCTATAGGAGTGGCATTAGCCACAATAGTAAATAAGCAGAAAAATGCTAAGAGTAGTTTTCGCATAAAATCTGAAATGTTTAGGTTAGTAGAAATTAGATTATCTCACTATCTCGTGCCAATGTGCAGCGAGATATTTTATGTTTGGCAGCACGATGTTGGCACCTTGTTCAGCCAAAGCAGAGTCGGGTAGTGGACCGCTGTTTACGGCTA
>HF994143.1:14950-21301 GCA_000436915.1 Prevotella sp. CAG:1092 | reverse complement strand
GACCGCTGTTTACGGCTATCGTAAAGCTCCCTGCCGCTACTCCTGCCTTTACTCCGAGTGGAGCATTCTCCACCACTATAGTCTCGCAAGGCTTTGTGCCCACTTTCTGCATTCCCATCAGATATGGGTCAGGTGCAGGCTTACCATTCTTCACGTCGTAGGCCGTAACGATACGTTCTTCTGTTATGAAATCGCCAAAGTCGTTGATAAGTCGAGCTATGAGAGGGCGCTGACCGCTTCCTGTCACCACACCAATCTTCATGCCGCAATCCTTAATCTTCTGCATCAGCTCTTTCACACCATCAAAAATCTGAGCCACAGGCATTTCGTGGAATATCGAGGTCTTCACATCGTACATTCTCTGTGCTTCCTCCTCGTCGATGTCACGATGCTGCTGCACCTTCACCATCTTCTTTATGGTGTCTACGCCGCGTGCTCCCTCTGTAGCGTAGGCGTCGTCGGCAGTCATATGAATATCAAACTGCTCCATCGACTTTTGCCAAGCCACAGCATGGTTGGGCATGCTGTTGTATAGCACACCATCCATGTCAAAGAGAACAGCCTTGGGACGGAATGCCCCAAGGCTGTGTTCTGAAATGTATTTATCTATTGCTTGTTGCATTATTCGTTCTCCAAACGCTCTTTGATAGCTTTGCTCTCAGCCTCGTAGCCAGGCTTATTGAGCAACGCAAACATGTTCTTCTTGTAAGCCTCTACACCTGGCTGGTTGAATGGGTTTACACCAAGGATGTTGCCGCTAATACCGCAAGCAATCTCGAAGAAGTAGATTACCTGACCGAGGTAGTATTCGTTGAGCTCAGGCATGCTAACGCGCATGTTAGGCACACCACCATCAACGTGAGCCAAGCGAGTGCCGAGCTCTGCCATCTTGTTTACATCGTCTACGCGCTTGCCTACGAGGAAGTTCAAACCATCGAGGTTCTCTTCGTCGTTAGGGAACAAGAGAGTGTGGTTAGGCTTCTCGATGCTGATCACGGTCTCGAAGATAGTGCGCTCACCTTCCTGAATCCACTGACCCATAGAGTGAAGGTCGGTAGTGAAGTCGCAAGATGCAGGGAAAATACCCTTACCATCCTTACCCTCGCTCTCACCGTAGAGCTGCTTCCACCATTCGCTCATGAAGTGGAGCTTTGGCTGATAGTTAACCAAGATTTCAATCTTCTTGCCAGCCTCTGCATAGAGAGCGTTACGTGTAGCTGCATACTGAGCAGCGATGTTCTCGCTGAATGGAACGTCCTTGCCACAAGCTTTCTCCATGCTCTGAGCGCCTTCTACGAGCTGCTTGATGTCGAAACCTGCGCATGCGATAGGCAACAAACCAACTGGAGTGAGAACAGAGAAACGACCACCTACGTTGTCAGGGATGATGAATGAAGTGTATCCTTCCTTGTCAGCGCATGTGCGAGCAGCACCCTTCTTAGCGTCTGTCACTGCAACGATCACCTTGCGAGCCTCGTCTTTGCCACGCTGCTCTTCGCATTGCTTCTTGAGCAAACGGAATGTGAGGGCTGTCTCGGTAGTGGTACCCGACTTAGAGATATTGATTACACCGAATTTCTTATCTTTGAGGTAAGCAGTAAGCTCTGAGAGATAGTCTTCGCCGATGTTGTTACCAGCAAAGAGGATTGTTGGGTTCTTCTTGTCGTTAACAAGCCATGCAAACGAGTTGCTGAGAGCTTCGATCACGGCACGTGCACCGAGGTAGCTACCACCGATACCTGCTACTACTACCACTTCGCAGTTCTCGCGCAATACGTTAGCGCAATCCTGAAGCTGCTTGATGAAATCTGCTGAAATTGAAGAAGGCAAATGCAACCAGCCGAGGAAATCGTTGCCTGGGCATGTACCATTCTCGAGGGCCTCTTGAGCGGCCTTTACCTGAGGCTCGTAAGCCTCTACTGCACCTGCTTTAAGAAATTGTGCAGCCTTACTTGTGTCAAGTGTAATATTTTTCATAAGATTTTATATGAATTAAATTTTTCCTTGTTCTTTAACTCCTTTTACTTTTTTACCTTTTTACCTTTTTACCTTTTTACTCTTTATCTAAAGGAGTCGGTGAGCAGTTTAATCTCTATTTGCGGATTAATGCGCTCATACAGAATATTGTAGACAGCGTCGAGGATAGGCATATTTACGTGCATGTGGCGATTTATCTCCTTCATACATTTTGTGCCGAAATATCCTTCTGCAATCATCTCCATTTCTATCTGCGCACTCTTCACCGAATATCCTTTACCAATCATAGTTCCGAATGTGCGGTTACGACTAAAGTTTGAATACCCAGTCACGAGCAAGTCGCCGAGATAAACAGAGTCGTAAACATTGCGGTCTATAGGATGTATTGCCATAAGGAAACGGTTCATCTCCTGTACGGCATTAGCCATCAATACAGCCTGGAAGTTGTCGCCATATTTCAATCCGCCACAAATACCCGCTGCTATGGCGTATACATTCTTCAATACCGAAGAATATTCTATTCCGATAACATCAAGCGAGGTCTTGGTCTTGATATAGTCCGACGACAGCACATCGGCAAAAGCCTTTGCCTTGTCGATGTCGCAACATCCCACGGTGAGATACGACAATCGTTCTAGAGCAACCTCTTCGGCATGCGACGGACCGCCTATGCAGGCGAGGTTCTCGTAAGGCACATCATAAACATGGTGGAAATACTCCGAGCAGGCAAGGTTTTCGTCGGGCACAATACCTTTAATGGCTGTAATCACGAATTTATCCCTGATGCGTGTCTTTAGTTTGCGCAAATGGTTTTTCAGATAAGGCGAAGGAGTCACAAACACCAAGGTGTCGTAGGCTTCAACAATCTTATTCAAATCTGACGAGAAAAAAATCTCGTCTACATTAAAGTGCGCTCCCACAAGATAAGCAGGGTTGTGTCCCAACCTCTTGAAGTCTTCTATACGGTCGTCGCGACGCATATACCAACCAATGTGATGAGTATGTCCCACCACAATCTTGGCAATAGCGGTAGCCCAGCTACCGCCGCCAATAATTGCTATTTTACCGCAATCAAACATGCGACGATATTGTTTAATGTTTAATGTTTAGTGTTTAATGTTTAGTGTTTAATGTTTGGTGTTTAATGTTTAGTGTTTAATGTTTATTAATGACCGTTGGGCTGCAACTTTTTGGTGATAGAAGAAAGGAGTTTTCCTATTTCTATGGCGTCGCTTTTTATAGAACAGTATTGTTTTTCATCTAAATAATCTGTTTTATACAGCAATTCTATCCAATATTGCGTCTCCATACATTCTTTTAGCGAAATGTATACTTTTGAAGTAAAGTCTGGCTTGCTTATGGCAGACTGAGCCTCTGAAAGATTTGCTCCGATGCTAGTGCCACATCTTAGGAGTTGTTTGCTAAGAACAAATTCTTTTTGTTCATCACAAAGCCATTTGTATAGTTTCACTATTCGTATAGCAAAAGACATACTTTTCTCCATTAACAAATCGCCTGCATTACTCATAATTAAACATTAATAATTAAACACTAAACATTACACATTACACATTACTACGCTCTATCCAATTTTGGATTTCGTCAACCGAAGGCTTTTCGTAGCCAAGCTTATATTTCTTATTTATTTCTCCAAGCTTCTGCTGCAAGCCCTGAGCCTTTTCGTTTACTATGTCTGAGATGAGGTTGAATCCTGCTTTGCGCAACACGTAAACCCAATTCTCTGCCACACCAAGCTCTGCCCATTCTGCAACGCTGCTCTGTGGAATCTTCTTCTCAGGCTTCATCTGTGGGAAGAACAATACTTCCTGGATGTAGGTCTTGCCAGTCATCAACATCACCAATCGGTCGATACCAATACCAATACCGCTGGTAGGAGGCATACCATACTGCAATGCGCGTAGGAAGTCGTAGTCGATAATCATAGCCTCGTCGTCGCCCTTGTCGGCAAGCTTCATCTGGTCGATGAAACGCTCTTCCTGGTCTATTGGGTCGTTGAGCTCAGAGTAAGCATTTGCCAACTCCTTACCATTCACCATAAGCTCAAAGCGCTCTGTCAATCCTGGTTTCGAGCGGTGCTTCTTTGTCAATGGCGACATTTCTACTGGATAGTCGGTGATGAAAGTAGGCTGGATGTATGTGCCCTCGCAGAACTCGCCAAAGAGCTCGTCGATAAGCTTACCCTTACCCATAGTCTCGTCAACCTCCATGCCCTTTTGCTTACAGAAGTCGCGAATCTCTTCCTCGCTCTTGCCGTCGCAGTCGAAACCTGTCTTCTCCTTGATAGCATCGAGGATAGGCAAACGACGATAAGGAGCCTTAAAGCTGATAATCTTGCCATCTATCTCGCGCTCTGGCTTACCGTTTACGGCTATGCAGACAGTCTCGAGCAACTTCTCTGTAAACGACATCATCCAGTTGTAGTCCTTGTACTGCACATACAATTCCATACATGTAAACTCAGGGTTGTGGTTGCGGTCCATACCCTCGTTGCGGAAGTTCTTGCCAATCTCGTAAACACCCTCGAAACCACCCACGATGAGGCGCTTCAAATAAAGCTCTGTAGCGATACGCATATACATATCTATGTTCAAAGCATTAAAGTGGGTGATGAATGGGCGAGCAGAAGCACCACCGGCAATAGCCTGGAGTGTAGGTGTTTCTACCTCTGTGTATCCTGCGTTGTCCAATACCTGGCGAATGGTGCGCAATACTGTTGCACGCTGAAGGAATGTATCTTTCACGCCGTCGTTGACAATCAAGTCAACATAGCGCTGACGATAGCGAAGTTCAGGATCGTCGAACTTGTCGTAAGCCACACCATCCTTGTATTTCACTATTGGAAGTGGCTTCAAGCTCTTGCTCAAAAGTGTAATCTCCTGTGCGTGGATAGAAATCTCGCCTGTCTGTGTTCGGAATACGTAACCCTTCACACCGATAAAGTCACCGATGTCCATCAGCTTCTTAAATACCTTATTATATAGGTCTTTGTCTTCGCCTGGGCAAATCTCGTCGCGTGAGACGTAAACCTGCATACGGCCCTTGCTGTCTTGCACTTCAGCAAAACTTGCTTTACCCATCACACGGCGACCCATCAAACGACCAGCCACCGAAACCTGTCTTGGCTCAGCATCATCGCTGAATTGCTCACGAATATCTGTTGAATACGCATTTACAGGGAATTCTGCTGCTGGATATGGCTCAATACCCATATCGCGTAGCTCTTGGAGACTCTGGCGACGGCCAATCTCCTGTTCACTTAGCTCTAAAATGTTCATAAAATCTATTCGAATATTTATTTTATGGTTGCAAAATTAATAAAATTATCTGAAAGATAGAAGTATTTTTGTATTCTTTATACACTTTATTGACCTTTAGCAAGTTTAGCGTATAAATTCACTCTTCTATTGAATTCTTCACTCTTCACTCTTCCCTCTTCACTTAAATTCTTCCCTCTTCACTTACAATATCCTTTGCTCCGTATTATTAAGCTTCAGCATGCATTCCGGCACATGGCTTCTTATGCTGTCTGCCACGATGTCCAAGATGGAGTGTCTGACGAAAGCCTTCGATGTAGCCAATATCACCTCACGCGTAGGTATCGGAAGCGCAAACGGCCTAACCAATCTCCTCTGCTCGGCATTCAGCTGTGTCGACGCCAGTTCGGGGATAAAAGTCACACCCTTACCGTTCTCCACCATTCTCATAAAGGTCTCTATGCTGCCCAACGAATATGAAGCTTGGCTCTTGCGTGCCGACTTCAAATGGCAGAATTTCACTAGCTGGTCTCTAAAGCAATGTCCTTCGTCCAACAGCCACAAAAACTCATTGCTCAAATCAGTCGCCTTTATGCTCTTGGCTTCAAACAGCTTATCATTCTCGGCAACATAAGCCAAAAACTGCTCATAGAATAATGTGATAGTGTTGTAGTCTTCCAATCCCTCGAGGTTCACCAATATTCCAGCGTCAATATCTCCGCGGTCTAAAGCTCGCTTCATATCTGCCGTTTTCATCTCTATCACCACCAAGCTCAGCTGCGGGTTTTGAGCCTGTAGTTCTGTAAAAAATCGTGGCAACAAATAGGGTGCTATCGTGGGCAGAATACCTATGCGGAATGAGCCTGTTGCAGCCTTCTTCTCTTCAGCCACAATATCCTTCAGCTTGTTAGCTCTCTGTATCACCTTCCACGCCTGCTCCACCACCATCTTGCCTATAGGCGTAGGCGTCACCTGTTGCGACGAACGTTCAAATATCCTTATGTCCAATTCCGCTTCCAGCTTCTGTATCATTGCGCTCAGCGTAGGCTGCGTCACTCCACATTGCTCCGCCGCCTTAGCGAAATGTCGGGTGCGATAA
>HF994143.1:12300-14921 GCA_000436915.1 Prevotella sp. CAG:1092 | reverse complement strand
CAGCCACTATATATTCCAATTGTTGAAGTGTCATAGCTATATATTATTTTATTGCAAATATATCGAGAATTATTGTTTCCTCAAAATTTTTTTTTGTTAAAATAGATTTTTTCTATTGCCCGATAGCTAAATTCTGTTTGGCAGTTTCAAACAAAAGGAATAACTTTGCATCAGAAAACAATTAAACATTAAACATTAAACATTAAACATTAAACATTAAACATTAAACATTATATGATGCACAACCTATTACTTGACATTACTACCGGAACCATTGATTGGGCGAGAGCACAGTTTGCTCTTACCGCTATCTACTATGAAGGAATTGAAAGGAACAAAGACAGAGAAGAACCTCATGGAGGCTTTCGCTGGTGAGTCGCAGGCTCGCAACAAGTACACATATTTTGCTTCTAAGGCAAAGAAGGAAGGTTATCAGCAGATTGCTGCACTCTTCGAAGAGACTGCCGACAACGAGAGAGAGCACGCTAAGCTGTGGTTCAAACTCCTTGAGGGTGGCGCAGTAAAAGACACCATCTCTAATCTTCGTGCTGCTGCCGAGGGCGAGAACTACGAGTGGACNNNNAGGGCGAGAACTACGAGTGGACAAACATGTACGACCGCATGGCTCAAGAGGCTGAGGAAGAAGGCTTCCCAGAGATTGCTGCCAAGATGCGTGGCGTAGCAGAGATTGAGCGTCATCACGAGGAGCGCTACCTCAAGTTGCTCAAGAATATCGAAGATGGCATCGTATTCTCTCGCGAGGGCGACACCATCTGGAAGTGCCGCAACTGTGGCCACATCGTAGTAGGCAAGAAGGCTCCTGAGGTTTGCCCAGTATGCGATCATCCACAGAGCTACTTCGAGGTAAGAGCTGAAAACTGGTAAACATGAGTATAGAAATCCTAAACGAAGTATAAAAAACAAAGGAGGATATGCACGACTTGTTGGATGCATATCCTCCTTTATTGTATATTATGTTTCTGGTTTATTATTGCAGTCTGAATGATACTGGAATATTATACATAACTCTGACAGGCTTGCCGTTTTGTTTTCCCGGAGTCCAATTTGGCATGCTTCTTACCACTCTTTCTGCTTCAAAGTCGAGAGAAGGGTCTTTTTTCATAACTACTTCCGTATTCGTTATTTTTCCGTCTTTCTCAACAATGAATCTTACCACAACTCTACCTTGAACTCCGTTTTCCTGTGCCACTACAGGATATTTTACATTTTGGCTGAGCCATGACGATAGTGCAGAAGGTCCACCAGGGAAGTTTGGCATCTGTTCTACAACATCATATACATTCCCCTTTATTTGTTTCATGTTCGTTTTGTTTGATTTGCCTGCACCGACAATCTTCAATGTTGTAGTTGCCGAAGGACTATCGTTTTGATATTTTGCATCATATTTCTCGTCTATAGCTTTCCATTCTTTCTTTAGACGTTCTCTTTCTGAAACAAAAGGTGTTGTCGTAGACTTGGGAAGGCTAAATCTTACAGGTATGCTGTATTTCACCCTTACTGGAGCACCATTCAGAGTTCCTGGAGTCCATTTCGGCATGTTGCCTACTACCCTTACAGCTTCATTGTCAAGATCTGGGTCAACAGGGGTTACAACAGTGGCATTTGTCACTGTTCCGTTTTTTTCTACAATGAACGACACTGTCACCTTTCCTTCTACACCTTTCGATATTGCTGTTTCTGGATAATTGATGCTCGACTTTATAAATGTTGAAAGGGCATCCATGCCGCCAGGAAATTGTGGCATCAAAGACGAAACATCATAAACCTTGTCTGCGGCAGTACGGTTCTTTGCTGTAGTCTTTGACTGTGGACGTTTCTTTACTGATTGTTGCGGTTGTGGCGAAGATGTTTCTGCAGAATTGATTTCGAAATCTGTTTTCTGCACGTTGTTTGTAGCATTGGCATAATTGCAGGTCAATGCCAACAGTGAAACACTTACTAATAGCTTGATTTTTTTCATGATTGTATTGTTTTGAGTTGATTGAGAATTATAAAAAAGTGGAGGTATACCAAAAATATTCTTCAACTGCAGAATACCTATTCTGCCAAAATATCTCAATTTTTGATATACCTCCAGATAAATTGCATATAGTAATGGGGGTTGTATGTCAGAATCATATGTGGTGCTATACGTCAGCAGCCCTTTATGGTGCTCATTCTGTTGAACAGGTCAAGCAACTTCTTTGATTTGGCATCTTCAGGATTTATAGCCAAAATCTTGCGGCAATAGACCTTGCACTTTGATATGGCAGAGCTACAATACTTGCCGTTGCGTTCGCCAGTCTGTATAAAGTAGCTACGCAGATAGTCGCACATGCTTTGGTATATTCCCATGTTTCCGGCATCAAGCTGGTCTTCTTCGCCAAGCGATTCGTATAGGGCTTCTGCTTTTGTTGCCATCAGGTATCCATTATTGTTTCCTGTTACAGAGTCAAGTTCCGATACCGCAAGCTTCCAGCGCTGATAGTATGAGTACATTCTGTTTTCTTCAGATATTATACCCACCTGTTCGAAAGCAGAGTCGGCAGCCATAAAGAGTTTAGTCTTTTCTTCGCCAAAGCTTTCAAGAGCGAAATCTGAATATAGCTTCGCTAAAGAGT
>HF994143.1:11139-12237 GCA_000436915.1 Prevotella sp. CAG:1092 | reverse complement strand
TTTTGCCATTTCTATCCATTTCTTATTCTCAGCTATGGCATCCTCGTATAGTCCTGCGTCGGCATACATGTTGATGATAGTACGCATATATTGGTTACCCTCACCAAACTTAGTACCAGGCACATTGTTTTTCAAGTTTTCAGCCCATATATCATAAGCCTTATGATACATCTCTGCAGCCTTCTTCAGATTGTTTTTCTTCTGGTATGCTGTAGCCGCATTAGTATAGTCGAGCGAGTGGAATCGAATGGTGTCGCTAATGCTGAACAGTTTGTTTGCAAAAGCTATAGCTTCATCATATTTCTTACCCTGTGTACTTGAATAAAGTGCAACCTTCAAGATGTTGACGTTATTAGGAAATTTCTCCATACCGCCTTTAGCCAAGTCGTATGCTCTATCATATTCTCCATTTTCGAATAGTGAGAAGGCAAAGTCGAAGTAGTCGATGCTATCCATATTTTGCACATCAGTCTGTTCGTACAGATTTCTTTGGAAAGCCGACCATTTAGCATATCCGCCGGGAAATGGAATATCGTTGTCAGTCCATTCCTTATACACTTTCTTACATATTCTTGCCATGGCAAGATTAGCAGGGTAGGAAGGAACCACGCCGTTTATCTCTTTCATTTTATTCAGCGAGTTTACTGTGTCTCTATGTTCGAGCAGAGTCTTGGCATATTCAATATAGCAATCAGGTGCCGCAGGGTTAGCCTTTATTCCACGCTCATACCATTGCAGTGCCTTTGCCGTATCATTGCGTTCAGGGTCGTTATCCACAATCTGCATCTCTCCTCCACGAATATAGGCAGGCATATATTTAGGATCAGCCTCAATAGCTCGCTCTATATATTTGTATGCGTGTAGAGTATCCAACGAATAATAGTTCCAATACGGATTATTAGGAATCTTGTAGTAGTGGTAATATGCTTTAGCTATGCCCACAGCCAATTCTGCATTCTTATTATCCTTGTTCCATATTTCTTCCACAAAAGCGTTGACAACACCCTTGCGTTCGATAAGGTGCTTACGGATTATAGTATCCACAGCAGCTATCGTAGCTTTTGTTTCCACAGCCTTAGAATATTTCTGTGCATAGGC
>HF994143.1:1976-11077 GCA_000436915.1 Prevotella sp. CAG:1092 | reverse complement strand
CCGATATTAGCAGAGTCTTGAAAACATTAGTCTTGTTCATAGTAACTTAAAAATTATATTGCACACCAAGGTTCAGAGTCTCTACATATTTCACTTTCATGAAGTCTATACCTTCCAGTTCTTTTGTTCCCATCCAGTAGAATGTAGGTGTAAACCATGCCGAGATATTCTTAGTGAAGTTAGCTCTAAGTCTCACACCTGCATTAAAGGTTACAAACGATTCGCTGTTGCCTTTGGATATAGGTTCAATAAAATGGTTTTCTTGCAGACGTTCAGCAGCTGTCAACTTCACGTTGCTTGATATAGCCAGTGCGAATGCAGGACCAGCAAAGGCGTCGAATTCAAACATTCTTCCTTCCTTGCTTGGCCCATAGAGCAATTCTGTGAGGTTGGCAACATAGTTTGCAGATATGAAGCCATAGTTGTACTTATAGTCCATAAGTCCATTCTTCTTCACTCTCAAGTAGTCGTTGTCAGGATATTCGTTGTTGCAATCCCAGTAGTAGCCTCTTAGGCTGTTGGATATCGACACATACTCGAAAGCTGCCTCCACCGACGAAATGCTGTTTAGTTTATAGTCTACGAAAGCTCTACCATTGTAGTTTATCTTAGCCTTATCGTTGTTGTTTTGTTTAGTGATAAAGAAGTTCATACCTCCACCCACACCTACCGACAGCCTACCTGCCAAGTCTGTGCTTTCGCCAGAAGGCTTATAGTTCTTTATGCCATGGTTTTGCAATCTCAAACCAATGTTGATGGTGAAATAGTCGTCAGAATACACCTTGTTGGCATCATAGTTAGAGTAGGGGATATAATACTCTGTAAAGGCATAGCGAGGTTCTACGAATACCGACAAGCCCTGCCCCAATCGTGCCCATAGGTTTACACCTGCGGTATACGACTCTGAGTGGCAGCTCAGTCGTTGCTCATTATTCTTTATTATCCATCCCAGTTCGCCACCACCCACGATATACATACCGAATCTGTCGTTCCAGTCGAAGTCTTTCTTAAATCCGAAAGGATTAAACATCGCCTCCAGTCGTCCGCCGAAGTATATGTTATGGCGGTTGGTAAGATATTCTGGTTTATATGCAGTGCTGCTCTTCATCACGTCTTTCATCCATGTTGTCTGACGTGCAGAGCCTGTTAGTCGCAAACCTATCACAGGCGAGAACCACTTGCCTACAGATATTGTTGTCTCCAATCCCTTTGAGTCCATAAGGCTTACTCTTGGCGACTTCGACAAACACAAGCCGTTCGAAACTTCCACAAACCAAGGTTGTGCCCAGCGCGATGGGGTAGAGTCGTTGAGCATATATTTAGTATTCTCAAACGACTTCAATATACGGAATCTACTCTCACGCGACAAGTTGTTCTTAATATAATATATGTACGAGAAGTTCACACCATAGTACATATCATTCTTTCTCCAGTTTCTTGTCTCGCTCAAGTCCATAGCGTCGCTACCGATACCTAAATATGGTTCTATGGCAATATATCCGTGCGGACCAGTATAGAATTTTCCTTGCACTCCCACATGCACATCCAGAGCCGATCCCTTTCTCTTATCTCCCAGTTCCGACATTCTGAATCCCACACCAGCTATTGCTGATACATTGAGCAGACGCGAAGGATTGTAGCCATAGAAATACGACGACAGACTATACATATAGTCGGCATTAACGCCGAGAGTCTTAAATAGCGAGTTAGTGCCATGCAGATATCCCCATCCGCCATTAAACGATAGGCGTGCGCTATTGAGCTTATCAAACTGATTGCCCACACCAATACGGATTTTAGATAGAGGCTTAAACTTATAGCTGCTTACAGGAGCACTGAGCTGTTCGAAGCCATAGCCCGCATCGAAGAACAAGTGGTCATACCAATTCTTCTTAAACGATTCGCCTTGGTTTATGTATCTCTTGTCCATCACATATTCCATGGCGCTACGTGCTCCCTTGTCTCTTGCCTCATTCTTTCGGGTAAACTGCGAAGAGTCGCGGGCCTCTCTTTCATCTTCAAAGAAACCATAAGGAATGGTATCTGGCACCTGTGTCAAGTAGCTTGGTACCATTCCGCTGCGAGCTTCAGCAGTGCTACCCACCATAAAGAGGATGGCGCAAGAAGCTAAACGTTTTATTATCTTTTGGTTCATATATATTTCTATTTGTTTTCCTGGTTTGCGTTCTTGTTGTCGTCGGCAGCGTTTTGGGTATTGTCGTTAGCAGCATTCTGAGAGTTCTCAGTTGCTGCTTCCTGAGTTGTGGCATTGCTGTCTGTTGCAGCAGGTTCATCAGCCACTTCGTCTTCAATAATACCAAGTTCGTGCATCACCTCAATGCGGCGTTTGTCATCGCGACGTTTTAGGAGTTTAAACAAGCGCTCATACTCAGGTACATCTTTTCTCAAGTATTTATATTTCTTGCGAAGTTCGTCGCCTATCTGTCCGTCTCTGTAGTAGAGCTTTAGATATTCAGGTTGCATTTTGAAGCAATGATGGAAATATGCAAGATAGTGTCTAACCTCTTTATTATCTACATCAAAGTCATCGCCCATGTCATACATGCCTAAGTTGGCGTCTACAGCCAATGAGTCTGCCACAGCAGCCGTAGTGTCCTCATATTCCTGTAGGTTAGGCTGAGCTTCGTTGGCTTTTCTCGACCATAGTATACCCTTCAGATACCATTTCTTAGGGTTGTTGTCGTCTAACAGGTCTACATAGTCTTCAGCCTCTTGCGGAGTCGACCATTCTGGTATCTCAGTATATAGTATAGCCTTGTTTTCATCGCTCAGACTGAGCACATAGTCTTTAGCTCTTTTCAGCTTCACCTCCTGCTCAGCAGTCAGCTCCTTACCGTATAGGCTACGTATGTTCATAAAGTTCTCCAAGCGCTCCATTCCAGGCAGAGTCTTGTTTTCCGACTTCAGCCATTCAAATATAGACAGAGCGTCGCTAAACTTCTGCATCTGATAATACGACATAGCTTGTGTCAACAGCAAGTCGCGGCGGTTGAGCTTTACAGGAATACCTTCAAAGTTCTTAAAAACCTCAATGCCGATACTGTCGCTTGGGTCAGTACGCAGATATGGCTTCAGCATCAGTGTGTCAGCCATGCCGAGTCGCTGTTGCAGACGTTGCATCTGGTTAAGGATGTATGGCGACAATCGGTCAACAAACCAAGTAGGGTTTTTCTTCAGCTCCTTGTAGGCAAGGATGGTGATAGAGTCTACATCTGTGCTGTCTTGAATATTGCTGAACAGGTTGTAGAAGTCACCACTCGAGAAGTGCTTCTTGCCCTGCAAGTAGTCTCTCTTGTTGTTGTGCCATTCGTCCACCACCTCTTCCGAAGTAAACACTCGCTCAATGATGTAGCTATACGAGCATTGCATCATTCGCTGGTTTGTCAATATCGTCTGTATGGTGTCTGAACCATAATATGGCAATTTCTGAATTGTGCGGAATAGCGCAACATCATTCTTTTCGCCTATGCTCTCTATGATGCCTCTAATCTCGTTGGCTTGAGCCTTCATTCCGCGGTTTTCCAATGAGTCAGCCACATCGTTCCATGTGTAAACCTTATAGTCGCTACTCAACTGTTGTCGACGAGGCAGATAGTTTACTATCATGTTTCGTGCCACACCAGCTCTCTCCTTCGCCAACTGTATGTTCTTTGCCAGCGAACCATCAGGCGAAGCACCACCGATAATCTTTGGTGATACCAGTCGGTCGCCATACGAGCGAAGCTCCTTAATCAAGTTGTCGCGGTTCACATAGTTCAGTGAGTCGTCATTCAATATCGACTTACCAGTAACAAATCTCAAGTCGAGCTTTGTGTTTACGTCGTGAGTGTTTATTTCCGCTGTTTCCTGAAACTCTGCCGATAGTTCCATCTCTGGAATAGCAGCCTGGAAGTTCAAAAACTTAAAAGGTCTAAGCTTCAGACATGTGCCACCAAAGAATCCGCTTGTCAAAGGGCGGTTATAATCTTCAATAGAGTAAGCCCAGTCGCCACGATAATCTTTATTGCGGTCTGGTTTGCGATATACTATACGAGTATTTATCAGCATCTGACCATCCGATGTGCTGTCGAGTTCGGCATAGCTACCTTTGTAAGCCACCGCCAAAGAGTCTTTATGAAAATAGTCGTAGTCTTTTCTTCTATCTTGCAGTTCATGATATTCAGGACCTTCAAACACCACGGGCGTACAATAGTCTATTGTATCCTCAGTTTGGCAGTCCATAGCATCGCATTGCAATATCAGTCGGCTGTTGTCAGTGAAATATCCTTTGTTTAGAGGCATCGAGATAGTAAACACCTCGTTGCCATCACCAGTGTCGAGACCCATCACACGTCCCTTCACCTTGTTTTTTGCATTTACGTTCACCACTCCGATAGCGTTAGAATATTCCAACGACTCGAAGTTAGTTTGTCCTGGCTTAATTTCGAAAACCTCGATACCGTTTTCTGCATCCTCATGCAAACAGAGAATGGCGAAGCCCACTCGTGAGCGCTGACCAAACACACCATTAGGGCGAACTCTCAATCCCTTTTGTTTTTTGAAGTTTTCTACAGCCTTTTCGTCGTTTTTGTTTATTCGCTTAAACTCATCTTTAATGCGATATGCCATATCTGCAGGCACACAAGCATACCATGCTCTTACAGCAGTCTTTTTGGCGTCGGCTTTCAGTGGAGTGCCAGGCTTAGGCTTCATACCGTCTACAGAGTATGCACGGCAAGTCACACGGAAATCTTCCGTCACAGTATTTCCCTCCTGTGCCAGCATTCCCAATGGTAGCAAACCAAAAAGTAAAAGCAAAATATGTTTCATAGTCCTGTCGCGTTTGTTATTTCAGAATATAATGTACCGACACACCTATATTTGTAGGCAGCAGCGTATAGCCCGAAGCATTGGTTCGTTCGTTGCCCTCCATATAGTCTTGATCGAAGTGGTCGCCTTCGTAATATTCCTTTTGTTTGTATCCTATCACACCAAATCCGGCATGAAAGTCAATGTTGAATCTGCTTGTTATCTTCTTCACATATCCGAAAGTCATTCCCATTCCTAATGCCATACCGTCATACACCTTTCCTTTCCAGGTTATGTCGTAGCCACCGCCAATGAGTCCCAAGCCCACGAAGTGCTTGAACATCGGACGACCAGAAAAATAATATCTAAACTCAGGCTGTAGGAACATCATCTTCATATCCTTGCCCAAGGGTTTATAGTTGCCCATAAAGTCGATAGATATTGTTTTCCTCTCGCCAACAACCAGTTCGAAGCCTATGTTGGGAGACATTGTAGCATCGTAAACGACATTATTCCTCACAGCAATCATCTGTGCATCCATTTTTTCGATGCCCATAATGCTTAGGATAATGACTAATGCTGACTTATATAATATGTGCAGTGAATGTTTCATTGCTTATCGTTATGTTCTTCTTTTTGTTTAGAAATACCGACAGTGGCAATATTGTTGCCACTGTCAGTATGAATTGGTATGTCTAATGGATTAGAGTGTAATATCACCGATAGTGTTGTCGTCCTCTTGCCATTTTTCCAAAGTAGCATTAAGCTGAATCTCCTTAGGACCGTTGATAGTCATTGTAACTTTGTAAGAAGTACCAGCAGCAAATTCTTTGCCATTAGTATTCAAGTCCATAGGATATTCTGGTTCAAACGTCTGACCATCTTTGTTTATAAGAGTGATCTTAAGCTGATACTTGTAGTCAGGGTTTTTCTCGTAATCAGGCACAGGAATCATAATGCCCTGACCGATATCAACTGGACCGTCCTTTACCCAGCATGCTTTGGTCGCATGGGTCTCATCGTAAGCAGTAAACTCTGGCTCAAGACCTTCGCCTGTACCAGAAGCATCAGTTTTAGCCTTTAAGGCCAAGTCTGGCAAGTCATCTTTATTGTCCCAATCGAAGTTGATAGAACCTGCGTTAGCAGGTACATCTTTGTCGGCAAGGACAAGAGTACCCTTAGTAGGAACCTTAACAACCTCAACCTTTGTTACACCCATAGTCTTTGCAGCCTCTTTGTTTCCACCTGGCTTGATAGCAAAGGTGAGGCGCATCAACTTGTGCGCGAAGGCTACGGTAGGCACCTTGTTTTCGTTACCCTCCTGACGGAAATAGTATGCACTATATGCGTAAGGAGTGTTCAAATCCTCAGCTTTACCATAGATGATGTCGGTAGTACCATCAAGGTTTTGAAACATTACGCTAACGCTCTTTTTGTCGTAGATAATGTTTGCAGCATCCTGCTTTGGATAGTAGCCATAGAAAGCATACTTGTGCCAGTTGCCTGTAGGATAGTAATGCTTCGTGCCATCAGCCCATGTTAAGATGGTTTTGTTGTTACCATCGTCCTTTCCAGTCTTAACTTCAGCATTGTCTACCCATACAGAATAATTATATCCATCAGAACCCTGTGTATAGTCGATGTTGGCTTCATTTGGATTAATATTATTCTTTGCAATAGCCAAGCAGAAAAGACCCATGTTGGTTAATGTGAAATTCTGCTGATCATCGCTCTCTACAATAGCTCTGGTGCCTTTGATTTTGCTACCAAACTTAATCTCCACATTGCTGTTAGCAATCTGGTGACTCCACTGGGTAGATGTCAAAGCGTCAGAAGCGCCATTGTCTGCAAGTTCACTTTCTGATGAACAAGAAGCCAACAGTGAAGCTCCGATTATACATGGAATAAAAAAGAGTTTCTTCATATTTTAATACGTGAAAGTATTTTTTTTAGAGGGGTCGTATAGGTGGGCTGTAGCAGCCCACCTATTTGTTCATATAAAGTTTGTTTCTAATAACAGATTACTCACCAGAAGTGTGCTTTGTAACCTTGTAGTATTTGTAACCAGATTCTTCAGTACCTACCTTGTAGATATTGCCCTCGTTTTCTGCAGTTGCTACCCCGTCAGCGTCGAGCTTTTCTTTAGTATCATATGATGCCTCTACATTGTCTACACCTTCTTGGAATGTATACTCGTCTAAAGTATAAGTAGCTGCTGGAGCTGGAGGAGTTACAACCTTAACCTTGCACTGGTAGTATTCGTAAGGGTCACCTGTACCTACCTTGTAGATCTTACCGCTGTTAGAAGCGTTTGCAGCAACTGCTTCCTTGAGAGCTTCAAAAGATTCGTATGTAGTTTTCTCAGCAGTAGCACCTGTTAGTGTTGGATCTCCCTCTAATTTTACCCACTCGTAAGCGTTGTTTGTAGTAGTTTCACCGAAGGTCTCATCCTCAGGATTCATCTCGATGTTGCCACCATCATTCCAAGGGATAAGAGTTGTAGTAATCTGGATTTCGCTCAAACCATATACAGTGATAGTAACATTGTATGAGTAGCCAGGCTCAAAACCCTTTTCTGGGTTAACGGTGTTATTAAGGTCTGCTTCATATGTGTATTCCTTTTCCTCAAAGTCGCCCTCTTGAGGGGTGCCCTTATCACCCTTAACCTGTACTTTCTGCTTGAGGTTGATAGTGATCTCATACTTTTTTGCAGGAATTGCGAGAAGAGCCTCACCAACCTGTGTAGCCATAGCCATACCATTGTTCCACGCTGGAGTAACAGGTGTCAAGTCTTCGAGGTTTTGTGTCAAAGGTGCTCCTTCTGCACGCTGCTTAACTTTGAGCTCTTTCAACAAAGCTGCGTCTTTCTCAGAATCAGCATCCTTGTCAACGATGAGCTGATCAGATACATTTTCGAAAGTTGTTTCTGCGCCCTGATAAGCAATAACAAGCTTACCTGTAGCTTTTGACTTAACAGTAATACCTGTTACCTTTACAGCTTTATCTGGATCTGTTGTTGCAGTCTTTTTACCATCCAAAACCTGGAAGTTGAGGCGTGACAAAAGGTGCTCAAACTTGATGTTTGGCTGAACATCTCTACGAGCAGCAAATGCTGAGTAGATATTATCCTCACCACCACCACACTTTCTGATTTCTTCTTCTGTAGGAACAGCCTTACCAGCCATAATATCCTGTGTACCATCAATCTTGAAACCGATAAGCAAGCTGTCGCCACTGATGTAAGGAACAAACTTATTGTTCTCTATAGCAGCAGCGGTTGCTGAACCTTCTTGATTTGTAGCTGTGGTATCATTAGCATCGTCCAAACGATAGCCCCAGAAGTCGAAAGCTGTTTTTGTTGTAGGATAATACTTGTACTGTGCTACACCTCCAACAAGCTCGGTAGCAATACCAGAAGCATTATCTGTAGGAGTTGTCAAAACTGTGTTCTCATAAATAGGATCCTCACCAAACATAGCGAGATCAAGAGTACCCTTGTTGAGCATGTAGACATTTACAGTCTGATTAGCCCATGTGTTCTCTTTTTCACCAACAGCACCAACAGTACCAGTACCTCTTGTAGCAACATTAGCCTGTACGCCCATGCCAATCTTAATCTGCTGAAGGCCGTCCTTACCATTGCCACCAGTTGACAAATCATCGTCTGACGAACAGCTTGCGAGCAAGCCGAGAGAAGCTACTGCTCCCATCAAAAATAATTTTTTCATAATAGATAAAAATTAATTGTTAAACAATATGTTAAGATAAAAAATATAGATTCATTCTCCGTTCTTAGTTGTCTAAGCCTATGTTGTCGGCATCGTCTGGATTGATAAAGATGTCGCCACCCTCTTTCCAGTTAGAAATGTTGGCTGTTACCTTGATAGGCGACAAACCATAGACAGCTATCTTCACTGTATACTGGAAGCCCGGCAAGAATTTGAATGTACCTGTAGCCGTGTCAAGGTTGTACTTCTCGTTCTTTGGAGCTGTGATAGTATACTCCGATGTCAGAGGTTTCCATTGCCATTGACCATTCGTGAAGATATACTGTTCGTATTCCAATATCAGCTTATATTCTTCGGCAGGAGCAAGCAGAAGGCTGCTGCCAAGGTCTACGTGTGCGCGCTCATACCATGGTTGGTATTTCATCTCTGGCTCGAATATCACTGTAGCCTCAGCCATATCCACCATCTTTACCTGCTCTGCATCCCACGACATAAGAGTCATCCAATCCTTTTCGTCTAAGAATTTCACTCCTGTCTCTTCGGTAGTTCTTGCAGCCACGGTAA
>HF994143.1:0-1956 GCA_000436915.1 Prevotella sp. CAG:1092 | reverse complement strand
GTAAGCTGGCATTGCTTTGGCGCTAACATCTTCACATGCTTTATCTTTATGTTGTTGGCATTCTCGTCGCCAGGGAAAGCCTGGAAAATGAAGCGAGCCATAGCGTGGTCGAGGTCTATCTCTGGATGAATGTCGCGGTGGGCAGCATAGGTGCTGTAGCCATTGGCATTCACAATCTTAGCCTTCTCCTCGTCAGAAAGGTTTAGATTGCTATAGTTTTCGTTCAGATAAGCGAGGTCGAGCTTAGGCGCATGTCCATATAGCACATCCTGAGTGCCATCCACGGTGCATGTGCATACTATGCGGTCGTTGTTACGCTGCACGCTGGTTGGGCAGTCGTCGATATGATAGCAGAAGAAGTTGTAGCCCACATCCTGATAGCGTGAACTATAGAATAGGGAATCTTCAGTCCACTGTGGCACCAGCATACCTCCAGGTTCTGTGTTTAGCTTCACAGGCATACCGTGGTTGTAGTCAGGACCATCCAAAAGACAGCTTTCATTGTCTTCGTCGTGAGTTTTGCCCTGTGCATATCTTGTCTTTGTGAGGTCGGCAGCCGAAGTCAGAGGACCTTGCTGATCCTGACCATTTCTGAAGCTATACACATAGAGAGTGGCCTTTTGCTTCTGCATCTGCGAAACACCTTGGTTGATGCCATCGTTCTCGAAGGCGCCCATACCACGAGTTGCCGTTATCGAGAAGAAGTTTTGCTCGTTGACAAACATCATGATTGGTGTCTTGTTATAGGTCTCCGTGTTGCCAATCTCATTATCTGGAAATTCATATTCCAGTCCCGGATACGATTGGCTACAGGCAGCCAGCAGCATCATCGTTGCAGCCGAGAGAGCAGGACGCACAAACCGTCTTGTGGATTTCAATTTCATTATTGACATATATTTCGATATCTTGTTTTCTATTTTTGTTTCGCGCATATAATGGATTAGATGTCTACAAAGATGTTTTCGCATCCTGTCCATTGGTCTATACCGTTGTCGTCGTTAGGAGTATCTACAATCTGTTCGCCTTTCAACACAAGGTCGGTCTTTATGTTCAGCACTCCGTGTTCTGAACGTCGGCGGGCATCCTTTCCCATGTTCACAATCTCTATGAGGTTAGCCTCTTCGAGAGCGTTGTATATGTTTATCTTGCCCTGTATGCGCTTTATTCTCTTCACACCCTCGTCGTTGAAAGCGTGGGTATATATTATCACCTGCATGATGCCAGGACCAGTGCGCTCATTAGGAGTGGCACTCTTCACGATACCTGTCACATCGATATTGGCATGAGCCACAAGCGAGGTGTTGTCTTCAGTATCCTCAACCACGTTGCCATCCTTGTTTTGTAGCTCCATATCGAAGAGCATCTTCGAAGTTTTTCTGATATCGATATATCCGTTGCCAATGCTTATTGCCAAAGGAATACCCGAAACCTCAGCCTCCACAGAGTCAACCACAAATCCGCGTGTGGTTACATCCTTTGAAATGTCGAAGTATACATCGATATTCTGCGACAGGTTGCGAGGCGTAAACTTCGCTATGTGTTCAGCCTTGCCATCTATGTTGCGCAGCGGAATAGAGTCGAAGTATACTGGGCGTACGTTGCTCTGTATATATCCAACGTACGGATTGTAGTCGTCCCAGTTTTTTATTCTTGACTTCAAGTTAGGGTCACCCTTCTTGTATACCTTGTATTCCAGATATATGTCCGAGATGCGTGAACTCTCAGTCTTTCCGTTCATGAAGTCGTCCACATTATTATATTTCAGCTCAGTGTCGTCGAGAGCAAATGTGAAGAACTTATATTCGCCTTTGTTCAGAGGGAATATTCTGCGTCCCTGAGTAGCCGATTCTGGTGCTCGCTTTGCTGATGCAGGTACTGCAGGAACCTCTGGCTCAGTAGGCTCAGTAGGCGATGCACCGCCTTCGCTTGGGGTATCTGGGGTGGTTGGGGTATCTG
>HF994142.1 GCA_000436915.1 Prevotella sp. CAG:1092 | reverse complement strand
ATGCCCTGGGCTAGGAGCTTCTGCCCTTTCAGGGCGTGTGGGCTTACTTGCGAAATTTCAGTGATGATTATGTGTTTAATACATGGAAATGTGGGTAAAAATTTGGTTTGTATCTTTAAAGTCATTACTTTTGTATTTGGTTATGAAAAATAATTATATTATGGTTAACTCAAAAAAAATCCTTATTAAGGTAACAGCAATCATTTCGTTGCTTTTATTGCCTCTTAGCATCAATGCTGCCGAGGTTGTGTATAGAATAGATGGTTATAATAAAGCTATCCAAGATTTCACCATTGTGGCAAGTGGTTTGGTGCCACAAGATTCGTGGGCTTATTTTGAAAATGAGTATGGTGCCACCACAGGCAACCGCTTCAATCAGATACCACGCAACCGCCAGGCTTCGCTTCATCTTGTAGGATGGGAGGGATGTACTATCAATGGCATCACCCTTGGCATGTGCTCAAATAATAAGGCGGGACAGGTAGGCTTAGCTATTTACGATGGCGAAACAATGATATATAAAAGAGGTACAGTAGACTTTGCTGATGATAGCTGGTTTGGTCAATGGGTATCCAAAGACTATGGAGTGTATGTAGATATCAATAAGCAGATTGATATTGATGCCATAACTGCCGAGGATGCTAATATTACAATAAAGGGTGGCACCAGCGAAGGCTCAGTTTACGTTAGCTATATCGCTATCGACTATGATGCTGGCGAGGGCGTGAAGTTGGAGTCGCCAATGGGCTGGAGCTATGAGAAACTCACCAAGAAGAGTACACTCAACGAAGGTGACAAATTGATGATGTTCCGCAACGGTTGTGCTGCTGCCGATATCGATGGTATGGAAAAATCGCATTATCTCGATGCCATAGCTGTGCCTTCTACTTCAGACGTTACCGAACCTGAAGTGTTGAGATTTACTTTGGCTAAGAGTGAGAATAAAGACTTCTGGACTCTCAGCGACCAGCATGGACGTATGCTTGGTGCTTCGAGCAAGCAAAACCTTGAATGGGGTGGTGAGAATACCAATTGGACAATAGACTTAGGCTATGAAGGTGCCACAATAACAAACGAGAAAACAAACTTCGGTACCATGCGCTATAATGTTCCTGTAGAGAGCTACGCTCGCTTTAATCTCTATACCTCAAAGACATTGGAGCTACCTTTCTTATATCGTAGAGATAAACAGAATGAGCCGGAGATTGCTCGCTCGTTGACATTCGATGAGGCAGAGCTGACGGTAGGCTTAGATGAAAAGAATGTAGCATTAAAGCCTGCTATCTCGCCAAAGAATACCACCGATACACGTATTGTCTGGACGAGCGACAATGAGAGCGTAGCTACCGTGAATGGTGGTTTCGTTACTTTGCTTAGCGTAGGCGAGGCTGTAATCAATGCAAAAACCAAGGATGGCGGTGCCGAAGCTTCCGTACGCCTGACGGTTGTAGAGAGTACAGGAGTATCTGGTGTCCATGCTGATGGCATCCAACAACCAGTTCGCAAGATTGCTGATGGCAACAATGTTGTCATTGTAAAGGGTAGCGATGTGTATAGCGTTGGTGGTGCAAAGGGTGAATAAATAAACGAGTGTCTTTTTTTCAAAAAAACATAGTGAAAAAAGTAATACGTGATACTTGCCCAAGTATCACGTATTACTTTGCAAAGTATCACGTGATACTTTGCAAAGTATCATAGGCTCCTTTTTTTCGTTGATTCTATGCAAATAAAAAAAGCCCAGACTTCCGAAGAAGAACTGGACTAATGAAAGGAGGAGTGGTGCCACCAGGAATCGAACCGGGGACACAAGGATTTTCAGTCCTTTGCTCTACCAACTGAGCTATGGCACCCTCTGTGCGTAAAAGCGGTGCAAAGGTAATATAAAAATATAGACCCTGCAAATGTATTAGAGATTATTAACAATTTAAGGGAAGAACGAAGGATTCTTCACTCTTCACTTTTTTACCTTTTTACCTTTTTACCCTTTTACTTTTTCAGCGGGTTCCATCCCTGCGCTTTGATTTCAAACTCGTTGCCATCTCGTGCTACGAGCTGTTTGCCAAGCTCAGGCTTAGTGATATGACCGATGAGCTTTACGCCCTCGATATCCTTGATTTTATCATGGTCGCCGATAGGCACGGTGAACAATAGTTCGTAGTCTTCGCCACCATTCATGGCGCAAGTAGTTACGTTCATGTTCATTTCCTCTGCCATTACAGCTGTCTGATAGTCGATAGGAATCTGCTTCTCGAATATGCGGCAACCGCAGTTGCTCTGCTCGCAGATATGCAGCAGTTCAGAGCTTAGACCGTCAGAGATATCCATCATGGCAGTAGGCTGTATGCCTGCAGCCTCAAGCTTCTCTTTGATGTCGCCACGAGCCTCAGGAGCCAACTGGCGTTGCAACAGGTATTCTTTGCCAGCAAAGTCTGGTTGGAAGTCGTTGAGCTCGTTGACCTTCTTCTGTAGGTTCTTCACCAGTTCATCGTTGCCACTTGCCTTAGCATCCTTAATCTTCTTGTCGAGGTCAGACAGCTGACCATAGTAAACAGCCTTTTCGCGCTCCAGGAGTTGCAATCCCATGTAGGCAGCACCAAGGTCGCCTGTTACGCAGACAAGGTCTGTCTCCTTAGCTCCATTACGATAAACAATCTTATCCTTATCGCCTTCGCCAATACAAGTAATGCTAATAGCAAGACCAGTATACGACGATGTGGTGTCGCCACCCACGATGTCGATATTCCATTTGTCGCAAGCAGCCTTTAGTCCTACGTAGAACTCGTCGAGGTCTTCCACCTTGAATCTCTTGCTAAGAGCGATGCTCACCACCATCTGTCGAGGAGTGCCGTTCATAGCAAAGATGTCGCTGATGTTAACCATTGCCGACTTATATCCTAAGTGGCGCATGTCGATATAAGTAAGGTCGAAATGCACACCCTCCATAAGCATGTCGGTGGTAACCAATACCTGCTTGTTTGGATATTCAAGTACGGCGCAGTCATCGCCTACGCCGTACTTTGTTGATTCATTTTTTAATTCGATATTGTCTGTGAGTCGGTGTATAAGACCAAACTCACCAAGTTCTGATATATTCATATAATATTTTATGATCTTCTAATCATTTCTCTCATTATCTCAGTCATTATAGGCTGAGCGGCATTAGCAGCCTTCTGCACCTCCTCGTGGCTAACCTCTACAGGAACATCGAAGCCGCCAAGGTCGGTGATGATGCTAACGCCAAAGACCTTGATACCACAATGGCGAGCAACGATAACCTCAGGAACAGTACTCATACCAACAGCATCGCCAAACAAATGATACATGCGATACTCGGCAGGAGTCTCGAAGGTAGGACCCTGAACACCAACATAAACACCATGCTGGAGCTTGATACCCTTTTCCTCAGCAATCTTGTTAGCCAACTCTACAAGCTCGTGGTCGTAAGCCTCATGCATATCTGGGAAGCGAGGACCGGTAGGGAAGTTTTTTCCACGTAATGGATGCTCAGGGAAGAAGTTCACATGGTCGGTGATAACCATCACGTCGCCAATATTGAATTTAGGGTTCATACCACCCGAAGCATTTGAAACGAAGAGAGTCTTTATGCCCAATTCGTACATCACACGCTCAGGGAATGTAACCTCCTTCATGCTGTAGCCCTCATAGTAGTGGAAGCGACCCTCCATAGCCATGATATCCTTGCCACCAAGCTTACCGAAGATGAGCTTTCCGGCATGACCTTCAACTGTAGATACAGGGAAGTTAGGGATTTCAGAATATGGGAATTCGTAGGTATCAGTTATCTCGGAAGCTAATTGTCCCAGACCCGTGCCTAAGATGATTGCTGTTTCTGGATTTGTTGTCATCCTTTGCTTTAACCAGGATGCTGTTTCTTGAATTTTTGTGTACATAGCTTTTTATTTTATTGTTAAACATTTCTTGTTGGTCGAGCATGAATTTTATGTGTATAGGCTGAGCGTAGATAGCTTCCATAGCCTCTGTGCTTAGTCCATCTGCAGCCTCGATTCTTGTGGCATCTTTCTCGGTTGTCACAATAATCTTAGGTGAAGGCAAGGCAGCGAATTCATCGTTTATCTTGTCGATATCTTTGGCTGAGAACATGTGGTGGTCGCCGAAAGTCATGGTTTTTATCGACTTGCAATACGGCTTCATGTCGTTGAGCAAGAGTTTAGGCGAAGCTATGCCCGTAACGAGTAGCACGTTGACATCCTTTAGCTGCTCTTTATCTATCGTCTTCTTTGCTTCACCCCCATTGCCAAACATCTTTGTCAGCTTATCGTATTCGATGGTGGTGAAATACAGTTCCTGATAAGGGAACAAGTCCATAGCCTTGGTGAGTACTCTAAACTCCATAGGCTTTAGATCCTTAGGACATTTCGTTATTATCACCATATCGGCGCGCTCCTTTCCCGACATAGGTTCACGGAGACGTCCGGCAGGTAGCAACTTGTCGTAGATGATGAGACGATGATAGTCTACTAACAGGATGTTTATTCCCGGCTTTACATATCGATGTTGGAAAGCGTCGTCTAAGAGTATCACCTCTACATCCTTTGTTGCTTCGTCGTTGAGGAGATGTTCTATGCCATTGCAGCGTTTTTTGTCCACTGCGACATAAATATTCTTGAACTTACGTTTCATTTGGAATGGTTCGTCACCGATATCCCTCATAGTAGAGTTATCGTCGGCAAGCACATATCCATGTGTCTTCCTCTTATATCCTCTTGAAAGCACGGCTGTCTTCACTTTGTCTTTCAATATTGATATGAGATATTCCACATGCGGAGTTTTGCCCGAGCCACCAACAGTGATGTTGCCCACCGAAATTACGGGCACATCATAAGCCTTCTGGTTTAGTATGCCGATATCAAACATCTTGTTTCTTATCGTTACACCCAAACCATATAGCCAGCTAAGTGGTGTCAGCCATTCGTTAATCTTTATGTAATCGCCTTCTGTGCGCATAGATGTTTATATAAAGCCTCACCCCCGGCCCCTCTCCAAAAGAGAGGGGAGTGATTA
>HF994141.1 GCA_000436915.1 Prevotella sp. CAG:1092 | reverse complement strand
CTATCTCATGTCCTGATTATCTGCCTGTGGACACAACGATGAAATTGCAGAGTAATACAGAAGTAAATATATTCCGTGACCCTACGGTATATGGTAACATACAATTTAAACTTTGGAATATAAGGACAGAATCGTATGTCGGCAATACTGCAATAAGAATTGGAGATATATCTGCCGTATCAGATACGGAAGGTATAGTAAGAATGACGGTACCTTTAGCCAAACAGAGAAAAGAATATAGGCTAAGTTCTACAGTACCTTTGGAAGACTGTGTTCTTTATATGCCATATGGCAAAGACTGCGTAATTCGTACAAAATGATTCGATTAAATGATAGATTAATCTCCACTCAATCCTCTTTCCATACAAAAAGATAATAAAATTGCAAACAATGAACAAGAACAATTACACACCCCATCCTATCGACACGAAGGATGTAGCTTTGCCCAAGGAACTCGAAGCTTTGGCAGAGGATATAGCAAAGAATGTACATGAGGTATGGTCGGCAGGTCGTATGAAGGATGGTTGGACGTATGGAGAGGAACGCAATGATGCAGAGAAGAAACATCCGTGCCTTGTACCATATGAAGAACTATCAGAAGAGGAAAAGGAATACGACCGCAACACGTCTATTGAAACCATTAAACTCATTTTGAAATTGGGTTTTAAGATATCAAGGGACTAATGCAAATAAGGCCATTGCAACAAAAACGAGATTTGGGAGTAACAAAAGCCAAGTCTCGTTTCTTCATTTTGTCTGATAGATTTTGATGGTTTGCAACATCTCTATTATAAAATGATTAGAAGTAACCGTTTATGTAAACATAATAAAATGAAAAAGTACAATAGAAGATATACACCAGATCGAATCTCCAAGTTGAAGGAGAATGAGATATTCGTATTTGGCAGCAACCTTGAAGGTTCACATGGTGGTGGAGCAGCAAGGCTTGCCTATAACCGCTTTGGTGCGGTATGGGGATTAGGCACTGGCATACAAGGAAGAAGCTATGCTATTCCTACTATGCAGGGCGGAGTTGAAACCATCAGACCATTCGTAGATGCCTTTATTCAGTTTGCGAAGCAGAATACGACACTGACGTTTCTTGTAACAAGAATCGGCTGTGGCATTGCAGGATTCCGTGATGAGGAGATTGCACCACTGTT
>HF994140.1:13049-25319 GCA_000436915.1 Prevotella sp. CAG:1092 | reverse complement strand
CGAATTAAAAACAAGCAAAAGACACCTTATAAAAAACAAAAGACTGCAAGCAGTTCTAAAAATATACATCAAACGGCCTAATGACCGATTTGGGTTAAAACGGTTTGTTTTTAATTGCTTTCGTTGTTAGACCAGATAACAATTTTTTATACCTAAGATTAGGAGCTATTTTATTATTTTTTTTCCATCTTTTATATATAAGCCCTTATTAGGTTCACTGTTTAGTCTTACACCTGTAAGTGAATATATTTTTGTGTCTGCAGGAGTAATGGTTGTCACCATATTATTGATGTCAGAGGCGATTTCAGAGAGTTCCTCGGCAGTGAGAGCAATGTTGTAAAGACGGAAGTTGTCGATAGTTCCACAAACATCGCCATTGTCGGAGTTGTTGTCCCACCATTGTGTACGACCGATATAATTTCTGCTATCCTCACCAGCAGGAGCTGCCTGCCAAGGCTCGTAGGTAATCTTTGTGCCCTGAGCCACTTTCTTACCATCCGCGTATATTGTAGTAGTATGTGTAGCAGCATCAAAGGTAACAACGATGGTGGTAGTTGTATTGAGAGCTATTGCATTTGCAGTAGCCTCGACCATAAGAGTAGAGCCACCAGCATACTTTTCGCCAGCACCATAATAGAAATTACCATTGATACGACAGAATATACTATTGCCGCTATTAGAACCAAAGTCATAGAATCGTGGCATCTTGCCGCGATTGCTAAGGTTTGCATCTACCATAAAAGTGTAAGAGCGCATACCTTTGAGCAAGCCTGCAGGAGCCAAACCATAGCCATTGGTAGAGAAAGCCACAGGCTGATTAGACTTCAAATTTAATGTGCCATCAACCTTTGCAGAGCCCATCACCTTCATATCGTTGCCGTTGCCGCTGAGGTCGCGTACATATTTTACGTTGTCCTCAGTATATACGTCACCCTCCTCAAAATCATATTTCACCAATAGATTGTTGTTGATGTTGCGAGGCATCACGATAGTCTTGAACTCCTTAACGATGGTGCCTACAGCAGCTGTTAGAGTAACCTCGGTCTCTGCAGTTGGAAACTTTACGATACCATCATTAGATATAACCTCTGGGTTAGAAGAAGTCCATTTTACCTCAACACCGTTTGTCGATGAAGGCAAAACAATGTCGGTGGNNTGAAGGCAAAACAATGTCGGTGGTTACGGTTGTAGGAACAGAAAGCATAGATGCAGCGAGCATACCTTTCATTTCAGCAACCTCTTCTTGGTTGAGGCTACGGCTCCAAGTCTTCACTTCGCCAGCTATTGTGCCGTTAGCAACGTTTGTATAAGTAAGGTCAGCAACAGCAACCTTTATCTCAAGCATCTCGTTGCGATAGAGATAGAGATATTCGCCATCGTAGGCAAGAGTGATAGTTGCTGATTTGAGCTTTGTAGGGTGGAAGTCACCAGATGTACCAGAAGACTTTGTTGCCCAGTCGTCGGAAGTATAGAACATACTGCTACTGGTATAAGTCTTGCCTGCGGCAGAAATATATAGCTTTGTATCAGCACTCAATCCAACCTCTATATTGCCAGCAGTGAAGAACACACCATTATAGTTGGTGGCATCCATGGATGCAAACTTTGTTATAGTGAAAGTCTTATCACCAGCGTTAGCATTAACACCTGCATTAAGGTCGACAGCCTCGTGTGGCAATTCAGTATCTATCATCACGCATGTAGGGTAGCCCTTAGGATAAGCAGTCTTTACCATCCAGTAATAATAGTCACCATTCATCCATGCCAAGCGAGCCTTTGAACCTACAGAGCCATTGAGGATATATGGACGCATATTGTTCTTCTCAGAATTCTTTGTGACCTGAGCCTGAGAAACGACCTTGCCATCATCGCCAATCACATATTTCCATATCTCATATACACCATCCTTGTTGTATACACCATCCTTTGTAGGTATAGAGAGATATAGATTGTTTATAGAATCAGGGTCGAGAGCCATACCGCCAGAGTAGCATTTCTCGGTAGAATTCCAATTCTGATGGAAGGCATGACCACCATATTGTACCCATGTATCGCGCCATGCAGAGCCTGTCCAGCGTGCATAGTGGTATACGTGAGTTGTCTTGGCATTATCAATATGTGTGAGTGCTATTACAGGATTCTCATCCTTGTCGGTAGCAATTTGCCAAACCCAGTTGCGGCAGTTGGCAGTCTTGTCGACCACTGTATAAGGATACGACTTAGCATAGCTATCGGTCTTGTTGACATTGAATGGTCCGTCGGCAACCTTCTTCAAAGTTGTACCCTTGATATCCTTCAAGATAGGGCCATTACCATTATTGATGTCGATAACATTGAAATATAACCAGTTAGGCATTTCGTTGTCAGGGTGGCCTGTGGTATATGTAAGGTAGATTTTATCCTTACCGTTGCTGTAATATTTAGCATAAGGGCGTGCACCTGTGCTCTGCACAATCTGCTTAGGCCCGAAGTCAAACGAGCAGTTGTCGTTCTCGTCAGGCATTGTCAGACGTGCGATAGTAGGGTGCCAATTGATACCACGCCAACAGAGATATATGTGGTCAGGGTCGTCGCTAAGAATGAAAGGCGAAGGATATGTGGTGTTATTCTTGGTAGTAAGATACTTCTCTTCACCAAGCATAGTGATATCACCAGGCTTCTGCGAAATGCGATACCAAATTTTTGCCTCATCGGTATGACGAGTATAGAAAATCATCACACGTTTATCTGGAAGAACAATGAAAGTTGGGTTGTTGTGATCGTCTGGCTGGAAATAGCTGCGCACCAAAACCTCTGTGCGCTTATTGTTCTTCCAATCAATCTGAGTTGCTTTTACATTGCCATGCACATCAATATATCCGATGTAAGACGCATCAATGCCAGCTTCAGCATCTGCAAAATGAATTGCACGAGGGTCGGCAAACCAGCACCATGCACCCTCTTTTGTTACTACGTCGGCAGCAAAGGTGACGATTGCAGAAAAGACGAAAAGAGTTGATAATAATAGTTTTCTCATTATTTAATTATAGTTTAATGGCTTATGTTTGATGATGGTGCAAAGATATGGATAATTATAGTATAAAGAGTGAAAATATTGTGATTTTAAAGGTAATTTTTGTGAAAACGAATGCAATAACGATAAAAAAATAATATTGCGATTGATATAACAAAAATAATACTTAAATTTGCATATTCTAATATATAACAGACCATTACACAATGGTTTTTATACAAATCAGAACCATAATAATGACTAAAAACTAATCTTGATGAGAAAAATCGTCCTTCTTTTCGTAGCTTTCGCTATGGCGTTGGCTGCACATGCCGACAACAAAATAGACCGCAAGGCTGTTGTCACTCGTCACAATCCTCACATCACCAGTATCGACTCGTTAGCTTCGCTCACCGTGGGCAACGGAGGCTTCGCCTTTACCGTTGATGCTACAGGTTTGCAGACCTTTCCTGAGAAATATAGCAACGGAGTGCCTCTTGGCACCATGTCTGACTGGGGATGGCATTCGTTCCCTAACGACAAAGGCTACAAGATAGAAGAAGCCCTTATCAATCACGATTTCCATCGTGGTCACGATGAATATTATGCTGCACAGTTCCGCACCCCTGGTCGTCAGCAAGATGCTTCCAACTATTTTCGTCAAAATCCTCATCGCCTTCATCTCGGCAATATTGGTCTCAACCTTGCCGACCCTAACCTCGTGAGCAATATTGATGAAACTCTCGACCTTTGGACAGGAAAGGTGGAGAGCCGATTCAAATATGGCGAACAAAACTATCATGTCAAAACCGTTTGCGACCCCGACAAGGATGTTGTGGTTTCGCATATCGAGTCGGATGGCACCATCGAGGTGGTGTTGCGATTCCCTTATCCTACAGGAAAGCATAGCGACGACGCTTGCGACTGGAATCAAGACAGCCGCCACACCACAACTCTCGAAAAAGAAGGTACCCACGCCGTTATTAAGCGCAAGCTGGATAATTGCACATATTATATTAATGTAGAGTTTAGTGATGGCGCACGCATTACCAAACAGGGTGCCCACACCATTGTAATCTCTACCAAGAAGGGAGCCCTCGACCTCTACGTAGGTTTCAATGGCAACACTCCTATGGGCTTCTATCTCAGCAACCGTCCGTTTGCCGACTTCGCCATGGCTTCGGCAGGCAGATGGCGCAATTATTGGAACGAAGGTGGCTTCGTAGACTTTGGCGATGTGAAAGACCCTCGTGCCAAAGAACTCGAGCGCAGAGTAATCCTTAGCCAATATCTCATGGGCGCACAAGAGTGTGGTATTCTTCCTCCTCAAGAAACAGGACTCACCTATAATTCATGGTTTGGCAAATTCCACCTTGAGATGACATGGTGGCACCTTGCTCACTATGGCTTGTGGAATAAGCCTGAGTGTATGGAAAAATGCTTCGGCTGGTTCCTCTATGCTCAGAAGCTTGCTCGCCAAATAGCTAAGCGCCAAGGTTTTAATGGCATCCGTTGGATGAAGATGACTGACCCTTCGGGCGTCGAGGCTCCATCTAATGTAGGCTCTTATCTTATCTGGCAACAGCCACATTTCATTTATCTTGCCGAACTCCTTTATCGTGCAGCCAAGAGTTCTGCCGAGCGCGAAGAGCTACTCAAGAAATATGCAGGCACCGTTAATGCCACAGCTCTCTTTATGGCAGACTTTGCAGAATACGACTCCATCCGCGACCGCTATATCTTGCGTGGATGTATTCCTGCGCAAGAAACCCTCAAGGCCGACTCTACCATAAACCCTCCTTTCGAACTTTCTTATTGGCACACAGCTCTGCAAATGGCTGAGAAATGGCGTCAGCGTAGTGGCATCGACGACAAGGGCGAATGGGATTCTATCATCAATAAGCTTTCTCCATTGGCATTCAATGAAGACAGCCTCTATCTTGCTGCCGAAACTGCCAAGAATACCTACACCGACATACGCTTTACCAGCGACCATCCTGCTCTTCTTGGTGCTCTCGGCATGATGCCCGACAGCAAGCTCATCAATAAGCGCGTAATGGCAAAGACTCTCGACTGGATTTGGGACAACTGGAACTGGGACAAGACATGGGGATGGGACTATCCTATGGTTGCCATGACCTGCGCGCGCCTTGGTCAGCCTAGTCGTGCCATCGATGCATTGCTCATGAATAAGCGTACCAATACCTATCTCGTTAATGGTCACAACTATCAAGATGGTCGCCTGCGTGTCTATATGCCTGGCAATGGTGGATTGCTAACAGCTGTAGCCATGATGTGTGCCGGATGGGATGGCGCAACAACCAAGAATCCAGGTTTCCCTAAGGATTGGAATGTAAAATGGGAAGGTTTACTCCCTATGCCGTAATATTTTATCGCGCTAAATAGCTAAAGACCGATATTTTATCGTATCTTTGCAGAAGATAAGCTGCACTCGGCAATTTGTAAGCAAGCTTACATTGCGCTCGTTTGCATTATCTTTGCAGGCAGGTTGTTATATATTAATGTAAAATAACCCTTTAGACTATCAATTATCAACAAAACCAATAACAATGAAGAAACAAATTAACTCTGGGCTTAGCCCAAGACATTTGCTCATGGCTGCCATGATGGGATGTTCATTGACATCCTTTGCTGCCAAGGAAAAAGTAGTTGCTCCAACTCCTTTAGTTCCGACATTTACAGAATGGCACGACCTTCAGGTAAACGAAGTAAATCGCTTTAAGCTTCACACAAATTACTTTGCTTACGAGAATGAAGCAGCAGCTAAAGCTGGCGACATGACAAAGAGTGCCAACTTCCTTTCACTCCATGGCGCATGGAAGTTTAATTGGGTGAAAGATGCCGACAAGCGTCCTACCGACTTCTATAAGACTGATCTCGACGACAGTTCTTGGAAGACCATGAACCTTCCTGGAATTTGGGAGATGAATGGCTATGGCGACCCAGAGTATGTAAATGTAGGCTTTGCTTGGCGCGGACATTTCGATCAGCAGCCTCCTGCTGTTCCTACCAAGGACAATAATGTGGGTAGCTATCGCCGCATCATCAACATCCCAGAAAATTGGGATGGCAAGCAGGTTATTGCTCATTTTGGTTCTGTAACTTCTAACATCTACCTCTATGTAAACGGTCAGTTTGCAGGTTACGCAGAAGATCCAAAGGTTGCAGCCGAATTTGATATTACTCCTTATCTTAAGAAGGGCGAAAACCTTATTGCATTCCAGACATTCCGTTGGTGCGATGGCTCTTGGTGTGAAGACCAAGACTTCTGGCGCCTTTCAGGTGTTGCTCGCGACAGCTATCTCTATGCTCGCGACTCTAAGGTACATGTTTCAAACATCAAGATTACTCCAGACCTTCAGAACGACTATGCTGATGGTGTTGTTCAGATCTATGCAGAGGTAAAGGGACAGCCTATAGTAGAATACAAACTCCTCAACCATAATGGCATCGAGATTGTGAAGAGCGAAGCCAACTTCAAGAAGCGCACTAATGGTACTGCACAGTTCGTATTGAAGAACGTGAAGAAGTGGAGCGCTGAAGATCCATACCTCTACACACTTGTTGCTACCGTAAAGGATCAGAAAGGCAACATCGTTGAGGTCATTCCGCAAAAGGTGGGATTCCGCAAGATTGAAATCAAAAACTCACAGTTCCTTGTAAATGGTCAGCCTGTATATATCAAGGGTGCAGACCGTCACGAAATGGACCCTGATGGAGGTTATGTAGTATCTCGCGAGCGCATGATTCAGGATATCAAGATTATGAAGCGTTTGAACATCAATGCCGTTCGTACTTGCCACTATCCAGACGACCCCGTATGGTACGACCTTTGTGACGAATATGGTCTTTATGTAACAGCAGAGGCCAACCAAGAGAGCCACGGCTTCCAGTATGGCGACGATGCTGCTGCCAAGAAGCCTGAGTTTGCTAAGCAGATTTTGGAACGCAACCAGCACAACGTAGAGATGCAATACAATCATCCTTCTGTTGTAGTATGGTCGTTGGGCAACGAGACTGTTTATGGCGACAACTTCATAGCTGCATACAAGTGGGTTAAGGAGCAAGACAAGAGCCGTCCTGTACAGTATGAGCAGGCAGGCAAGACAGGTGAAGCTACCGATATCTTCTGTCCTATGTACTATAGTCACAAGGCTTGCGACGATTATTCAAAGGACAGCAAGTATACTCGCCCACTCATCCAGTGTGAATACAACCATACCATGGGTAACTCAAGTGGTGGTTTGATGGAATACTGGGATATAACACGTAAGTATCCAAAGAACCAGGGTGGTTATATTTGGGACTTCGTTGACCAAGCTCTTCACCGCACTCCTGTAGCTCCTATGTCTATTAAGGGCAACCTCTCTTATCCGGAGTACAACAAGATTCAGTATACATATGGTGGCGACTACAATAACTACGACCCATCAGACAACAATTTTAACTGCAATGGTATCATCGGTCCAGACCGTCAGCTCAACCCTCATGCCTACGAGGTTGCTTACGTATACCAGAACATCTGGGCTGAGGCTGTAGACATAAAGGCAGGTAAGATTAGCGTATACAACGAAAACTTCTTCCGCGACCTCTCTAACTATCAGCTCGTATGGACTATCCTTCAGAATGGTAAGCCTGTACAGAATGGTACAGTAGACAAGCTCAACGTTGCTCCTCATCAGAAGGTAGAGCTCACCTTGCCTTACACAGTTCCTGCAGAGGGTGAAATCCTTCTTAACATCGAGTTCAAACTCAAAAAGGCTGAACCTTTGATGGAGGCTGGTCAGGTAGTTGCTTACCGCCAGTTGCCAATCCGCGAGATTACTAACAATATCGCTGATGCTGATGCTGCAGGCAAGATTAAGTTGGTTAACAAGAAGAAAGAGACCGAAATTAAGGTCACAAACGATGCTATCAATATAGCTTTCGACAAGGCTACAGGCTTGTTGAAGGAATATAAGGTAAATGCTGTAGACCTTCTTGGCGAAGGCGGTACATTGAAGCCAAACTTCTGGCGTGCCGTTACCGACAACGATATGGGTGCACAGCTCCAGCATAAGTTCAAGGCTTGGCGCAATCCAGCCCTCAACCTCAAGGATGTCAATGCCCTTAAAGTTAAGACCGGTAAGACATACACTGTTGTTGTTACAACAAGCTATGATATGCCTGATGTAAAAGCAACTCTCGACATCGTCTACACCATCGCTCCTGATGGTACAATGCGCGTACAGCAGACTATGAATACCACCAAGAATGCTAAGGTTTCAAGCATGTTCCGCTTCGGCATGCTCATGCAGTTGCCTTACAACATGGATAAGAGCCACTTCTACGGTCGTGGACCAATTGAAAACTATATCGACCGCAAGTATTCGCAGAACATCGGTATCTACACACAGACTGCCGACGAGCAATTCTTCCCATACATCCGCCCACAAGAGACTGGTACCAAGAGCGACCTCCGCTGGTGGGAGCAGACAGACAAGGCAGGTAAGGGATTCCGTATCACTTCCGACAATGTTTTCGATGCAAGTGCACTCCACTATAGCATCAACGACCTTGACGAGGGTGAAGAAAAAGATCAGCGCCATAGCTATCAGGTGCCACAGTCTAAGTATACAGAGCTTTGCATAGACAAGGAGCAGTTCGGTATTGGTGGCGAAAATAGTTGGGGCTCATGGCCATTGCCACAGCATCGTATTTCTTATGGCGATAAGACGTTTACATTCGTAATTTCACCTATAAACTAAAACAAAAAATGAAGCTAAACCGCATTCTATCGTCGGTGGCACTCTCTGCCCTGCTGGTAACCCCAGCAGCGGCACAGCGCCAATTCGACATCACGACTAAGCCTGGAGCGCCTGTCCAATCTACCATGTATGGCATATTCTTCGAAGACATCAACTTCGGAGCCGATGGCGGACTTTATGCAGAGATGGTAGAAAACCGTTCTTTCGAATTCCCTAACCGCCTAATGGGATGGAACACATGGGGCAATGTTTCAGTAAGCAGCATAAAGCCTGCTTTCGACCGCAACCCTAACTATGTTGTTCTCGAACCATCTGGCCATCGCGAAAAATCTACCGGACTCGAAAACCGTGGCTTCTTCGGCATGGGATTGAAAAAGGGCATGAAATATAATTTCAGCGTCTATGGTCGTCTGCATCTCCTCAATGGCAAGCAGGCTAAGATTAGAGTTGAGCTCGTGGATGAAAACAACAATCCTATGGAGCGCAAGTCTATTACCATCACCAACAACCAGTGGAAGAAGTATAGCGTTGAGCTCACATCCAAGCAAACCCTACAGAAGGGCTATATGCGCATCTTCCTCGAAGGCAACGAGAGCGTAGACCTCGATCATGTTTCTATGTTCCCTGCCGACAACTGGAATGGCTTGCGTGCCGACTTGGTAAAAGACCTCGAAGACCTTCACCCTGGTATATTCCGCTTCCCTGGCGGTTGTATCGTCGAGGGTACCGACCTCCAAACTCGTTATCAATGGAAAAACTCTGTTGGCGCACCTGAAAACCGTCCGCTCAACGAGAATCGTTGGAACAATACCTTTGCTCATCGTCTGTATCCTAACTACTATCAGACCTACGGCCTTGGATTCTATGAGTACTTCCTTCTTTCTGAGAAGATTGGCGCAGAGCCATTACCTATTTTGTCTGTAGGATTGGCTTGCCAGTATCAGAATCGCGATGACGATAAGAATGCGCATGTAGCTGTTGACGACCTCCAGTCGTATATCGATGATGCTCTCGACCTCATTGAGTTTGCCAATGGTAGCGTAAACACCAAGTGGGGCAAGCTTCGTGCCGACATGGGTCATCCTGCACCATTCAACCTCAAGCAGATAGGTATCGGAAACGAACAATGGGGCGAAGTCTATCCTGTGCGCCTCGCTAAGTTCATCGAGCAGATCAGAGCTAAATATCCTAATATAAAGATATGTGGTTCGAGTGGTCCTTCTGCCGATGGCAAAAACTTTGACTACGGTTGGGCAGAAATGCGCAAGCTCGGTGTCGACCTCGTAGATGAGCACTACTATATGTCACCAGATTGGTTCCTCAAGAATGCTGGTCGCTACGACAACTATCCTCGCACAGGTCCTAAGGTATTTGCAGGAGAGTATGCAAGCCACATGCGTGGTGTAAATGCTCCTACCGTAGCCATGAACAACTTCGGAGCAGCACTATCAGAGGCAGCCTTCATGACAGGTCTTGAGCGCAATGCTGATGTAGTTTATCAAGCTACCTATGCACCTCTCTTTGCACATGTAGAAGGTTGGCAGTGGCGTCCAGACCTCATCTGGTTCAACAACCTCGAGTCTGTACGCTCAGTAAACTGGTATGTGCAAATGCTCTATGGCACCAACCGCGGCACCAACATGCTTAAGCTCACCGAGAATGGCAATGCTGTAAAGGGCGAAGGCTCACTCTATGCAAGCGCCGTTTACGATAAGCACAAGAAACAGTACATCGTTAAGATTGCCAATGCTGGTGACAAGGAGCAGGACGTAACTCTCAACTTCAAGGGCTTGAAGAAGCTCCCTGCAGGCAAGGTTACCACCCTCCATTCCGATGACCCTAAGGCTACCAACAGCATCGAAAACAAATTCAATGTTGTTCCTCATACTGTCGACATCCCAGCCACAGCAGGCTCTACCCTTACCATCAAGGTTCCTGCTCAGACTTTCGCAGTATACAATTTCTAAGCCCAATGGCGCAGCGCATATAGAGCGCTAAAACGTATAAGCAACTATAGAGCAAGCGTCTTCTTGCTCTATGCATGATAAAACAAAGCAAGGCTCCAACCAAGGAACCTTGCTTTTGTTTTTATTATTGGTCAAATCAAAGTCCTTAATGACATAATGACTAATGATAATACTGCTCAATCTTTTATACCTCTAAGTATCTTTACCAACAATACAGAAAATATGGCGAAAAAAGTATCACGTGATACTTGCGCAAGTATCACGTATTACTTTGCAAAGTATCACGTATTACTTTGCAAAGTATCATTAGATGTGTTTTTTCCTGTGTCTTTTTCTGATTTCATTAGAAACTTTTTTGATTAATAAACTACTTCTGTAGACAGTATCACAAAAGCCATACTGGAATTGTAGACACTGGGAACTATTCCATGTTGCCATTCTGTCGACCCATATAACACAGAAGTGCACAGCTAACAGAAAAAAGTCTGTATGCCGTGCACTTCTGCATTTCGTGGGGGGAAAAGTTCCCCCGATAAATACGTGTTACCTGAATGTTAATCTTTTTTTTCCTTAAAAACGTGTTGGAAACTTCTCACGAGGTCGTCCTTCACTCAATACCTATTAAAACAATCTTTACCTAATAACTAAAAACCTAAATCTATTACTACTAACCTAAACAATATATTAACCTTTTGACGATGCAAAGGTAGTATGTTTGCGCAAACAGACCAAGAAAACGTGCAAGAAATATATAAAAAATATATGTTTTATTGATACAAATCAACATTGTGTGTGCGAACACATAACGGTTTTATGCCTTTTTTATGCTTTTGGGTAGAAGTTAAAGAGAATAAAAGAAGTTAGAGAAGTTAAAGCCATATATCTTATGATTAAAAGCCTGTAGCAAACTCCAACATAATGCTATTAGCTTTAGCTTCTAACTACCAATGGTAGCGATAACTTCTTTTAATTCTATAACTTCTAACTCTTTTATTTCCTTCTATCAAGAAAAATATATAATTTTGCACTCTATATATGAAAATGTACTAATAAAACAGCTAATAACCAATTTTTAAGTAGCTATGACAGATTGGATAAACAGCCTATTTACCATACATTCATCAATACAGGCTGTTGTAATATTGTCGCTGATAATAACCATAGGCCTTGGTTTAGGCAATGTGAAGATAAAGGGCTTGTCGCTTGGCATAGCCTTCGTATTCTTTATTGGTATTTTGGCAGGTCATTTTGGCTTGGCAGTCGACCCAACGGTGGTGGAATATGCCGAGACTTTTGGCTTGGCTCTCTTTGTGTATACTCTTGGACTGCATGTTGGACCAAACTTCTTTGGTTCGCTGAAGCACGAGGGTGTGGCTTTTAATATGTGGAGCCTTGCTTTGGTGGTTGTGGGCACGGTGTTGGCAATGGTGCTAATTCCGCTCACAGGCATCAGTCTGCCCGATATGGTGGGATTGCTTTGCGGTGCCACCACCAATACTCCAGCCCTTGGTGCAGCCACAGAGTCGCTGACTTCGCTGGGCTT
>HF994140.1:0-12975 GCA_000436915.1 Prevotella sp. CAG:1092 | reverse complement strand
GTGTGGTGGGCGTAATCTTTGTGATGATGCTGTTGCGCAAGTTTTGCGTTAAAAGCGACGATCTGAAATCAAAGTCGCAGATTGACGACGACCATACTTATATTGCTGAGTTCGACGTTGTGAATCCAGCTATCGAGGGCAGAACCATTGCCGACATTTCGCAGAATAGCCATTTGCATTTCATCATCTCGCGTATTTGGCGTGGCAAACAGGTTATTGTGCCTATGGCTCAAACCCGATTGCATGCTAACGACAAATTGCTCGTCGTAACCACTCGCGAAGACGAGCGAGCTTTGGTATTGGCGAAGACGAGCGAGCTTTGGAATTGCTCTTTGGCGAAGAAGAACAGAAAGACTGGAACAAGGAGCAGATAGACTGGAATGCCATCGACTCGCAACTTGAAAGTAGGGTAGTAGTGCTTTCGCGCACAGCCTTGAACGGTAAGGTGCTTGGCAGATTGCAGTTGCGAAAGTTATATGGAGTTAATGTGAGCCGAATATTACGTGGCGACATCAAGCTCCTTGCCACCGACGATTTGCGATTGCAATATGGCGACCGCATAACAGTAGTTGGCGAACATGAGGCTGTAGACAATGTGGAGCGTTTCCTCGGCAATGCCGTTAAAACTCTCGAAGAACCTAACATCGGCAGCATATTCCTCGGCATCATCCTTGGTTTGGCAGTAGGCACTATTCCTATTTCCATTCCAGGCATGCAAATGCCAATACATCTTGGTGTGGCAGGAGGAGCCATATTGATTGGAATATTGGTTGGAGCCCTTGGTCCACGTTTGCGATTGATTTCCTACACCACGCGTTCTGCCTCGTTGATGCTTCGCAAACTTGGCTTGTCGCTCTATTTGGCTTGTTTGGGCATTGTGGCAGGTAGCGACTTCTTCTCTACCGTATTTCGTCCAGAGGGCTTGCTGTGGTTGGGCATTGGTTTGTTGCTCACCATGTTGCCATGTATAATAATAGGTGTGTTAGCTTTGAAAACAAAGAAGTTTGATTTTGCCACCATCTGCGGCATTCTGTGTGGAGCCATGGCAAACCCAATGGCTCTTGGCTATGCTAACGACACTTTGGATGGCGACAGCGCCAGCGTGAGCTACGCTTCTGTCTATCCGTTAGGCATGTTTCTCCGAGTGCTCATAGCGCAAGTACTCATAATGTTTGCTATGAGCTAAATTGTCGCACTTAATAAAAGACAGAAAAATAAATATTGGTGTCCGCTAGCGGACACCAATAAAAAATAAAAAAAGGTAGCTACAAAGCTACCTTTTTTCCACCTATTATATATAGTCCCTTTGTTGGTTTGCCATTTATGCGACGGCCCTGTAGGTCGTAGATGGCATTATGATTGATGTTATGATTGTCTGAAGTAATTTCCTCGATTCCTGTAGCCCAAGCATTGAAATCGAATACACGGTTTTCCATTCTGTTGAGGGCTAAAACCTCGATGGCTGAGAGTGGACGATTGTAGATGATAACATCGTCAAACGAAGCGTCGGCTGAGCCCCAGAATGAACCCTTACCCAAACAAATTTCTGATGCCGAAGACAGAAGGTCTACCATGAGACCATAGTCAAAACCTGTGGCTGAGCTTATTGCCTTGCCATTGAGCGAGCCATTCCACTTGGTGAAGTCCATCTTGTTGCCATCAATATAGAGTGCAACTTCGGCTGTGCGATTGAAAACCAACGTCACGAGGTGCCATTTGCCCACGGTGATGTTGTTTGGAATATTTTCTGCCGTAGGATGGTTTATGTCGAGCCAGCAACTCTCGTTGCCCGCTTTGCCATTGTTGTAGCCTACGTATGTACGACCAGTCATATAGAGTCTGGCAGTGCCGTCAGTAATGCCAACCAATGCATCCCAATCATTCTCTGTGGCGCGGTTAATCCAAAAAGAGATTGTGGCTCCATCTTTCAATTCTTGACCCAACAAAGGATTAGGCATTGCCACAAAGCTCTCGTTGCCGTTGGCACCAAACTCCAGCTTTACTACTTTGCCATTGCGCAGAGCAGCATTTTCCTGCAGCGATGGTTTCTTGTTTGTGCCATTAGCGCCCAATGATGCTTTCTGGCTGTTGTTCATGGCGTTAGCGAGCGCATCGTCGTCGAAACCATAGTAAGCCATCATTCCTGATTGCCAGTCGGCAGATGGTGTGGAATGCTGATAAGAGAAAGCCTTTACGGTATAATCTTTAGCCCAATAATAGCCTGGAGTTTCTAATTTTACCGAGAGGTCTACGTTGGTGTCTTCTGCGAGGTTTATAGGATTATATTTACCAACTGTAGATATTACGTCAGGATTACTACTTGTCCATGTAGTCTTCACGTTGCCAGCCTTGAGGTCGAAGCTCGCGAGGTCGAGGTCGCCCATTACATCCTGATTGTCTATCACAGGCTCTTTCTGATTGTTGAGTTGCCACGCCAAGTCGTATTTAGGAGTCCGCTTGTATGCCCAGATGTTTACTCCAGTAGTAGGAGCGCAAGCTGTGATAGAAACAGTATGTATGGTTTTGCCATCCATCACCTCTTCGAATATCACACCATTATATTTAATTCCGGCTATGGTTAGCGAGATGTAGCCAGTACCCTCTGTGATGTTCCATTTACCAGTCTTAGAGCCCGAGATGGTGCCGTCGGCATTGAGCTTAATGTCGATAGGAGTAACCTCTTCGTAGTTCTTATAGTCCATGCCGTATTTATGTACGAGCAACTTATAAGTACCCACAATCTCGTCAATGGTAAAAGGCTGCTTTGCTGCAATGTCAGCATCAGTAATCTGTTCACCATTATATTCGAAAGGTGCAACCACAAGCCATCCATCGCTATTCACAAACACCTGGTGGGTGCGCACGCTGTGCCAAATGGTGTTGTTGTTAAACTTGGTGTGATAAATAAGGTAAGTTCGACCATCGTTGGCAGCTATGATGCTGTTGTGTCCCTGCGCACATTCGCCCACAGCCATGAATCCCCAATGGTTGTAAGCTCCCATCAGCTTTTCGCCACGAGTGTCGCCATTGTAGCCATAGTTCATCACGTATGAATTAAATATTGCGCTCTTACCCTTAGTATCTTTATATGGTCCGTCAGGCTTTTCAGAGCGGAACACTCTCATCTCGTATCCACCATCAGGCGAATAGAAACCATTGCTCACAAAGAGATAATAATATTTGCCTATGTGCTCTATGTATGAGCCTTCTCCCGAAACATAATATCCGCCCGAAATCTTCTTGCCGAAATATGGATCGCTTGTCACACCATTTGTAGAGCCACCAACGGAAGGATAGGTAACATCATAGTTGCGCAAACCTGTTTCTGTATCGAGCTGCAACATCCAGATACCTCCCGACCATGAGCCGTAAGCCATCCATAGTTTGCCCTCTTCGTCGTAGAACACGCAAGGGTCTATGGTGTGTGGCCATCTTTCGCCCCACTTTTTGCCCACGTTGTATCTTGCTGGCAACGAAGCCTGAGCACCGAGCACCAACTCCAGGTCGGTGTCCTTGTATGAATGCTCCGAAGCGTCGAAACCGCAGACCACTACCGGACCCTGGTATTGATAAGGACCCGTGATATTGTCGGAAGTGAGCAATATGATACTTGAATGCCATGCGTCGCCATTGATGCTAAGATAGTAGCACCATTTCTTCATCACCGGATTCCACACCACGTCGGGTGCCCACATGTTGCCATTGATGTCGTATTTCTCGTCGGTGCGTGCCGACCATTCCATCGCGTTAAACTGTGGCAGCGCAACCTCCACTCCGCCTTTCTTTATGGTCTTCACCCTCTGTGTGGTGAAAGCCTCGGCATTGGTGACGTTGGTGTTAGTGCCATTCTGCCAAGTGAAGGTTGCCGGAGTCCAATCCTGCATGTTGGTAGAATAAGCGCAACCACGATGCGAGCCAAAGATGTAGTATCTCTTGCTGTTGCTGTCGTAAACCACCGATGGGTCGTGAACGCTAACCGATGTTTTTGCCTTGTCCTTATACAAGTTCTTTGCCTCTGTATAAGTAAGTTCCGTTTGTGCCGTAACAGTTGTCAATGTCAGCATTGACATCAATGTACAAATTAGTTTTTTCATTATTTTTATGTCAGTTTGATTTGCATATAAAAAATTAGGCTTGATTTGTTGGGTACAAAAATACGAAAAAATAACTGAATAATGATATAAAAAGAAAAGAAAAAGATGATGCAGCAAAGCACTATTGCTTTGCTGCATCATCAAGAGTATAAAATAAATCTGAGTAGTTACTTTATCGGGTGAAACAATTTGTTATTCGTACCTAATGCTTCTATCTCCTCCATAGTATAAAGTGGGCGCCAACGCATGGTGCCATTGTTGACTCCTCTGCCTTGTACGTAATATTTGTTCCTATATCCATGCGGAGTAAACTCACCTGTACCTCCTATGTCGCCGATCTTAAAAACATGATGATACAAGCAAGTTGTCAACATCACCTCGGAATGTGCAGAATATCCTTGTTTTAGATATTTATTTAAGCAATCCAAAGCTTTATTAGAATATCTACATATAGGATTAAAGCCCTTTATACATTCTGTTAATGGATAACCACTGTCATTGCAGTGATGCCACCACCCCCAATCTTTATTTGTTTCATCAAAACGCTCTATATGGCAACTTAAGAAATCATACCCATCAAGATTTGTATCGCAATCGTTCATCAAAACATCCCACTTACCTGTAAACTCTACATCATATTCTATAAACCAATAATGATGGTACTCAGGATTGTCAAGAAAGAAACGCAAAGGAAGAAAATGACAACTGCTAGGAACAAGATACGAGGTTATTGGCTCATAATTTAATAAATATAAATCTGAAGTGTGATAATGTATACTTACAATATCGCTTGGTAAATTTAAGTCAACTTTGTCGCCTAAAGTAATAATCCAAACTACATCATATTCTTTCTTATCACTTTATCTAATATATGACTTGCCATTTTCTCATATAATGCATTTGAGAATTCCCTACTCTGTTGATACCAATATAAACATAGCCCCATTCGTCCATTTAATAACCGATTTGACATGCTATATATATTTTGTTTCACTAACCATTCATTATATTCTAATATGATTTCATTCATAATCCCTTGTTTTTTATCATTTATATACCCATAATCCATTTCTTAATAGAAGCCCATATAAAATGCCTTTTCACTCCTACAGGTTCTTTATGTCTGTATCTTTTTTCAAATACTTCTTGAGATGTTAGCATTTGATGATTTACGTCTACAAGAATAGTGTTAAACTTTTTATGGTCATTCTCAAACATGAACTTTTCAAATTCTACGAGGTTAGTGATGCCGAAAACATTGGTATCTTGAAGACCACCTATATACAGAATAGGGCACTTAACATTCTGATAATATGGTCTTGCATTCCAAATAAGCCGATTGGCGATGCCCAGTTTGTTTGCCATGTCATAAACCAATTTAGGCAAAATGCGGTTGCATATTGCTTTTTTATCTTCATTTAAATCAGAGAAATACTTGTCAATGATTATCTGGGCATATGCCTTCGTATCATTAATATGCTTGTCTTTAAGTTCCTCATTTATTTCTCTTATCATGGAGGCATAACGATAGTAAGGTATACCCAAAAACTTAGGGTTGGTAAATATTGCAATGAGATTAAACTGGTAAATTGTGTATATCAAAAAATCATTCTCAATTTGTGGAATAACACATGCAGATTGCTGAACCAGAAAAGCAGGATTAGGAACCATTGAGGCTGCCATCAATGCAGAACTGCCAGCTTCGCTTGCACCATAGAATCCGATTTTATAGTTCTTGAACCGTTTGTTTGTCTTCAGCGCATGATATACGGCCACAGCATCATCTGCCATATCAAACAAAGTGGTGGGCAACGCAGCATCTTCAGGCAGGAGAGGACGGTTATCGTAGTAGCAACATGAGATGCCTTCACCGAGCAGTTCGTCAGTAAGTTCGGAGTAATATTCAAAATTCTCTTTGCTATTTGACATTCTGTTGTTAACATAGATGAGAATCGTCTTCTTATTCTTCCCGTCAGGACAAATAACATTACCATTACGCAAAGTGTCACTGTTTGATGGGAAAACGAAAGACGCCGTGTTACACAAAGCTATACTGGTAAATAAGAGAAAAGCGATAAGGCTTATGATATATCTGTACATAGCTTAATTTTTTAATAGATTAGTTATATGCTTTACTATCTCTGAACTGATATTATCATAGTTATAACTTTGTGGTTCAATATATTCTACTCCGTATAATGCCCCCAAGTATATAAGTTTTCCAATATACAAATCAAGTTCGCTCGATTGGTTTTTACTTTGGTAGAGGGGAATGATCTTCGAACGAACACTCTTTAGGTGGTTATCCAAGGAGAATTCCAATAGTGAATGCCCATAACGACTATTAAGTAAGGTAAATAATGCTTGCATATAGTTATCAGCCCCTCTTGGCTGTTTGATTTTTTCCCCTTGTTTTGCTTGCGAGATCATCTTGTAAGCTATCCTTAGACATTGCTCTTTTTGGTTATCAAACGATACAGAATCAAGCATCTTCACGTTCTTTGTGATAGAAGTTTCGTTATAGAAATAATCATCACCATTGCAGAACGCACCAGACAATGTAATTAGAGCCACGATGGCTGTATCCTTGGATAATACATCCATGGCCACGAAACTTGCTTCCTTGTCTGCTACCATAAATATGTCCAGACTGTCTGTATTCTCTCTATAATTTCTGATAATAGAGTCGATGCGAAGTGTATGTTCACCAATTGTTCTGCTTACATCAACGGGATAGACAATCATGTCAATATCATAATTTTGCATTTCTTTCTCTAATTCATAGAGATATGGTTGTTTAACATTTTTGTCATTATGAACATATAGCATAACGCCTTTTGCCAAAGATTGGCTTAGGCATGTGTTAAGCAGAATATAAAAAAATAGAATTATTCTCATCTGTGTTGTAATTTTTACATTGCTTTAGATAGTTTGCAACATCATACTCTATATTTTCGACTCATTAGTGTCCCGTTAAAATAGGGACTGTAGGGAGTTCGCATAATGAATAAACTTACCATTTTTTGTTATGCCCTCAATTTTGATGTAAAAATCTCCCCTATTATAAGAGCCTTTATTCACTAATAGATGAGCCACACCAGTCTCGTCGGTTGTAAGATTTGGAATCCATAACAACGTTTTTTGTTGGTATTCTTTTTGAGAGATATGGCTCATAGAATTGTTTGGCGAATAAAACTCTATGGGTTCACTGTAACCATTGAATTCTATTTTGTTACCAACAAACTTTGTACTATTAGAATAAAGAGTGCTGTCTGATACAAAATTAAGAATTGCCACAGGAGATTTTCCTGCAGAAGCCATTTCGATTTCATTATGCTTAGCATTATCTATGCATAAATTTCGGCTTGGAATAGAGTTGGAATAAACATCTATTCTTTTGAAAGCCATGTCTGCAGGGAACATCTGTTTTTTTGAATATATTGACCCTTCAGGCATATTGAATGAAGAAATAGGCTTACCATTGACCATACACTCTATATTACCATTTATGCCAAGTTTTGGTAGAAAATCGAGAATATTTGGATTTATGAGGTTTATATGTCTGTTTACCTGTAATGTATGCATACTGAAATTAACGACTCTTCCTTTTTCACATGATATATAAGCCATAAGGCTATTAATGTCAATACAGAAATCAGGAGTTCCATCAACTAAAGGTGACAATTTCTTTTGTGATATGTTCGCTTTATTATTACATTGTAGCATATTCGTTTCATAAAAGTCATAGCGACGAGGCCATGGTGCAATTGGCATATTAAGCTGTAACACATGCGTATCCTCCAGGAATTTGCCATTCGTTTCTTTCTCTGATAAGAGATGCCCTGCTATTCCTGTTGTACTTGTTGAACTTGACGACATGCTTTGTCTGTTCATCATCAAATAAGCCATTCCCTTACCATAGAATTGTGGCATATGGAATGAAAAATAATCTGAAGAACTAATACCATTTTCGGCAGTCACGAAATCTCCATTGGCATGCAGATCCATTCGTAACCAAAACTTCTTTTTGGGGTTATTCCATTGTTTCCAATATTTGCTTTCACCATATCCTTCACCTAAGTCTGTTTGTTGTTCTGTGTATCCATCACCTGTATAGTTGGAGCTATAGATAATGTCAGAGTTGTATTTAGCATCTAATATTCTTCCTACTATTAACAATCCTTTTTCTATAGGATATTTTGGCGTTGATACTATTGGTTTTGCCAATTGCGTATAGTCATAGCGAGTCCAGCCTTGTACCATCATCAACACATCAAGTGCTTTCTTGCTCAGTGAATCATTACTATTAAAATAGAATTGTGGATTATTCACGTATCCTCTCACCTCTGAAGAGAGTAGCATATACGACAATACGTCTACGTAGTTGCATTGCATTCCTTTCTCTTTCTTACAAACAGATACAGAAAAATTCTCATCGCCCAAAGCTATTCCCGTATACTTATCTGTAAGCTTTATAGCTACATCCATCATTCCATATCCACTGTCTACTTTTTCCACAGGTTGCATCACTACATCAACATTACTCTCCATATCGTGCTTGTTGACAAAGACTTCACGCTGTGCCAATATAGCTCCATTTTGATTATAAAGAGTTACAACATTGACTCCCGTTGTTAAAGAGTCTTTACATACAGAAAGTATTTCTTTCATACTATTTTGCATGTCAAGGACTTTAAATACGTTCATTTTTCCACGGCAGCATACTGAAAGAGCTAAAGGCTGACCTAAAGTATGAGAATTTCTTGCAATACAAATATCCATCTGTTTACCTTCGTCAACTTTCAAAGAATAGCCCTCTGCTAAAGGTTTTGGCAAAGAGAAACTTTTTTTTCTCACTTCTTCATCAAGTACCAAGGTTAATCTGCCAGAGGTTTCTTCACCAAGCACGTTGAATACCCCTTTTCCATCATGAGTAGTATGCACCTCTCTAAGTTTGGTCTTTCCGTCTGTCAACCACCCTTTTATATCTACATTTCTTCCATAATTATCTTTTGCTTCAAACGCAACTCTTGTTGGCAGTCCCTTGATAATATGTCCACCCTCTGGATAAAATCTTATATCAAGTTTCTCTTTGTCAGAATTTTTAAAGGAGTTGTCTATACATATTTGCGATTTGTCATTGCCAAATATAGGAATTACTCTCGAAAATATACCCCAACACTCTTTAGAAATAGTAGAATTAGGCTGTGACACATCTATGGTTTGCTCTGTCGCATCTACATTTGTATAGTTAAGCATCCACGCTGTGTATGCTCTGATTTCATATAGACCAGAAGAAATATTCTCTGCCAATTGAAAAGCTCCATTCGCACGGCCATCAACTATTTTTAGTTTTTGTCTATCAACAATCCATCCAGAGGGAGCTAACAGTTCGACATAGAGCACTGAGCTAAGATTTGTAGCAGAACCATTCGGATCTGAAACAATATCAGCACTAAAATACACTCCTTCTCCCGATGTGTAACGAGTGTTATTGAAACTTAGATAAACACGTTCTTGAGATTGAACACTTAGATTATGAAAAATTCTCTGTCTAAGTGTTGTTAGACTTGTTGCATTAACCGCATTCCACAATAATGATAGAAACATCACGGTTAGCATACAAATTAATTTAGTTCTACTCTTTGTCATAGTTAATGCCATATTATGTCGTTATTTTCTATAGTAAAAATTCTCTCTTCCCTACCCTTTTAAGGGTTAATACTTTTTCCATGTTGTTCTTTTTTAATAGTTTAACATTTGATTGTATATATATATATATCTTGCAAGAATATATTCTATCGCTCTTTTGACATTTCGTGATCGTATTGCCTTACACTTTTACCGCCATCTATTCTGAATGATACAGCGAGAGTTATAGAATTATGGATAATATCCTTGGAGGATTGGCAAGAATAGTATTCATAGCCCGGCGAAGCAATATAATTGCGGTTTTCCTCAGATGTGAAACTAAACGGTAAGGTGTATGTCAACTGGATTTGAAGTTTTTCTTTGAATAGAGATTTTATCAGATTCACACCTAAAAAATCATGATAGTTTGTGCCCCAACTCTGTGCCTCAGCGTTATACAAATTATCATGGGTGTAGCTCAAACAGGCATACAGCTTCTTCTTGTACCACATATAACTTACCTGGGCACTTCCTGTCCATCCCCCATTGCTGTTGTTGAAACTCTCATATTGTGCCTTCCTGTGTTTATATCCCACATTGGCATCAATATTAAATTTGCCCACATTGCTGTTGAAGTTCATTGACACCCACCAGCTCCGGTTTTCACCATTCTGGTACGTGGAAAGGATATAGTTAGCCTGTTTTCCGTTCTGTAGGTTCCCGTATTCAAGAGACCGGATGTATGCAAAGTCACGCGGAGAGTAGTTCATGCCTGCCTTCAATGTGATGGCTTCCATTATATTAACCTTCAGGGAAAGGTTGTGTCTCAAAGAAGTTCGCAAGAGCGGATTACCGACTCTCTTAGTCAGCGAGTCTGTGAAATATTCATACAAGGATGTTTTGTCTTGCGATGGATTGTTCAGTGTACTGGAATAGTCAATTCTTGTCCAACTATGTTTGCCGATCTTCTTAAACAGTCCGACTGAACCGGAATAGCCCATATAACTATCCCTTAATGACGGAGTTTTGGCAATGTACCTTCGTACATTGCCTGACACATGCACACTTAAATGATGTGGGAACTCGTAAGACAGATAGGTTCCGAAGTAATGATACAGGAGGGTGTTCTTGCTTAGGATATCATTGTTGCCGAGCCTGAATTGGTCATAACGTTTCCAAAAGAAATTATAGGAAGCAGACACATAGAGCTTTTTGTTCAGGAATCGACGGTTTATGTCCATATCGCCAAACACGTGATCCATTATCTGATGGCGGTCATCCTGATTGTAGTATCCCGTGCTGCGTGACAACAAGCTGTTGGTATCCCATGACCTTCTTATGTAATTCAGCGTGCTGTTGTAATTCCATGCATCCGTTCCACCACGAAAGAATATAGCAGCACCCTGTCTGTTGCCCTTATCCTTATCTTTGGAGTGCGAATAGAAGGTGTTGGCATTTCCACCCTGAAGGTCCGAACCGATTACGGTCCTGTGTGAGAAATCGTCATTGTCAGTGAATTCCACGAAGTATGCTAATGATATTGAATTTCGTTTATTGAACTGGTAATCCAATGAAACACCAACGGTGTTTTCTCGGTTCATGTACCCTTGGTTGTGTGAATTATCCGCATTGGCAACTACTGTTTCCATGTAATCATTGGACAGATAACGACGCGTCAGAAATGTATTCCTCTCTCCCTGGTTAAAATCTCCGTAATAATAGAGCATGGCATTCCACTTGTTCTTTGTGTAGGTAAAGGACTCGCTCCACTCTGTGTTCCCAAAACTTTTACCTTTCCCGTTTCGGTCTGACGGGTAAAAATCTACATTCCCAAACAGATTATTCTCGTATCCCTCATAATCCGTTTTGCGGTGCAGATTTATAATGGCATCATAAGACTCGTATTTTCCTCTAGGATTCTGTATAACTTCCACTTTGCTAAAACGGATATGTCTCAGATTTTTTATATACTCTGCGTCTTTTTCTACACTGTCTACAAGGATAATGATATTTTTGTCACCCAAGTAGGACAAGGATTTGGTGGCATAATTATAGGATATCCCTGGGACCTTGTCCAGCATTTGAGCCGTGTTATAGCTTCCCTTGCGCATATGTTTCGTGATGCGATACACATCCTTGTCGGGGTAATGGAAAATACTATCGCCGATAACAACCACCTCGGCGAGGACAGTCTCCTTAATATCCTCACCCTCTTTAACGTCCTTCTTCACCTCTTTGTTCTCCTGAGCATACAAGGATGAAGCCAGGAAACAAAGGCATAGTAGAATCTTTATTCTCATATATTTTTTACTTCTACGGCAATAAAATGCAGTGACTAATCTAATGAATTACTAAACTCCGAATTCAGCTACATGTTTGCATTTGTTGCAAATCATATTTCATGTTGTTCTTTTTTTAAAAATGATGATTTCTATTCACAAAGTTATAGAAATGAATTTGAATTTGCTTGATTTTTATGATTTATTTTTCTTTGTGTTACAAAAGTTATGGTTGATTTAAAATATTGATACTAAGTGGTTTAAGTGTGAATATTGCTTGCTTTGCAAGATAAAAATGTAACTTTTGCAAGACGAAATTGTTGATAATGTGCGTAGAAAGAAGAGTGAGACCTATTCTTGTCATACTAGAATAGGTCTCTCATTTAATTAGCTAAGCCTAAAAGACCTTTGGCTTAGGAGTGTTTGTTTCTATCCACGGACGATTCCTGTTGAATCAAATCTCTCTCTCTTTGTAAACACTCGAATGATATAGAATGGAGGTTGGTCTTTGAAAGCATCAAAGTCCGTACTATGAAGCAATACACATTTTGAGATGTAATCTGCATCCAGTTTATACGACTGTGCGTCTGTCATGATAAAATAGCTTTCTATCATGAACATAACAGGTCCTGTGACATCTGGATATCTACTTTTTTGAATTTCCTGCAAGGTCGTATAATTAATTTTTTTCTCACAAGTTATATTTGTTTTACCATAATACGTAACACCATTTATAACAAGAGGTTTGTCAAGTGGTACACCTTTTTTTATATCGGTAACGCCACTGTCTTTTCCAGCGTTAAAACCAATATAGTCTTTTACAAAGACATCGTTAATAAAAACAGCACTCTTTGGCTTATTGAACCAAATATCATCCACCCAACCTTGAGCAAACGACATTGTATGGCATAATGCCAACAAGATAATAGAAATAATTGTCCTTTTAGTAGATGACAAAAATTATTTTTGTC
>HF994139.1 GCA_000436915.1 Prevotella sp. CAG:1092 | reverse complement strand
CGTCGCTTCCTGCTGACTACCCAGTATACGGCACCCTACTCGATGGCGAAGATATTTATGCCAAAGAGCTGAGTAAGCAAGGCATCATAGTGATGGGCAACGAGGGTAATGGCATTAGCCAAGAGGTGAGAAAACATGTAAACAACCGATTGCTGATACCGAACTTCGCTACTGCTGCCGATAAGGCAGAGAGTCTGAATGTGGCTATTGCTACAGCCATCACATGCTCGGAATTCAGAAGAAGATAAAGATTATAATCTGAAAAAGACAACTATTATTAAGGAGTTATAATAATGGAACAAGAACTTTACAAACATCGCAGCGTGTCGTCATGTATAAAAGCAGCTTACGACACTGTATGCAACAATGCAAAAACTATTTTATTCGCTACATGGTTGCCTGTTTTGATAAATGCCGCAGTAGTGTCATTAACACCTGTGCTCAACTCTAAGGCAACCATAGGAGTGATCATTACAGCCATAGTATTTATAGCATCGATATTTACTAACGCTTTACTTTTTTCGAAGACAGCTACTTTGCTGAATGGCAAGCTTTTAGCTAAAAACTATAAACGTTTTCTTCTAATGTCTGGAGTTATGGTTGTATGCTCGTTCTTGATAGGTATAATCATAGGAGCTGCCTTCTATCTTATCTTGCAATCAGCACCAGATGCAGCAACTCATAGCACATTGAATATTGCCATCGGAGTGGCAGTAGCCTTGGCTGCGATATTCGGAATAGCTTTGTTGCCTACAGCTTATTCGTGTATGAATTATATATACAATGAAGATAGCCGTTTGGGAAGTATCTTCGGACATGAATATGGTGTTGGACTAAAGTCGTGGGGCTATCTCTTTATGCTTCACATGCTACTTGCCATCATCATCACCTTATTATATATACCCCTCTTCATTGTGCCTAACGCCATAATGATGGCCGACTTTGCCAACGCTTCTTCTATGGCTCTCGGCGATGCAGATGCTCTACCTTCAGGCTTCAAGCTGATGTATTATGGAGCAGCAGTAGTGGCAATGTTCCTTATGGGATATGTAATGATTTGGGGACACATCGCTGTTTACTATGCTTATGGAAGCATAGCAAGCAAGAATGCAAACAAGCAGGAGGCAATGAATAACAACCAATAAATAACCAATATAATAACACAACAACACAACAACAATGAACAAGCAACGCATTCTTTTCATCGACCGTGATGGCACTCTTATCCGCGAACCTGAAGACGAACAGATAGACAGCTTCGAGAAACTGAGATTTACCGAGGGTATGTTTCGCAACCTTGGTTTCATTCGCCAGCATCTCGACTTCCGCTTCGTTATGGTGAGCAACCAAGACGGCTTGGGCACAGAGAGTTTTCCTGAGCCAACCTTTTGGCCTGTACACAACTTCATACTGCAGGCACTTGAGGACGAGGGTGTGACTTTCGATGATATAAAGATCGACCGTCATTTTCCTGAGGACAATTCGCCTATGCGCAAGCCTAATACTGGAATGCTGACGGAATACATCGATAATCCCGACTACGACATCGCAGGCAGCTACGTGATTGGCGACAGAGAGACTGATGCTCAACTGGCAGAGAACCTTGGATGCAAAGCGCTTATTCTTGGACGCGACGGCATGACTTGGGACAAAATTGCAGAGATTCTCTTTGCTGGAGAAAGAAAGGCAGAAGTGCGCCGCACAACTCACGAAACAGACATAGATATTCGTCTGAATATCGATGGTTCAGGCAATTGCGACATCAAAACAGGTCTGGGTTTCTTCGACCACATGCTTGAACAAATTGGCAAGCATGGCATGATGGATCTTTATATTCGCACAAATGGCGACTTGAATGTTGACGAACACCACACTATCGAAGATACAGCATTGGCTCTTGGCGAATGTATTCTGAAGGCTTTGGGCGATAAGCGTGGCATTGAGCGCTATGGCTATTGTCTGCCTATGGACGACTGCCTATGCCAGGTGGCACTCGACTTCGGTGGACGTCCATGGCTTGTTTGGAATGCTGAATTCCATCGCGAACATGTTGGCGACATGCCTACTGAGATGTTCCTACATTTCTTCAAGAGTCTTAGCGATGCTGCTCGCATGAACCTCAACATAAAGGCTGAGGGCGAAAACGAGCATCACAAAATAGAAGGAATATTCAAGGCTCTTGCAAGAGCACTTAAAATGGCTGTACGCAGAGACATCTATCATTTCACTCTGCCTTCGACAAAGGGAAGCCTTTAGAGGGAAGAATTTAAGTGAAGAGTGAAGAGTGAA
>HF994138.1:27041-33323 GCA_000436915.1 Prevotella sp. CAG:1092 | reverse complement strand
GATGATATTTCGCTCGTTTGCATTATCTTTACATAAGATAAGCTGCACTCGGAAAAACATTCAAGTAAACTTGATGATATTTCGCTCGTTTGCATTATCTTTGCAGAAAAATAAAAGATGGAAGATAAATTTGAAATGCTTTGGCTTGAGAAGCGCAAGGCTATATTGATGGGCAACGAAGAGTATCGCAAAGCAACTGAAGGATATAAGATGTCGTCGGGTGCCGACTGGCTATTGTTTGGTATGCCTATTGTTGCTGCAATCATAGTATTAGACCAATCGTTTTTTGCCAACGAGATGCTCAACTGGTTGCTTGGTGCAGGTGTAGCAGCAGTAATGTTTGTGATAGCCGTTGCCGTGAAATCGTTTATTATAGGCGCACGTCCTGTATCGGAAATTGAAGCAGAAATTAAGCAACGATGCAAGGAACAATTTGACGCTACAGGGAAGTTTTAAAAATGAAAATAAAATGGCGAAAAAAAGTAATACGTGATACTTGCCAAAGTATCACGTATTACTTGCCCAAGTATCACGTAATACTTTGCGAAGTAATACGTGATACTTTTTTTGCTCTTTTTCGTGCGTCTGACTTCTGATTTCACTAGACACTTTTTGGGATTCATAAACTATTTCTGTAGACAGTATCACAAGAACCATACTGGAATTGTAGACATTGGGAACTTTGTCTTATTATTAAATAAAACCGCTTGAATATTCTCACGAACATTCAAGCGGTACACCTAAAAAACTAATCTATTATCCCAGAACTAATTTGCTTTTTATCAAACCGTATTAATGAGTATTTAAAAACCTTATTGATGTGTTCTTCTTTTAACGTATGTCCTTTTTCAAGATATTACTTTCTTGCTTTAATCTTGAATGAGAACTCGCGGTCTGCATAGTGCATGCGATACTTCTCCATTGGCTTTGTCATCCAGCTGTCGATACAGCCCAAGCCATACTGGCGCTGTTGGATGTGCAACTGTACAAGACCCTTGTCAACCAAGTCGCCACTATGCTGTCCCCAGCTGTGGTTCTTCTCGTCACCAGCATCAAGGTCTTCTACCAAGTATGGGATGGCGCTGCATTCCATTTCGCCAAAAGCCTCGAAGGTGATACCCTTGCCTGATGTAGGGTTGAAGATAGAGAAGTAGCGGATGTCGGTATGGTTGCCGCTTTCCTGTGGACGGATGTAAGAGTAGTATTCATCCTTCACGTTCGACTCATACTTGCCGATGAAAGCAGAAGCGTGACGGTCGATGTAGTTCTCTTCTGGTCCACGTCCGTAGTATTCCAACTTAGAGTAAGCGGCAGGCATCTGCAACTGCATTCCGTAGCGGAACAAGTCGGCAACCTTAGCTTCCTTGTCTGTTGTCATCTTTTCTGTTACTACAACTTCGCCAGCTGCATTGATGTTGTATGTCAATTCCAACTGTGCCTTAACCTCAGGCATTTCGAATGTTGCTGTAAGCACTACATTGTTGTTTCCGATAGTCTTATTAAATGATTTAAGATTCATGGTAGGATTTCTCCAAACCTTCATTTCCTTCTGCATTGATGCACCATAGTCGTTGTCTGTAGGAGCGCGCCAGAACTCAGGCTTCATGCTCTCGCGGAACTTCAACATTGGTTCGCCATCCACGTCGAGATAGTCGATCATACCAGTATGCTTGCCAACTGTTACAGTCATTCTCTCGGCAGAAACCTTAACATAGGCGTTGGTCTCTTCAACCTCGATGTTGCTTGCCTTCTGAGTCTTGGCATTCTTTGCTGTAGCCTCTTCAGCAACAGCAGCAGGAACCTTATCAAACTTATAGTCGTTGATGATGAACTGCTGACGAGCCATTACCTGTCCTTTGTCTACCAAAGGCTGGCTGCCGTCGCTTGCGAATGCGAAGTTTACGGTGATTTCCTCTTTACCATGCTTAGACTCAGCCTCGCCAATAGCATATTTCAAAGCGTCGCTCTTGATGAGCTTAGTAGCCTGAGGAGCTATGCCCTTGGTTTCAGGAATCTCTACGGTAGCGAGCTTCACACCGTTAGCATAGATAGTTGCTGTAAGGTTCAAGTCGTCGATATTCTTGAAGAAATTCTCGTTGTAAACGTTGAATGCTCCATTCACAGAATCGAAGTCCTTAATCCAAACATTCTGTTGCCAGTACTGAATCTCGTAAGCGTGAGGATTCAAGCGGCGATCTGGAGCAATGATACCATTACAGTTGAAGTTGTAGTCGCTTGCAGGATAACGTCCGTAGTCGCCACCATAGGTGAAGATTTCCTTGCCAGTGATAGGACTCTTGTCGCGTATGCCCTGGTCAACGAAGTCCCAGATGTATCCACCCTGATATTTAGGATATTTGCGAATCAAATCCCAATACTCCTTGAAGCCACCCTCAGAGTTGCCCATAGCGTGAGCATACTCACATTGGATGTAAGGCTTGGTGCCGTCGCTCTTGCAGTATTTCTCGCTCTCATCATAGTCGATATACATAGGGCAGTGGATGTCGGTCTTGCTGTCGTAGCCACCACGCTCATACTGTACAGGGCGAGTCTTGTCGCAAGCCTTTACCCAGTCGTATGTGGTTTCGAAGTTAACGCCATAGCCACATTCATTACCCAAACTCCAAACGATGATAGAAGGGTGGTTTATGAAGCTTTTCACATTGCCCTCGTTGCGCTCAATATGAGGCTTAAGATATTCAGGGAACTTAGCCAGTGACTTTTCACCGTATCCCATACCATGTGATTCGAGGTTAGCCTCGGCAGTGAGATACAAACCATATTCGTCGCAGAGGTCGTACCAACGAGGATCGTCAGGATAGTGGCAAGTACGAACAGCATTGATGTTGAGCTGCTTCATAATCTTGATGTCCTGAATCATGCGTTCTACGCTCACTACATAACCTCCGTCAGGATCTATTTCGTGGCGGTTGGCACCCTTCACCAAGATAGGCTTGCCATTAACAAGAAGCTGAGCATTCTTAATTTCCACATTGCGGAAACCAACTCTCTGAGGAATCACCTCAGATGCACCCTGCTTGTTCTTTAGAGTGATGTAAGCCTTATATAGATAAGGTGTTTCAGCAGTCCATGCCTTTACGTTAGGCACCTTGATTGAGCCTTGAGCGCCTGTAGCAGTAGCAATCTGCTTGCCATCCTTATCGCAAAGAGTAATGGCAACGTCGGTCTTGCCACCCTTCAACGAAATCTGATAGTTCAAAACACCATCCTTGTAGTTGTTCTCCAAACCTGCATCCAAACGGATGTCGGCAGCATGAACCTTAGGACGAGCGTAGAGATAAACTTCGCGAGCGATACCTGTGAAGCGCCAGAAGTCCTGGTCTTCGAAGTAAGAACCATCACACCAACGCATCACCTGCATTGCTATCAAGTTCTTGCCAGGCTTCAGATACTTAGAGATATTAAACTCTGCAGCCACCTTGCTGTCTTCGCTGTAACCTACGTATTTGCCATTAACCCAAAGAGTGAGGTTGCTTGTGGCAGAACCAACGTGGAAGTACACATCCTTGCCCTTCCAAGCCTTAGGAAGTTCGAATGTGCGGCGATAAGAGCCTGTGTAGTTGTTGATTTCGCTGATATAAGGAGGATTTGGGTCAAACTGTGTTTCCCAAGCATATCCTATATTCTTGTATGTGGCATCACCATAGCCGTTAAGCTCAAATAAGCCAGGCACAGGGAAATCCTTCCAATTAGAATCATCATAGTTGGCAGCGAAGAAGTTTGCAGGACGCTTGTTGTAGTCCTTTACGAAATTAAACTTCCACATGCCTTCCATAGAAAGGTAGTTGGCAGAATTCTTCTTGTCAAAACTCTGTGCTTTGTCCATGCTTTCGTAAGCAAAGAATACAGCACGACGAGGTTCGCGATTTTGCTGATTGATGTCAACATTGTGCCAACGCAGCTCGCTTTGAGCTGCCACGCCAGTACTCATAGAGAGCAAGGCGAGGCAGCAGGACACATTAACTATAGATCTGATTTTCATAATGCTTTTCCTTTTTTATTGTTTATAATACTGAGAGTCATCAACTTCGGTAAATTGCTGTTCGCTGTCTTTGCGCATTTCGATAGAAATCTTGCTCCACCATGAAGGCCAACCGCCAACGATGTTGCTTAAGAATACTATCTTGATAGGGTGTAGTCCCTTTGCCAATGCTACCGAAGAGTCGTTGGTGGTGCTTGCCTTCACGTCGCCTTCGTTGTTGATGACGAGCTTGTTGTCTATCCAAACCTGCTCAAAACGAGAAGATAGATAGTAGACACCATCCTCAGGAATGTTGATGTATCCCTCGGCAATAGCAGCATAGTTGTTTGCGCCACGCAATGTAGCAGCATCATCAATCTGCTTGATCTTTATATCTTTCAGGCTGTCGATATCTGTGTATTCCCAAGTGCCGTCAGCCAATTCGAGCTGGTTTACCTTGAGGAAGTTGCCCTTGATACGCTTAATCTTCAAACCCTGCTTAGGTGCTTCAACCTTTACTGCTGGAGCGTAAGCCTGTTTCTCTACTTCCACAGTTCTAATCTTGCTCATCTTGCCTGTTGGCAATACTGTTGCAATTCTGATGATAGTGTTGCCACTAACAGAAATTGGAACTGTATAAACTGTTGACGATGGAGTAGGGGTTGTGCCATCCAAAGTATAGACCATCTTGATAGGGCGACTGGTGGTGAAGGTGACAGTTGTGTCCTTTGTTATTACCACCTTGTCGCACGAACCATAAGGCTGCTCTGGCAATGGCATATGGTATGTAATGTTATGTTCATCCAAGCGAATGCTGTTGGCATCCAAGCGGCGACAGAAGTCTTTGAAGTTCTTCTTGTTCAATGGCGACCAAGCAATCTCTGATAGCGCCACCGCACGAGGATACATCATATATTCCATCTTAGCATTGGTATACATATATTCCGACCAGTTGTTGCATTGCACACCCAAGATGTGATGAGCCAAGCCCAAAGTCTTGATGGTGTCTGGTACAGGATTGTAATTATATGTTGAAGACAGATATCTTGGAGGACTTGGGATGGTTACATGCTCAATCTTGCTATCGCCCTGATACCAGTCGAGATACATACCGTCGCTGCCAGGAGTCATAATAACATCATGCTTCTGCATAGCAGCCTCGATACCACCTTGAGTTCCGCGCCACGACATCACAGTAGCGTTTTCGCTAAGTCCACCTTCCAAGATTTCATCCCAACCGATAATCTTTCTGCCACGCTTCTCCAACATCTTTTCTACACGCTTGATGACATAGCTCTGTAGTCTTTCTTCTGCTGTATGTTTACCTTCAGCCTGCAAACCTTCATCCTTGATGCGCTTCTGGCATGTAGGACAGTTCTTCCAGCTTGTTTTAGGACATTCGTCGCCACCAATATGGAAGTATTTGCCAGGGAAGAGAGGTACTATTTCGTCGAAGATATCGCCCAAGAAATTGAACATATCTTCTTTACCAGCGCACATCACAAGATCCTCGATGCCCCAAACAGTACGTGGGCTCCATTTCTCGCCCTTGCACGAAAGGTTTGGGTAAGCAGCTATTGCTGCCATCATATGACCAGGAAGGTCGATTTCTGGAATTACTGTGATATAGCGCTTTGCTGCGTAGTCAACTATTTCCTTTATCTGTTCCTGAGTATAATAGCCACCATACGAAGAGCCGTCACCCTCGGTGCGGATGCTACCTATGGTAGTCAACTTAGGATATTTCTTGATTTCTATACGCCATCCTTGATCTTCGGTGAGGTGGAAGTGCATGGTGTTAACCTTAAACATTGACATAAGATCCAACTGCTTCTTCACATTCTCTACAGTAATGAAATGGCGGCATGGGTCGAGGTGGAAACCACGATAACCAAAGCGAGGAGCATCTTCGATGTTGCAGCATTGAGCCACCCATTTCACTCCCTCAACCTTAGTTGCACTTTCTACCTAAGCAGGCAACAATTGCATAAAACTCTGCATGCCATAGAAGGCGCCATTGGCTGTTTTAGCCTTGATAGTCACGCCTTTAGCTGTTACGCTGAGACGATAACCCTCCTCCGCCATCTTCAAAGATGGTGTGATCTGAATAGTGATATTTCCTTTTTTGTCGCTCAATCTAACCTCGTAGCCTGTAGAAACTTTTAGTTTGTCGGCCATATATTGAGCTATGTTCTTACCATCTGTTGTCTGGTAAGCAATAACCACTTTTTGTGGTAATACAAATTCGCCCTTTAAGGTTTGGGTCTTTACAGGTATAGGTATAATATTGACGTCGGCAG
>HF994138.1:15315-27006 GCA_000436915.1 Prevotella sp. CAG:1092 | reverse complement strand
CGATGTTGGGTTGATTCCCAACATCGCTGCGCTAAAAGCCAACTAACCAAATAATAGATTTATTTTCGTCATTGGTCTGGTTATGATATTGATAGGTAGTATACTTGTTTAGAGAGGCTTATACTCTACGAATGCCTCCATAGCCTCGTAGCATGCCAAGCCTAACTTGTCGTAAAGACTTGCTGTTGCACGGTTGCGGTCCTCAGCTCTCTGCCAGAACAAACGCTCGTCGTTGCCAAGGAATGGTGCGCTCTCCATCTGTGACTGATGCTTGAGAATAGAGTTTCTCTTTGCCCTCAACTCCTCAGGGCTCAATGGCACACACATTTCGATATTCTCGATTTCCCATTCTGCCCATGCACCACGATACATCCAGATGCGGCAATCCTTAAGCCATTCTGCGCCCGCCTTCTTCTCTTCGTCGATGGCTGCGAGTACAGCGTCGGTACACTTCTTGTGAGTTCCGTGTGGGTCAGCGAGGTCGCCAGCTACATATATCTGATGAGGCTTAACCTTCTGCAAAAGTGCTCTTACAACCTCAACATCCTTTTCGGTCATAGGCAACTTTTCAATCTTACCACTCTCATAGAAAGGCAAGTCGAGGAAGTGTACGTGGTCAAGTGGAATATCGTTGTAAGTACAAGCTGTACGAGCCTCACCACGGCGAATCAATCCCTTGATAGTCAGAATGTCTCTTGTGTCGAAGTCGCTCTCCTTCTTGTTAGCGAAGAAGTTCTTAATCTCCTTATATTTGTTAGAGATAATGCTGTCCTTAGAATCAGCGAAGATCTGGTTGAAGCCATTGATGAAGTGCATGAATCTTGTAACTTCCTCGTCGCCAACAGCGATGTTACCAGAAGTCTCGTATGCAACATGTACATCATGATTCTGCTGAACCAAGCGACGGATGGTACCGCCCATAGAGATAACGTCGTCGTCTGGGTGTGGAGAGAATACGATAACCTTCTTAGGGAATGGATTAGCACGCTCAGGACGATATGTGTCGTCAGCATTAGGCTTACCACCAGGCCATCCTGTGATAGTGTGCTGCAAGTCGTTGAAAATCTTTATGTTAGCATTGTATGCTGAACCATAGAGAGCCAAGAGCTCGCTCAAGCCATTCTCGTTGTAATCCTTGTTAGTAAGCTTCAAGATAGGCTTGCCAATCTTCTGGCATAGCCATACCAATGCAGAGCGTACCAACTTGTCGGTCCATTGGCAAGATGTTACGAGCCATGGGTGTTCGATGCGAGTAAGACGAGCTGCTGCACCAAGATCGAGTACTACCTGCACGTTTGGATGAGTCTGGAGGAAGGATGCAGGCAGAGTGTCGGTGATAGAATTCTCTATTACCTTCTGCATGATTTCAGCCTTCTCCTCACCCCAAGCTGTAAGGTAAATAGCCTTAGCAGAGAGTAGGGTAGCAATACCCATTGTCAATGAGCAAGGAGGAATTGACTCCTTAGTCTTTTCGCTTATTTCCATCTCCTCACGTGAGGTGTTGCCAATAAGGATAAGACGTGTTGCCGACTGAAGGCCAGAACCAGGCTCGTTGGCAGCAATGTTTCCAGAGCGACCAATACCGATGAGAGCAACATCCAAACCACCGAAGGTCTTTATTCGCTGCTCATACAAGCGGCAGCAATCCTGAACAGCATCCTGAGCTACAAAGCCATCAAGAGTAAAGATGTTCTGCTCTTCTACATCTACGTGGTTAAGGAAACGCTCCTTCAACTGGTTGATAGTGCGAATAGAGCTATCTTTCTGTAATGGATAATACTCGTAAGCATTGAAAATAACTACGTTACGGAAGCTTAATGCCTTTTTTTCGTAACGACGAATAAGCTCGTTGTAAACAGCATTGAGCGATGAACCTGTGCCCAAAGCCATAACATAGAATTTTCCTTCATGCTGTGCAGCCTTGATTCCCTTTTCGATGCCATCAGCTACATGGCTTGCACCTTCAGCCATAGAAGCGAAGATGTCAGTATGTATCTTCTCCATTCTGGAGATTTCTGAATATTCTACAGTCGTCTTTGGCTTGTAGAATTCTACAGGTACTTTGTTAAGTACTATTTCTGAACTAAGATTAAGTCTCATGGTTCTGTGTGTTATTTGATTGATTTATAGATGATTATAGGTTGTCCTTTTCGATGTCCTTGAAGTAGCGATAGGTTCCAACTTTCAACTCATCTGTAGCAAGTTCGTCGCAAACGATAATGCCATGCTGGTGTAGCTGCAATGCGCTGATAGTCCACTCCTGAGTAACAGGACCCTCGATGGCAGCCTGCAAAGCACGAGCCTTGTTGTGACCGTTGCAAAGAATCATCACTTCCTTAGCAGCCATTACGGTACCAACACCTACAGTAAGAGCTGTGCTTGGTACTGCGTTCATGTCGCCACCGAAGAAACGTGAGTTAGCGATGCGAGTATCGGTAGTAAGAGTCTTTACTCGTGTGCGTGAGGTGAGTGAAGAGAATGGTTCATTGAAAGCAATATGACCATCAGGACCGATACCACCAATAAAGAGGTCGATACCACCAACTTCTTCAATCATCTTTTCATAGTTCTTGCACTCCTCTTCCAAATTCTCGGCATTGCCATTAAGGATATGAATATTCTCCTTTGGGCAGTCGATGTGGTTGAAGAGGTTGTTAGCCATAAATGAGTGATAGCTTTCTGGGTGGCTTTCTGGTAAACCAACATACTCATCCATGTTGAAGGTGAGCACATGCTTAAACGAAACTTCGCCAGCCTTCACGGCTTTTACGATTTCTGCATACATACCCATAGGTGATGAACCTGTAGGCAAACCCAAAACAAAAGGTTTTTCTGCTGTTGGTTGGAAGGCATTTATAGTCTCCACTACATGACGAGCAGCCCAGCGTGAGAGCTCTTCATAGTTTTTTTCAATAATTACGCGCATGTTTTATAAATTTTAATTAGTTGTTTAATCTAATTTTCAATATGTAATTAGTTTCTTAGCCTAATTTATAGTTTCCAAGCTATGGCTGAAGCACCCAAGACTGCTGCTTTGGCACCATCTAAACCACTTTTTAGGAATTTTGCCTTACCTTTATATAATGAGAGCACATTCTCATTATATGCTTCCTCCATAGGATGGAAGAGTAGGTCGCCTGCCTGTGCCAATCCTCCGAAGAAGATGAAAGCCTCAGGACTAAGGAAGGTTGCGATGTTTGCACATGCAACACCAATTCTTCTACCCGTTTGGCGGAAAACCTCTTTAGCCATAGCATCGCCAGCCATAGCGGCTTTATATACTTCGTATGATGAAAGTTCCTCTCTTGGAATATCTCTAAGTGATGTAGGCTCTGTTGATTCTTCCAACATTGCCACAGTGGTGCGAACCACACCTGTTGCTGAGCAATAAGTCTCTAAGCAACCTTTTCTGCCGCATCCGCATGGTCTGCCTTCTGGTTCCACCACCATGTGACCAAGCTCGCCAGCAAAACCATCGCAACCATAAATAAGCTGACCGTTGGCTACAATACCCGAACCAACACCTGTTCCCAAGGTTAGCTCTACGAAGTTTTTCATGCCAACAGCTTCGCCATATATCATTTCGCCCATAGCGGCAGCGTTTGCATCATTGGTTATGGCTACAGGAATGTTCAAACGGCTGGCAAACATGTCTGCCAAAGGTACAACTCCTTTAGCCCATGCCAAGTTAGCTGCTTGCTCAATTGTTCCATTATCGTAGTTTCCACCAGGAGCACCGATACCCATGGCATTAATCTTCTCCATACCACCTACCTGCTCTACGATTTGCATCACTGACTTAACAGAATCCTCAACGTATGATTCTACATTTTGGTATCCCTGAGTCTTGATAGAGGTAGTGGTCAACACTTTGCCTTCTCTATCGATGATGCCAAACACGGAATTAGTTCCGCCCAAATCCAGGCCGATTACTAATGACTTTGCGCCGTATTCCATATTCCGATACTTTGTCTTTGAAGTTGATTCGTGATACCTATGTAATAGGTGTATTAGCTTCGCTTAATCAATTTCTTTATTAATGATTGCTTAGTTATTAAAATATTTTATTTTGCAAAGTTACACCATTTATCATTACAAGCAAGCATTTTAAGGTTAATATTTCTAAAACTAATTAACTTTTGTGTTTTTTTGTCTTTCATAAGTGTTAATAAGTGGGAAGTATACACTATATCAATTAGTTACGAATTTCAAGTTTTATTTCAGTTTTTTCTCTTTCTCAAGCCTATAAATATGATAAGTTATATAGGGAAGTTGGAGGCAGAAAAAGTTTTAAAATGAATTATTTTACTACGCTTTAAGGTTTATTAACGCTAAAAACCTTGCTACGATGTATAAAACGACTATCTTTGCAAATAAAAAAATTAGTTATGAAGTCGGACTTACTAAAATATATTAGAAAGATAAATTCCAAGCCTTCTGCACAGCGCAGATTGTTGGAGCAATTTGTCTCTAATGGAGCTTCAACAATCCCTGAGATGTCGAAGGGAATTGGTGTGAGTCTGCCTACTGCTACTACCGCTCTCAATGACTTGATCAAGGCTGGTCTTGTTCGCGAGGTGGGAAAGAGAGATAACTCTTCTGGTCGCATTCCTATGGAGTACGACTTGGTTCCAACGGCAGGCTATTTTGTTGGTGTAAATCCAGAGATGGATTGTTTAGCACTTGCAGCAAGCGATTTCTGTGGGAATCTAATAACAGAAAAGACAAGAATACCATATATATATGAAAACACACCTGAGAGTTTGGAAAAACTTAGCGCTATAGTAAATGACTTTATCGCAGGTCTTCCATTCGGCAAAGAGGAAATCCTACAGGTTTGTGTGAATGTTGCAGAACGTGTGAATCCTTTCGAGGGTAGAGCATATAACATGTATACATTCCTGGATAAATCTCTTGCCGAAGCACTCACAGGATTAATCCAACTTCCAGTTTGCATAGAGAATGATACTCGAAGCATGGCTTTCGCAGAATTCTGCAAAGGATGTTGTAAAGGACTGAAAGATGTAATCTTCGTCAACATCTGTTGGGGCTTGGGAATCGGAATTATCATCGACGGTAAACTCTACTATGGTAAGTCGGGATATTCTGGTGAATTTGGTCACATGACAGCCTACAACAACAACATCATCTGCCATTGCGGTAAGATTGGATGCATTGAAACAGAAGTTTCGGGCAGAGCTCTCAAGAGAAAGTTGACACAGAAGATCCTTGAAGGAAAAGTCTCAATACTTTCCGATAAGGTTTTAAATAAGAAAGAGGAACTCTCGTTGCATGATATCTTAGATGCCATTGCTAAAGAAGATGTGCTTAGCGTAGCAACATTACAACAAATAGCCGACGAACTCGGTAAGCAGTTGGCAGGCATCATCAATATCTTCAACCCAGAGATGTTGGTAGTAGGAGGTGAGATGTCGGCAACAGGCGACTACTTGACATTGCCTGTCAACATGGGAATCAAAAAATATTCGCTCAACATCATGAACGAAGATTCGCAGATTGTTACCTCTGAACTCAAAGGACTCGCTGGTATCACAGGCGCTTGCCTCATGGCAAGACACAGACTCCTAAATGATTGAAGCTAAAAAACAGTATCATATATCATCCAATAGTGTAATCACTAACTAAACCTAAGTGTTACTACTATAACCTAAACAACCTAATAATTTAAGCAGTAATATGAAGAAGTCTCTTCTCTTCGCGTTCTTACTGGGAACAGCTATGACAGCTACAGCCCAGCGCAACGCCAACCAGGTGGAACCTGTTCTACCTATCCCTACTGCCAAGCAAGTGGAATGGCAAAAGTTAGAAACTTACGCCTTCATCCATTTTGGTCTTAACACCTTTAATGATAAGGAGTGGGGATATGGCAACACAGACGTGAAGACCTTTAATCCTACAAATTTGGATTGCGAACAATGGGCTAAGACCTTGGTGGCTGCAGGTATGAAAGGAGTAATCCTTACAGCCAAACATCACGACGGTTTCTGCCTTTGGCCTACACACACCACCGACTATTGCATTCGCAATACACCTTTATAAGAATGGTGAAGGTGATTTGGTAGGCGAACTTTCCGAAGCTTGCAAGAAATATGGGTTGAAGTTTGGAGTTTACCTCTCGCCTTGGGATAGAAACCAAGCAAGTTACGGTTCTCCATATTACGTTAAATTCTATCATCGCCAGCTCATAGAATTGCTTAGCAACTACGGCGAACTCTTCGAAGTTTGGTTTGATGGAGCCAATGGTGGCGACGGTTGGTATGGTGGAGCAGAAGAAAAAAGAACTATTGACCGAAGAAACTACTACAACTTCCCAAGAATCTTCGAAATTGTAGATAGCCTTCAACCAAAAGCCACAGTATTTGGCGATGGTGGTCCAGGATGCCGCTGGGTAGGCAATGAAAATGGTTTTGCTGGGGAAACTTGCTGGTCGATGATACCTGCAAACACAGTTTTTCCAGGATTCAAGAACTACAAGCAGCTCCAGTATGGATGGGAAGACGGAAATCAGTGGACTCCAGCCGAGTGTGATGTGTCAATCAGACCAGGATGGTTTTACCACGAGAGCGAAGATGGCAAAGTGAAGAGTGTTGACGACCTCTGCGACCTTTACTACAGAAGTGTAGGCCACAATGCTACAATGCTTCTCAACTTCCCTGTAGATAAAAATGGTCTTATCCACCCTGTAGACTCAGCAAACGCCGTTAATTTCCACAAAAAGATACAGCAAGAGTTGGCGGTAGACCTTTTGAAGGGTGTAACTCCTAAAGTTGACAGCCAGCAAGGCAAAAATGGAGGAAAGAATATCACCGACGGTAACTACGACACATTCTGGGCTTCAAAGAAAGTAAAAGGAGCAAGCATTGAGTTTCAACTTGGCAAGGCAAAACAGATTTCACGCCTTATGCTTCAAGAGCACATTCCGTTGGGACAACGTGTAAAAGCCTTCTCGGTATACTACCTTCAAGGAAAAGAATGGGTTAAACTCGATCCTAATGAAGAAACAACAACTATCGGCTACAAGCGTATACTACGCTTTGATGAAATAACAACAAATGGCATACGCGTCGTATTTGATGATGCAAAGGGATGTCCTGTAATTAATTCTGTTTCAGCATATTAATATATAAATATGCATTTAGAAAAAGAAAAATTGCAATTTCCATTCTGTGACTTCAAGTTCAATCTTATTCTTAACTGCTCACTCGGTGGAACCCTCAATGGCAACAATACTTGGGTTGGTGAGATTCACGACGATGAACTACCTGTAGAAATGTGGGTAGACTGGGTGAAAGTGGTAAAAACAAAATAGTTAACTCAAAATGAACAACAATTCGAATTTATTCACTAACAATATATTTAACCTTATGGACAAAAGAGCAAATTTGTATTTTGCGGCTCTCTTAGGTGCTATTCTATGGCTACATTTGCCAATTCCAAGCTCACCTATATTATCCAAACTTTTTGAATCGATATAGCAAATCGTTGGGCGATACAGCTGTGGTGAGAGAGGTGATGGAGCAAAACATCCAACATCCGATGTTTGGTAAAGATTATTTCAAACGTACGCAATATTCAGCCCGTATCATCCACGACAAAGCTTTGGAGTGGATAGACAAGCAAGATGCGCAACATCCTTTTGTAGGATTCTTGACCTATACTTTGCCTCATGCTGAACTTGCACAACCCGAATATTCTATCTTGGAGAACTATCAGAAACAGTTCTTTAATGATAAGACTTGGGGCGGATGGGAAGATTCAAGATACAATTCTTCTGTTCATACCCACGCTCAGTTTGCAGGCATGATAACTCGTCTCGACCAATATGTAGGCGAAGTATTCGCAAAACTTAAGGCTAAAGGGCTGGACAAGAATACCGTGGTAATCTTTACTTCCGACAATGGTCCGCATGAAGAAGGTGGTGCCGACCCAGAGTTCTTTGGTCGCGATGGTAAATTAAAGGGATTGAAGCGCCAATGCTATGAGGGTGGCATACGCATACCTTTCATTGCATGGTGGCCAAAGCATATCAAGGCAGGAGTAGTCAACGACACCCAGTTTGCTTTCTACGACCTAATGCCAACATTCTGCGACCTTGCAGGAATAAAGAACTTTGCTAAGCGCTATACCAATAAGAGATTGGCTGGCGATGGCTTCGATGGTATCTCTATTGCTCCTACACTCTTGGGCAACGATGCAGAACAGAAACACCACGAATATCTATATTGGGAATTCCATGAGACCGACCAAATAGGTGTGAGAAAGGGCGACTGGAAGCTCGTGGTAGAGAAAGGCGAACCTCGACTCTACAACTTGGCAACGGATATTCACGAAGATCACAATGTGGCAGCCGAACATCCTGAGCTGTTGGCAGAACTGTTGGCAGCAATACTAAAGGAGCATACCGACAGTCCAGACTTTCAAATCACATTACCACGATTCCCATAGACCATATTATATATAATATATTATGACTGACAACATAGCAACTCCATTTGCCAAGCCTCTGTATGTGATGCTGAAACCTGCAGGTGCGCATTGCAACTTGGCATGCAAATATTGTTATTACTTAGAAAAGAACAACCTCTACGACAAATCTCATCGCCATATTATGAGCGATGAGATGTTGGAGCAGTTCACACGAGAGTATATCGAGGCACAAACTATGCCACAAGTGCTCTTCACCTGGCATGGTGGTGAACCATTGATGCGCTCCATTGATTTCTATAAAAAGGCGTTGGCTCTGCAAAAGAAATATGCACGAGGTCGCCGCATAGATAATGTTATCCAGACCAATGGCACTATGCTTACAGACGAATGGTGTGAATTCTTTGCACAGAATAATTGGCTGGTTGGCATCTCTATCGATGGTCCACAGGAGTATCACGACCATTACCGACTAACCACCACGGGAAACCCTTCGTGGCAGAAGGTGATGCACGGCATAGAACTCTTGAAGAAGCATCATGTGGAATGGAATGCTATGGCGGTGGTGAACGCATATAATGCCGACCATCCTTTGGAGTTTTATCATTTCTTTAAGGAAAATGGTTGCCAATATTTGCAGTTTACTCCTATCGTGGAGCGATTGACTCAGCATCAGGATGGACGCACATTGGCAAGCCTTGCCGACAATCATGAGATTCCGCTTGCAGATTTCTCGGTGACGCCAGAACAATGGGGTAACTTCCTTTGTGCTATCTTCGAAGAGTGGGTGCACAATGATGTGGGCAAGATGTTTGTGGAAATCTTCGACTGTACTCTTGCCAACTGGATGGGAGTGTTGCCAGGCATCTGTGCTTATTCAAAGAATTGCGGTCATGCAGGCGTTATGGAGCATAATGGCGATGTATATTCCTGCGACCACTTTGTGTTCCCAGAATATAAGCTTGGCAACATTCGCGACCACACATTGATAGAAATGCTATATGGCGACAAGCAGCATGCCTTTAGCCGACTGAAGCATACTTCGTTGCCACGCCAATGCAAGGAGTGTGATATGGAGTTTGCATGTCATGGCGAATGTCCAAAGAATCGCTTCGAGAAAGATAAGTATGGCGAGCCGGGCTTAAACTATCTCTGCAAAGGCTACTTCCAATATTATTCGCATGTGGCACCATATATGGACTTTATGAAGCGCGAGCTACAAGCACAGCGTCCGCCTGCCAACATCATGGAAGCCTTGAAGAAGTAATTACATCATCAAATCGCTCATCACCATATCGCTCACATATAAGCCCTTGCGACTTAAGCTCAGACGATTGTCTGTTAGGGTTAATAAGCCTTGGGCGATATGGCGTTGAGCCTCGGTGAGTAGATGATGACGATATTTTTCTTCCAGCTCGTTGATGTTGAAACCTTCCTTTGTTCTAAGGGCTGTTGTTATGAGGTCGTCGTAGTGGGTATCGCTATCGATAATCTCGCTCTCAGAAGGCAATATGCCATTGCTTATTGCCTCGATATATTTCTTTATGTTGTCTACGTTCCAACTTCTTGTTGCCTTGTTGTAGGAATGAGCCGAAGCACCTATGCCAAGGTATGGAATGTCGTGCCAATAGCTGCTGTTGTGGCGTGAGCGAAACGAGGTGCCATCGGCAGCTATGCGAGCAAAGTTGCTTATCTCGTAGTGGTCGTAGCCATTAGCGCTAAGGGTATCTATCAAAACATTATACATTTCAAGGCTAAGCTCTTCGTCAATCTCCTTAACCTTTCCTTGTTCAAGCATTCTGCCAAGAGCAGTTCCCTCTTCATACATCAAACTATAGGCAGAGATATGCTCAGGCTTTAGGGTAAGAGCTTGACTGATATCGGCGCGCCAATCGTCGAGAGTTTCTTCAGGGAAACCAAACATAAGGTCGATGCTGATATTATGGATTCCAGCTTGGCGCAGAATATCGACAGCACGTATAGCCTCGCTGGCATCATGTCGACGATGCAGAAACTTCAAACGGTTATTGTCGAAAGTCTGCATGCCCATGCTCACACGGTTTACGGGCAATCCACGGAGCAATTCTGGAGTAACATCGTCAGGGTTACACTCCATAGTAATCTCGGCATTGGGGTCTACATCATACACCTTATATATATATAGGAACAGACGCTCGAGATTGTCGTGCGTAAGTTGCGATGGTGTGCCACCACCAAGATATATTGTTGAGATATGCTTATCTGCATCAGGCAATGCAGCTCTAAGCTCCATCTCTCGGCATAGAGCATCTACATATTTATCTTGAAGCTCGGGCAGGGTGGTGGAGTAGAATCCGCAATAAATGCAGCGGCTTGCACAAAAGGGTATGTGAATGTATAATCCTGTCATAATGGTGCAAAATTACTAATAACTATTTGCAAAATACTAATAAGTGTAAAAATATTGCCATCTATATGCTCTTTTTCTTGGTTGTGTCGCAAAAAAGTTCTAACTTAGACGGCAGAATTTGAGTTTTACTCTATTCTAACCTTTTACAGAACTATATTACTAACAACTTAAATCTTTTGATATGAGAGTATATCAGACTAATGAAATCAAAAACATTGCCCTTGTTGGCAGTGCGGGTTCAGGCAAGACCACTCTTGCCGAGAGTATGTTGTTTGAAGCAGGCATCATTAAGCGCCGTGGCACAGTGGAAGCCAAGAATACGGTTAGTGATTATTTCCCTGTAGAGCAGGAATATGGATATTCTGTATTCCCAACTGTATTCCATACAGAATGGAATAATAAGAAACTTAATATCATCGACTGCCCAGGTTCTGATGACTTCGTGGGTGGTACCATCACAGCACTCAACGTAACAGATGAGGCTGTTATTCTTATCAACGGACAGTATGGTCCAGAGGTTGGTACTCAAAACCATTTCCGCTACACCGAGAAACTTAAAAAACCTGTAATCTTCCTTATCAATCAGCTTGATAGCGATAAGTGCGACTTTGACGCTATCATAGCAAGCATGCAGGAGATTTATGGTCCTAAGTGTGTTCAGATACAATATCCTATTTCTACAGGCCCTGGTTTCAATTCTTTGATTGACGTGCTGTTGATGAAGAAGTATTCATGGAAGCCTGAGGGTGGTGCTCCTGTCATTGAGGATATCCCTGCAGAAGAAATGGACAAAGCCATGGAGCTCCACAAGACTCTCGTTGAGGCTGCTGCCGAGAACGATGAGGGATTGATGGAGA